>CAZEJW010000033.1:0-13866 GCA_964512685.1 uncultured Leptospirales bacterium | reverse complement strand
CCAGTAAAAGCGGAAGAGGCATTAAGGCTTGGCATGGTATCAATGGTTGTTCCGGCAGATTCATTTGATGATGAGACAGAAAAGCTTGCAAAAAAACTCGCTTCCGGACCAACGCTCGCATTTGCCCGCGGCAAACAGCTTATAAACAGGTCATTGCTGCGTGAACTCGAATGCCAGATGGAGAATGAAAGAATAAATATAATGGCAGGTGGAGGCAGCGACGATTTTGCCGAGGGTGCTGATGCGGTTTTCAATAAGAGAAAACCGCAATTCAACGGGAAATAAATTATCAGCACCTCAGTTTCCTGAAGACATGTTTTCATCATGAATAAAAATTTGCCTTGCCGATAAGGGATTATAAGATATAATTAATTATGCGTACTTTATAAAATCAGGAGTATTATTAATCTTGCAGATACAAACTCCTGATTTTATCTGACATTATATCCTGCTGGGAATGGCAGAATAAATTTATCAGGCTTCCCTTATATTTCATTAATCCGGGAGTATAATCAGAATTTAAAGATGAACGGCAAGAAAATAATCATCATTGACAAAGACTATGACAGCACAGGAAAAATCAAAGACTCTCTGGTTGAAAATGGATTCTCCGTTAATATAATCAGGGCTGATGATTTTATGAATTTAAACCCGGATGAAGATGCTCCGGACCTTGTAATATACATCACCGGTATATCCGGAACCATAAAAAGCGAGACATGGAAAACTACAGCCGATATATGCAGAAAAGCCGATATCCCCATCATTGCGGTCTCCCCGTTCAGAGAAACTGATTTCTATCTCAAAGATTTGGCGGCAGGGGTTTCGCACCATATATCGAGCCCATGCAAAAAAAAATATTTCACATCCAGGGTCAGTGAAATAATCAGGCTCCATCATGAAGAAAAAATAGAGATCAGACCCGTTAACATTGAATTTCTGCATAATAATCAAAATATATCAATCAATTCAGATACAAGAGAACTCCTTCATTTTATATTTTCTATTATAGAGAATTCAGCTGAACAGAATTCCCTGGCAATGACCAACCTCAGGAAGGAAAAGCAACTGAGAAAAGAGGCATCAGAGCTTATTGATCTAAAAAATACAATTACCATTTCTCCTCAGAACAGGGAGCTCGAAAAAGAAATCTACCTGGCAATAGAAAATGATGAATTTGAACTGTACTATCAGCCAATCATATCCCTGCAGACAGGCCATACTACAGGATTTGAATCTCTAATAAGATGGATTCATCCTGAAAAGGGAATAATTCCACCAGACAGTTTTATCCCCCTTGCGGAGAAAACAGACCTGATTTTTGCTATTGGAGACATGGTTATAGAAAAAGCCGCCAGACAGCTTGGAGAGTGGCATAAAAGCAAGCCAGGAGGAAACAACCTCACCCTCAGCTTCAACGTCTCAGGCAGACAGTTCATACAGCCGGATCTCTGCAAAAAGATTACTGACGCAGCAGACAGATATGGAGTTGACCACAATGCACTCAGGCTTGAGATTACTGAAAGTACTATTATGGATGATATGGAAGCATCCAACCTGATGCTTCTTGAACTCAAGGCAATGGATTTTCACCTGTATATGGATGACTTCGGCACAGGATATTCCTCGCTGAGTTACCTCAGGCACTTTCCGGTCGATTATCTGAAAATTGACAAATCATTCGTGGAATGGATAAATATCGACGATGAAAGTGAAATAATCGTAAAAACAATAATTGGGCTGGCTCACAATCTCAACATGAAGGTAATAGCCGAAGGGGTTGAAACTGAGGAGCACCTCAATATATTAAGAAATTTCAACTGTGATTATGGCCAGGGATTCTATTTTTCAAAGCCCCTGAAATGTTCTGATGCAGAGGCTCTTCTCCGCAGCCGCATTGAGTGGTAAGCAAAAACAATTCGTTTATATTAACTAAAAAATTTAGTTGACCCTAACAGGGGTAATTATTAACTTAACAGATAAACCCCATGCCAAATGTTCTGCAACAGCCGGGGCTTAATTACATAATTACTGAAGAAAAAAAATATGACACTTGCTGAACTTAAAAACGGTGAAACCGGAATCATAACCAAAGTAAGGGGCAGAGGCGCCTTCCGAAAAAGAATAACAGAAATGGGCTTTATCAAAGGACAGGATGTCCAGGTGATCAAGAATGCCCCCCTTAAAGATCCAATAGAATATAAAATTATGGGCTATAACGTCTCCCTTCGAAGAAGTGAGGCAGGACTCATAGACGTATACACTGATGAAGAGTGCAGAGAGATCATACAAAGAGAACATCACCTGAGAAGGGGCCAAAGGCGCCTCAGGCATGGCAGATTCAGAAACAGGCCTCTAAATACCGAAATCCCGGTTTTTGACGAAAACTTCAACCTCCAGGGAATGAAAACCTGCCCAAGAAAGACAATGAAAGAACATTTCATGATGGAGCATTTTTACGGAACCCGCTGTGAGAACCTCATGAAGAAAAAGGCAACAGAAAGAGGCAGGGTTATTGACATTGCTCTTGTTGGGAATCCCAACTGCGGGAAAACAACTCTCTTCAACCATGCCTCAGGCTCAAGAGAAAGAGTCGGCAATTACGGGGGAGTCACTGTAGACTCCAAAGAGGCTGTATTCAGCCAGGACGGATATACCTTCAACCTGAATGACCTGCCGGGAACATATTCAATAACAGCATACACACCTGAAGAACTGTATGTCAGGAATTTCATAATAGACAACGCTCCTGATATTGTAATAAATGTTATAGATGCATCAAACCTTGAAAGAAACCTCTACCTGACAACCCAGCTCATTGACATGGATGTAAAGGTAATAATTGCACTGAACATGTTCGATGAACTTGAGAAATCAGGGGATGAATTCGATTATGATAGTCTGGGCAGAATGATGGGAATTCCTATCGTTCCAACAGTGAGTTCCAAAGGCAAAGGGATAAAAGAACTCTTTCAGAAGGCCATTGAAGTATATGAAGACCGGGATCGTGATGTAAGACATATTCACATAAATTATGGAAATGAAATTGAAAAATCTGTTTCTGCCATACAGCAGAAAATAAAGAAAAAAGAAAATCTGTCACTTACAGACCTTGTATCATCGAGATTTCTTTCTCTTAAGCTGCTTGAAAAAGACAGTGATGCAACAAAGAAGATTCTGGCAAAATGCACAAACAGTGATGAAATAAAATCCGAAGTTGAATCCGAACAGCACAGGCTCGAGAAACTATACAATGACGATACAGAAACCCTGCTTACAGATGCAAAATACGGTTTCATTGCAGGGGCTCTTACAGAGACATGTAAGCCTGCGGCAAGGCCATCAATTACCAAGAGTGAAAGAATCGACCGCTTTTTAACGAACAGACTGCTCGGTTTTCCGATTTTTTTATTCTTCATGTGGCTTACATTCACTCTCACTTACACCCTTGGTGAATATCCCATGAACTGGATAGACTCTTCTGTTGGCTGGTTATCATCATTCATATCTACCAACATGCCTGACGGAATACTCAAACAGCTCATTGTAGACGGAGCCATTGCCGGCATGGGCGGTGTGATTATTTTTCTGCCTAATATACTCATCCTTTTCTTTATGATATCACTCATGGAAGACACAGGTTACATGGCAAGGGCAGCATTTATAATGGACAAACTCATGCACAGGCTTGGGCTTCACGGAAGATCCTTTATTCCCCTCATCATGGGTTTCGGCTGTAATGTGCCGGCCGTAATGGCAACCAGAACCATAGAGAGCAGAAATGACAGGTTGCTCACAATGCTGATAATACCATTCATGTCATGCTCTGCAAGGCTTCCTGTATACGTACTGTTCATTGGCGCTTTTTTCCCGGAGTCCAGCGGATCTCTGCTTTTTGTCATATATATTACAGGCGCGGCTGTTGCAATATTATCAGCAAGACTCATGAAGAAATCTATTTTCAGATCAAAAGACATTCCCTTTGTTATGGAACTCCCGCCTTACAGGATGCCAAGGCTCAGAACATCAGCAAAACACATGTGGGAAAAAGGTGTGGAGTATCTGAAAAAAATTGCAGGTATTGTTCTTGTTGCATCAATAATTATATGGGCGCTCGGAGCATTCCCCAGGAACGCAGAGCATACCAGGAACTATGATGCTGAAATTGCATCCATTGAAAAACAATACCCGGGCGTAAAAACGCCACCTGAGAAGGAAGAGCTGCTAAAAAATCTCAACATGCAGAAAGAATCCGAGAGACTCGAACAGTCATACATCGGAAGAATAGGTCATTTTGTACAACCTGTGTTCGCGCAGCATGGTTTTGACTGGAAAATGTCAGTAAGTATTATCACAGGGCTTGCAGCAAAAGAAGTCGTTGTTGGCACTCTCGGTGTTCTTTATCATGTGGATGAGGAATGCGATGAAACATCACAGGCGCTTATGAATAACCTGAAGGCTCAGACCCATTCATGCGGCCCTGACAAAGGGAAAAAAGTACTCACAAAACCGGTTGCTTTCGGATTCATACTCTTCGTGCTTCTCTACTTCCCCTGTGTTGGAGTAATTGCAGCAATAAAAAGAGAATCCGGCTCGTGGAGATGGGCACTGTTTGCAGCTTTTTATACCACCGCTGTTGCATGGATTATTTCATTCCTTGTGATAAAAATATGGGAGATGCTCATTTAAAATGTCAGACATTATTGAAAATATAATTGCAGGAATAATCATTGCCCTATGCGCCATATACCTTGTAAGAAAGATATGGCTAAACCTTAGAGGAGTTGAAAAAGGGGAAGGATGCAGCCCTGACAGCTGTGCTTCCTGTCCATACAATACAGAAGGATGCAAGCCTGATGACCAAAAGGAGGATCCAAAAAAATAATTCCTTGATTAAATAACACCTGCCCTGTTTATACAGTAAGAGCAAATTACACTGAAATTCACTCAGGAAAAATCATGATCTGCCTGTATTTAACAACCCTTGTTCTTCTGACAATCTCCTTCATTACAAACAGGAAAAGAACACTTACCGCTATTAAGATTGCATGGAATAAATTCAGATTTGTTCTGCCTGCATTCATTGAAATGATAATAATCGTTTCAATCATCATTTATCTTGTCCCTGACTCACTCATTGTAAAATATCTCGGCAAATCAGGAATATTTCAGGGAACAATTTTCGCTGCCGCAGCACGAGCCGTGACTGTAATGCCCGGGTTTCTTGCGTTTCCCCTGAGCGGAATCCTGATAAAAAAAGGGGTTTCATATACAGTAATTTCTGCTTTTACAACATCTCTCATGATGGTTGGATTTCTATCTTTTCCGTTTGAAAAAAAATTTCTGGGGCTGAAGGTTTCTGTCATAAGGAATATAACGGCCCTTCTGACCGGGCTCATCGTCGCCTTTTTTACGGGTATATTCTATGGAGAAATTTTCTGAGATGAAAAACCGGATAAAGATATTGCTGTGTATAAACTTCTTTCTCTTTTTAATACTTTCTCATTTCACTGCTTTCGATCCCGGAATAAAAATAACCGATAATTTCATAAAGCTCTCGGTTCATACCCTCGGACTCATTCCATGCATCTTCATCCTCATAGGACTCTTTGATGCATGGATTAAAAAAGAGACCATACAAAAACACATGGGGAAGGATTCCGGGATCAGGGGATACTTCTGGGCAATAGTCCTCGCATCGACTGCAATAGGCGGTATCTACACAGCTCTTCCGCTTTCGTATACCCTTCACAAAAAAGGCGCAGGGCTTCCGGTTCTGTTCACCTATCTTGGTGCTGCAATGATATGCAGAATACCAATGACCATGTTCGAAGCTGTATTTGTCGGAGTACAGTTTACTGCAATAAGGCTTTTTGTCTCACTACCTATCGTCATAATTACATCAGTTATAACAGGAAACTTTCTTTCAAAAAGAAATTTTGTAATAAAGGGAGAATAATAACTTTATAAGGGAAAGGCTTGCTTAATATTTTTCAGTCATAATATTCAACACGGTTTCTTCCGTTTTTCTTTGCAATATAAAGCGCCCTGTCTGCCTTTACAATGAGTTCTTTTTTTGCGTCTTCATCCTCATCTGTAAGATTTAATGAAGAAACCCCAAAACTTGCAGTTACAGAAACATTGAATTTCTGCACCGGAACTGAGCATTCTTCAACAGCTTCACGTATTTTCTCTGCAAACACTACTGCCGACTCAGAATCAGTTTCAGGCAGCAAAACAATTATCTCCTCTCCTCCATAGCGTGCAACGATATCGCTGTTTCTCGAAAAATGCTTTATTATATTCGAAACTGTCTTCAAAACAAGATCGCCGGCCTGATGCCCGTATGTATCATTTATATTCTTGAAATGATCGAGGTCGATCATTATACAGGCGAGATCTTCTTTATAACGCTTCGATCTGTCAATTTCCTGATCCAGCCTCATGAAAAAATATCTCCTGTTAAAAAGCCCGGTAAGGTCATCTGTTATTGCCAGATATTCAATTTTTTGATAGGCTCTTCGCAATCTGTCAAGAACCCTTACTGCAAACCAGTAAATAAACCCAAAAAGTATCATAACAGATATAACGCTCAATATGATAATTGAAATCTTTTCTCTTTCAAGGATTTCAATAAGTTCAGTTATCTCAAAACGAACGCTGATCCCTCCCCTTATGTCTCCGGTTTTATATCCCTGTACTGCATGACAGTTAAGACAGCTTTTTTCAACATAGAGAGGCCCCATATATCTCAAATAGTGCTTATCTCCTGCCTTAATAATTCCAGATATTTCTCTTTCTCCTTTTTCGAATTTTTTCAGAGCTCCTTTTTCAAAAGAATCAGGTTTGTTATCGGGATTCAGGGGATTCAGGCTCGTGATATGATATGTGAACAGTCCCTCATCCCTTCCAATCTCCGAGATCTCTCTTGTCATTAGTGCAGGATTTTTCATTGTGAAGGTCTTACCATCAACAGATCTTATATCCGGATTTTTAAGATAAGTATTGGATTCAACTCCCTTTTTCTTTTCAACATAGACTCCTCCATACCCGGCATTCCATTTCCTGGTAATTACAATTGTATAAAAATTCGTTCTCGCTCTGACCAGAAGCATTTCATTGATGAGCTGCCTGTTTCTCAAAAAAAATCCAAGAAATATCCCCATAATCACGAGAAAAATTACCAGCGCTATATTCATAAATAATTTTTTTCTGAGTACAGTGTCAGTTCTGTCTATAATTGTCATCATGCTCTCCCCAAAAATATTTTATCATATTACCATATCCATGAATGAAAAAAATAAATATTTTGCGACCTGTCTTTTCTGTTCAGAACAAATCACTCTCCGAAACCACTATTATGGCCCCCGCAAAGATACCTGTCCCAATAGTGCTTTTATAGTTTATAATTACTGAAGGCTTCTTCTGATAATTAAGTTTTCCCGCCCGCCTTCAAAGGGCGGAAAACATAAGTGCTGATTTTAGCAGTAGTTATAATTTATTGTAATTTTTAAAAAATATAATTTTTAGAGGATCCCTGAAGAATAAACACTGAATATTTGCTGCTGAAATAATTATTGACCAATTGACCGGTATTATAAATAGTATTAAAATTGATGAAATCCTGTAAAAATATATAAAGTGGGTAAATAAACTCAGGGTCTATCATCAAACAGAGGGGTAAGATAATGGAAGGAAACCACGAGCACAAACACATACACTCACATGAATATACCCACATTCATGCTTATAATCATTAATAAAGGGGCTGCCTGGTAATCTGAATGTTTCTTCACCTGAGAGACAATCCTGGTCTTATCAGGCAGCCCCCATTTCACGCTAATTAGAACTGTTATCCTTAAAATAACCCGTTTCCCTGTCATGAAATAAGTTTCTCCACAGAAACATTCATGGTACAGTCTTCGCAGTCGAATTCCAGCTTATAACTGTTCTTTTCATCTTTCAGAACAAGCGGACCATTCTCACCTTTTTTCCCCATGCAGAGACCATACTCATATCTCAGGCAGAGCCTGGTTTTCATTACAGTAAACGCAAAATCATACGACAGGTCATATCCCTGACGAACTTCCGATGCTCCGCAGAGGGTATAAAATTTTTCGGCCAATGCATTAGTAACATTATAATCACTGGTGATATTTTTTATGTATTGCGGGTATTTTTTTTCTCTTTTTATTCTTTGTAACAAATATTTATCAAGCCTCTTGATTAAAAGCAATTCAGAAAGTTGTCTTCTTGTTGAGTTCAGATCAGATGGCCTTATTGAAAAGAAGGGATTCATTTCCACAGAAAGATCTCTTAATTCAAAAATTGTATCCCCGAGCCGTGCAAGGGATTTCTTTATTATTTCATATGCCCTTTCCCGATCAGTTGCTTCCTGCCTTTCACAGGTTATTACCTGTTTTACACTATTACCGTCTTCATCCGAGAATGTCACCTCCAGACCGTTTTCAGTGTCAGTGATGAACGCATCGATCTGCACCTTTCTTTCAGATGTTTTTCCTTTGAGCATTGTAACGAATGATGCATCATGATTGCGGTATACAAAATCACCTTTTCTCAATTCATCCGGCAGAGATGCATAAATTGTCCTTTCGTCGACCCTTTCTGCCCTGAAACCGAGGAGCTCATCCTTTTCATCAAAAAAACAGAAACCATCTCCATTACAAAAATCAAGACTGCTTTCGACTTCAATCCTGTTTTTTCCCCTGAATACAACCCTGCCCGCTTCTGCTCCAATTGACTTGGGAGTGAGCGGAGAAAACATGATCTTTCTGCATTCAGGAAAAAAATAATCAGTGTATCCCCTGTTGAAGGTCTTTTGCGGATCCGGTTCAAAAAAAATCCGGGTATTCCCTGACGAGCTTTTTGATAAATCATCTCTTTGTTCAAGGATTCGATCTATCTTTTTTCTGTAAAAAGCAGTGATATTTTTCACATAACTGATGTCTTTGAGCCTACCCTCAATTTTGAAGGATGTTATGCCAGCATCGATCATCTCCTCCAAAGAATCAGATCTGTTCATGTCCTTCAGGCAGAGCAGGTGTTTGTCTCTGATGATTTCCTTCCCTCCAGGATGCCAAAGGCTGTATTTCTTTCTGCATGGCTGGGCACAATCACCACGATTGGCACTTCTGCCACCGGCAGCGAGGCTCATGTAACACTGCCCGCTGTAACACACACACAGAGCTCCGTGAACAAATGCCTCAAGACGGATCGAGGTTTCTTTACGAATGTTTTTGATTTCATTCAACGACAGTTCCCTTGCGAGGATTACCCTTTCAGCTCCGGCATCTTCAAAAAATTTTACTCTTTCAATATCTGTATTATGACACTGTGTACTCATGTGCAGGGGCAGAGGCGGAAGATCCATTTCAAAAAATGCCATATCCTGAACTATCAGGGCATCGACTCCTGCATTGTAAAGGGCAACAGTAAGTCTATGAACATCCTCGATTTCATCATCAAAGAGTACCGTGTTCAGTGTAATGTAAACTGACGCATAATACCTGTGAGCGAATTCAACCAGTTTTTCAATATCACTGACACTGTTCCCGGCAGCCCTGCGGGCTCCAAACCTGGGAGCTCCGGTATATACTGCATCTGCTCCATGAAGTATTGCTGCTATTCCTGTTTCAAGATTCTTTGCCGGGCAAAGGAGTTCGATTCTTTTATCTTTTTTCATCACTCTTTACACACACATATGTTGTTACCAGATTATCTCCGTAATCAGCGTCTATTATATCCAATCCTGCCCTGTAGAGCATTTCCTCTATTATCCAGTCATAAGTGGAGAATTCTTCTTTAACGTGTTTTTCAAACTCTTCGGCAATCACATCACCACCAATTTCTTTGAGATGTTTCAGTGTATAGTCTATGGTTTTATCATATTTATCAGGGTTCAATGAAAAGACAATATCCTTCAAAAAGAATTTCCCCCCGGGTTTAAGTACACTGTTTATTTTTTTTAAGGCTATCATCTTCCAGAAATCAGGCAGGTGATGAAGTGCGAACTGAGTCACAACATGATCAACAGGATCTTTTATTATATCTATATCAAGAAAACCGGAATTAATAAATTCTGCATTAGCGGCTCCTGACTCAGCTGCCTGCCTTTTCGCAAGAGAGAGCATTGCCTCTGACACATCCACAGCAATGACCTTCAGGCATTGCTGTGAAATTCCAATAGCGAAGCCTCCGGTTCCACAGCCTATCTCCAGAACAGTATCACTGCCGGTTATTTTCAGCCAGTCAGCAATAGCCTGATTTTCTGCCTGAATATCCCTTATGCCCGACATCCTTCCGTCATAATTTACAGCTTCCTTCTCGTCATTGTAATCAGTTCCAGGCATAGCCTTCTCATCATACTGCCATTTTTTTTGCATGCTCATATTCTCCTCTTTTCATCAGTATATTCGTGCATTCACAGGAATGACGGCAATAATCTTTTACAGTTCGTTAATGCCTGACTCAGATGCTATCAATAATAAAGAAAAATATTTTGACGTATTTACTTACCTGATGTTTTGTCAAAATATAAAAGTGATCCTGTTTAATAATCTGATATGTCCCCGCATATCAATAACGAAGGGAAAAGACACATGGGAATGCAAGAGGGTGGGGGATGAAATATAATTCAATAAAATTTTTATCTTCATTATATCCTCTTTAGCTCATAACATCTCATAATCTCCTTCTCTTTTGATATTTGCAGGAACAATTCAGGTTTAGTGACACAGAAGAATCTGAATTATACCAGAGAGAAATATCAAATGCAAGAATGCAGAAAAGGATGCGGAGCCTGTTGCATTGCACCTTCAATATCAAGCCCAATAAAAGGAATGCCTGACGGGAAACCCGCAGGTGTGAAATGTATACACCTTACTGAGAAAAACCTCTGCGCCCTCTTTGGAAGTAACGAAAGGCCTGATGTATGCATTGAATTCACCCCAACAAAAGAACTGTGCGGAACCTGCCGTGAAGAGGCCCTGGAAAACCTCACAAAACTCGAAGAGATGACAAAAATTACCTGAGATACATCCTCAGGCCAAATTTCAGAACATCCTCATTTTCAATGGTATTCACACTCATAAGAAATTCAGCATCCCGGTTTGAATCACCCCTCCTGATTTCCCTCTGATAAAAATCATAGGCAACAGGAGCAAAAGCAGCGTGTATAATCTCAATCCCTTTGATCAACCCCAGGGCACCAAAAGCATAAATCGATTTTTTCTGTCCCGAATGGTAAGTTCCATAGCCTCCCAAAAAAATCTCTGAAAAGTAATAAGCCCAACCCGTAAAACGGTAACCCTTGTAAAAGAGTCCTCCGCCCGGTACAATTACAGAAAAGCATACTGCCGCCTCATCCCTTGTTTCAAAAAAAGGAGGCAGGTGCCTTGTATATTCATACTGGCTTGAAAGCTGATGAAAATACGAAGCAGTCATACCAAGCGGCAGAGTTCCGAACATAAACCATTGAAGCCTCTGTTGTTTTGCTGACTTGTCATCATCCCTTATCCACGGAAAAAAATTACTCCTGAACCCGGTCATGAATTCCGTAAGAGTAAGGTGTGAGAGAATCACTCCTGTTCCGGTAAGGATGCCTGCATAATCCGGTCTGGTTTTTTTGAAGCCCATATATTCTGTTGCCAGATACGAACCATAACCCGGCAGACAGGCATTGGCTCCCGGATTTATAACGCATGCGGCCCTGACAAACTGCTTACCCGCATCGGTTGACTTCAATATTGTATTAGCCGAACCATATTGTTCATCTATGTTGAGCTCCATTCTTCTTTCAAGCCTGGATACTTCATTCCCGACATCAGGATACAGTTCGAAAAGAAAACTTGTCTGCTCCGCTGATTCAGGCTCTGCAAGGGAGCTGTAACGACCTGTAGAAATCACTTTTAGAGATGAACCATTGCGCAGTCTGTAAGTGCCCTCTTTGAGACCATGCCACTGTCCAGCATCTATAATATATCTTTGTTCACTGATTTTTTTTATTATTGCTGCCCTGAGGGGCAATGACTGATGAAGGTATGCCAGTTCACGGCAGAGTTTAAAGGGGATATTCATTATTACGGCTGCATCAACCGTGATGGTCTGTTTGAGTCGGATATAATCCTTATTGACCGGAACAATTTCGAGAGTCCCTATAAAGCCACGGAGTTTTGGGGATATCTTTACAGCAATATAGAAATCCAAGCCGAGTTTCTCTGCTGTTTCAGTAAAATTCTTCCGCTGTGTTTTTATAAGTACGTTATATGCATAGCTCTCAACAGAATCCTCAACCGGCAAAAATCTTCCCAGCCTGTTACAGGTTTCCTTTATTTTCATTACAGTGGTTCCTGCAATTGCATTCATCTGCACAGATTGACTCTCATGAGCAAATACAATAACATTGGCTTTCGAAGTATTATTCCCGGCAAAAATCTGTGTGGGGTTGGAAAGGAAAAGAAAAAAAATAAGCACACCATATATGATTCTGAAGATTCCGTTAAAAAAAATACTATTTATCATCAATGTCTATTCCTAAACTTTGTTACATAATGAAAAACCCTATTATCCCCGCCGCCGAAGGCGGCGGGGATAATAATCTTCTTTCACTTGCTCTAAAAAGTATTTTTTAAAAAAATACTTTTTATTATAGATAAAAATTTCATTATTAAATGATCCGGATAAAATTTGAATACAGAGAAGATCCTGTTCACTGTTAAAGATCGTTTATATTCATCAGAATGTGATTATGCTGGCAAGGTTTTTTTAGGGTGAGAATGTCTGAAGCGGTCTTTTATTATGCTGCCGAAACTGATGTAATTCATATCTTTACTGAATCAAGCACTTTTCTGACTTCTTTACTGAGTTCTTCAAAAGTAAAGGGCTTTCTTATAAAATTAATACTCTCTTCCAGTACACCTTTACTCTCTATGATATTGTCTGAATACCCGGACATAAACAGAATTGGAACTCCCGGGATAATCTTCATCAGCCTTTTGGATAGCTCCTTGCCGCTCATTTTAGGCATAACAACATCACAAAGAACAATATCAATTTCTTCCGGATCTTTTTCCGATATAAGAATCGCATCCCCCGCATTCGATGCCTCCAGAACCTTGTACCCACTGATTCTAAGCATACGTGCGGCAAGGTTGAGCACATCCGGCTGATCCTCAACAAGCAGCACGGTTTCTGATCCCCCGGTTTTGTCAGAAGGAACAATTTCTTGCCTTTCTGTTATTTCTTCAGCAGCTGCCGGAATCAGAATATTGAATGCAGAGCCCTTTCCCGGAATACTATCAACGCTTATCTCTCCTCCAAGCTGAGTTACAATTCCATAGACCATTGCAAGACCAAGACCGGTACCCTTGCCAACATCCTTTGTGGTAAAAAAGGGCTCAAAAATCTTCTGCTTTGTTTCAGCATCCATACCTATTCCCGTATCTGAAACAGATACAAAAACAAAATCCGCTGATTCATTTTCTACAACCTTATGCATATTTTTCATACTAATGGATATTTTGCCTCCATCGGTCATCGAATCCCTGGCGTTGACAATAAGATTCATGAGAACCTGCTCAATATTTCCGGGATCAGCTTTAATCATTTTAAGATTGTCATCATATTCGGTTATCAGCTCAACATCCTCACCAATAAGTCTGATCAGCATTTTCTCCATATCCAAAACAAGCTGTTTGAGATCGATTACAGCAGGATTGATTATCTGCTGTCTGCTGAATGCCAGAAGCTGTCTTGTGAGAGACTCAGCTCTTTCTGTTGCATGTCTTATCTCTGTCAGATTTTCATACAAAGGGTCCTTTTCATCAAGGCCCAGAAGTGAAAGTTCAC
>CAZEJW010000032.1:0-32361 GCA_964512685.1 uncultured Leptospirales bacterium | reverse complement strand
ACAAGAGATTCTCTTGCAACCTGGCGTTTTGCCATAATGTCTGCGAGTTCTTCCATTACCTCGGTCCTGTTTTTGAGGATTGGCATAATATTTTCACTTTTAAATTCAATGACCTGGCATTCGGTCACAGCTGATATATCCGCTGACCGGGGCTCTCCTGTAAGAAGTGACATCTCTCCAAAGCAGTCTCCAATCCCAAGCCTCTCCAGTTCAATTCTCGATAAATCCGGCATGATGTGCGAAATTGATACTACCCCGGATATTATAACGAAAAATGAATTACCGGGATCTCCCTCTTCAACGATTGTATCCCCTGAATGAAAAAATACAATCTCTGTATTCTGAAGCAGATTTTTTTTCTCATCATCTGTCAAAGGTCTGAGTATATCCACATCGGCAATAATGTCCTCGATCCTGGGTTCCCTGATTTCCATCTTCTCACCCTCAAATACATTGAGATCATAGCCGAATGCGGGAGGCATTATTCCTGCCTTTGTGAAACTGTTCCACACTTTTGTGAGCAGCTCATCCCTTCCTGAAAAAAATGAAAGATAATCCCTGAAGGTAACAAATATCATATATTTATAAGGCCGTGCTTCAGCCTCGATGAGCTTTACAGACGGCGCCGGGTCTTTCAAAATAAAATCACAACTGAGAGCCGCCTCGAGCAAAAGCCTCTTTGCCAGCACCGGGGTCACCTCCGGAGACAGCCTTATATAGAAGGACTCACTGAATTTTGGATCAGGTAGGGTATAATTATGTATGGTCGCAGCCATTGCCTTCCCGTTCGGGATGACATATACACTCTTCTTCCACGAGAGAAGCCGCGTTGTTCGCCAGTTGATATCAATCACCCGCCCCAGGGTGCCATCCTTAAGCTCTATCCAGTCATCTATGCGGTAAGGCCTTTCTATTGTAAGGGCAATTCCTGCAATGAGGTCTGAAAGGGTACTCTGCATGGAAAGACCAATAACACCGGCAATGATCCCGGATGAAACGACCAGACCTGTTATTTCTATATTAAAGATATAGGTAAGGATCATGAATACTGCAATAATATATATCAGACCTGATAGAAAATTCTTGAGTATATTCGGGATCTCGCCTTCGGTTCTCTTCCTGAAGATACCATTCCATACATAGATATCCACTGCCTGTACAAGCAGCCAGGCAACGATCATCCACAGGGCCACATCCCTCGCCCTTCTTACATACTCTACCAGAATTTTTATTTCAGTGCCAATACTGTGCAGGATCAGAGACTCCACACTCAAAATAAACATTGGAAGTACAATGACCTGCATCAGAAAAAAAACCTTTCTTCCCTGATTTGCTTCGATAATACTTTTCATAATTTTAATTATAAAAAGCAAAAAAAATGAAACAGCAAATACAAGGATTCCCCATTCCAGGGGAAACGGTATTTCACTTTCCTTCAACCAAATAATTATCTGTTTAAGATTCATTTTATCAGTTAAGAAACTGTTCCCTGGCCCTGAGAAGAAGTTCGATAGCGGTTTCCTGTTCTCCCTTAAACATATGGCAAAGGCTAAGGCTAATAAGATTATTTTTATCTTTTTTATCTCGGGCATTCAGAACAGCTATTTTTTCATCAATAGTTCCGTATCTGTCAGTATATGCCTCAACCGGGATAGACTTGATATATTCATCATAGATTCTGCACCCGTCTGATATTTTTCTGAGATTCTGAATCTCGGTAGCTGTCTCAGGAATTTTCCCTGCATCAAGGAGTACGGATGTTCTGAACTGACTGATTTTCACATTACCAGGATCTCTCTGAATTATTTTATTCAGATAATTAAGGGCTTCATCGTATTTTTTTTCATTGTAGCACAAAATCGCCATTGCATTGAGTGCAACCCTGTTTTCGGGCAATACATCAAGCACATCCCTGAAACACTTTTCAGCCCCCTTTCTGTCTTCCATTCTGCTGAAAGCGAGCCCCATAACCAGAGTGGAAAGAGAAAATCCTTCATTAAGAACCTTTGATTTTCTGAGATGGATTATTGCCTTTTTATACTCTCCCATCCTGTAGAAAACACTACCCATGTTGAAATATATGAGATAGTCCTCCCTTGCAGAAAGGATGTGCCTGTAACAGCCAAGTGCCTCTTCATACCTTTTCATCCTTGAATAAAGGGCTCCAAGGTTGAAATAGACATCAATGCAGCCTGTCTCTTCCCTAGCAATAGCCCTGTATTCATCAAGAGCGCTTAAGTAATTACCCTGCTTCTCCAGATCCTGAGCGCGGTATAATCTTTCATTCATCTGACATTCCATAATCACTCTCTTTTAAATCGATAATATCACCATAGTGAGCCATTACCCTGTTTCTTCCTTTTTCTTTTGCTGCATACAATGCTTCATCTGCCCGTTGAATCAGCCTGTCTTTTCCATCATCTGTTTCAGGATCATACTGAGCGACTCCAAGACTGATTGTTACATGAAGAGCTTTTTTCTGCCCCGAAAACTCGTGGTCTCCAATTGCAATTCTCAGCCTTTCGGCAATTTTAATTGCATCTGAAAGTTCAGTATCCGGCAGAATAACAGCATATTCCTCTCCGCCATAACGGGAAGGAATATCAGTACTTCTCAGCATATTTTTAAAGATTACTGCTGCCTCTTTTAAAACAGTATCCCCCTGCTGATGACCATATGTATCATTAAAACCCTTAAAGTGATCTATATCAGACATTATTACACAAAGCGGAGCTCCCGTTCTCTGACTTCTCTTTGTTTCCTCAAGAAGCCTCTCCTGGAAATAGTGATGAATATAAAGGCGCGTCATCCTGTCAAGCGTTGCCATAAGGTAAAGCCTGGAGTTTTCAACCGCAATTGCAGCAAATTTGGCAAGGTCAGTAAGAAACTCTTTTTCGATCTCAGAAAAAGAATCACCTGTAAGTTTTTTGCCAAGTACGAGTATTCCATTCAAAGAATTCTTGGATTTCATTGGAACGATCATTTGAGGAGCCAGAACTGAGATTTCTCTGAGATCTTCCCTGAATTTCCCTGACAGCTCCAGTTCTTCAATCAGATGAGGTGCGGGATTTTCTTCAAAGAACTTCAGCAGAGATGATTTATCATATCTGAGTATTACATTACCTGAAAATTCCTGGTCATATCCCTTTGTCATATGGATATAAAAACTGCTTTCATCAATATCTACCTGAAGAAGAATGGCAATTTTTTCCAGAAACATCTGCCCTATGCAGCTGTACAGCAAAGACTCAACAAGACTTTCAAAATCAAGATTCGAAGAAAGGCTCAGACCAAGAGATATCAGATTCTTAAGGTCATAGATCTTCCTCTCAAAGATCTCTATCTCATCCAGGCTGGCATTATTATGTATTATATTCTTATTTTCTTCCATACTTAAGTTAGTGTAATATTTACAGTATCTATTCCCCACTGCACTTGTGGTACAAAAATAACTGTTCTTTTTTTCAAATAAAGAGTAAAGGGATTACGACTGTTTATTCCGAAACAATAATTTTAAAAATTCTTATCCTGTCTTTTTATAAGAAAAGATATTTATGCTGAAAAATCATTACAAATTTACAAATATCAGCATTTACTGCTATTATTATCGGGAGATTAATAAAATTCAGTAATAAAATATCACGATATTTAATCACCGATTACCACCCTGATTCAGTCTGAAATTTCATTCAAATTAGCATAAAGAGTTCTTCCTTTTTTTTTATCATTATATTTGATATAACAGTAATATTGTACTATAATATAATTAAATTTTATTAATAATTTTTTTTCTTCATTAGCTGATCTAGCAGAGTTCTTTTATATATTGAAAAAAATCTTTACAATGGGATATGCGGTTTTTAATATTACTTTTTATTTTTTAAAGGTAAAGAGTCAGTTATGCAATTTTAATCAAAATTCTGATTGATACTGGAAATAAATAATTACCCCCGTTCCACGGGGGTAATTATTTATTTCGATGAAACATCTGTTAAAGTAATAACATCTTTAAATTTTATCAATGAGGTGATAAAAATGACAAAAAGAGTTTATACATTTGGAGCAGGAAAAGCAGAGGGCAAATCTGACATGAGAAACCTTCTTGGAGGAAAGGGTGCGAACCTGGCAGAGATGTCAAACCTGGGCATACCGGTCCCGGCAGGTTTCACAATCACAACCGAAGTATGTAATGAATATTATGAAAATGATAAAAAATTCCCGCAAGAGTTGGCCGGGGAGGTAAGTTCGGCACTTAAAAAAATTGAGGAAATCATGGGATGCAGATTCGGCGACCCTGATAATCCTCTTCTGGTTTCAGTAAGATCCGGGGCAAGAGTATCCATGCCGGGCATGATGGATACAGTACTTAATCTGGGCCTGAATGATAACACGATACAGGGAATAATAAAAAAATCAAATAATGAAAGATTTGCCTGGGATTCATACAGAAGATTCATTCAGATGTACGGTGACGTGGTTATGGGCCTCAAACCTGAAAACAAGGAAGATACCGACCCTTTTGAAGAAGTTCTGGATGCGGTAAAAGAGGAAAAGGGCATAAAGGAAGACCTTGAACTCACCGTGGATGACTTGAAGGAACTTGTTAAGAGATACAAAAAACTCATAAAAGACCGCCTGGGAAAAGATTTTCCTGAAAAGCCTGAGGAACAGCTATGGGGAGCCATAGGTGCTGTTTTCGGATCATGGGACAATGAAAGAGCTATTCTGTATAGAAAGATGAACGATATTGACGATGCATGGGGAACAGCTGTTACAGTTCAGTCCATGGCATTCGGCAATATGGGGGATGACTGTGCAACAGGAGTTGCATTTACAAGAGATCCAGCCACAGGGGAGAAAGTTTTCTTTGGTGAATATCTTATAAATGCCCAGGGTGAGGATGTTGTTGCAGGAATAAGAACACCTCAGCAGGTTACACTCAGCGGATCAAAAAACTGGGCAGAAAAGAACGACAAAACAGAGGATGAAAGAAAAAATAAATTTCCTTCACTCGAAGAATACATGCCGGAAGTCTACCAGGATCTCGTTGATGTTTACCACAAACTCGAAAGCCACTACAAAGACATGCAGGATATAGAATTTACAATTCAGAATAAACAGCTATGGATGCTTCAGACCAGAAACGGGAAAAGAACCGCAGCAGCAGCAGTAAAAATTGCAGTAGAAATGGTCGAAGAGGGACTTATTGATAAAAAAACAGCCATCAGAAGAGTTGAACCGGCGTCACTGGATCAGCTGCTTCATCCAACATTCGACCCTGATGCCGAAAAAGATGTCATAGTAAGAGGACTCCCGGCCTCTCCAGGCGCTGCATCAGGCAGAATTGTATTCAATGCTGATGTTGCTGATGAATGGAAAAGCCGCGGAGAAAAAGTAATACTCGTAAGAATAGAAACCTCCCCTGAAGACCTCAAGGGGATGAATGCAGCCGAAGGCATACTCACACAGAGAGGAGGAATGACTTCCCACGCAGCAGTTGTTGCAAGAGGCATGGGTAAATGCTGTGTTTCAGGATGCGGCGAACTCGAAATCAACTATTCCAAAAAAGAACTTAAAGTCAAAGGGAACACTTTCAGGGAGGGAGATTTTCTTTCCCTTGATGGCTCAACCGGAGAAGTAATGTCCGGACAGGTACAGACTATCGAAGCCAAACTCTCAGGCAATTTCGGAACAATCATGGAATGGGCTGACGAAATAAGAAGGCTTGACATAAGAACAAATGCAGACACTCCGCATGATGCTGAAACAGCAAGGAAATTTGGAGCGCAGGGAATAGGACTTTGCAGAACAGAACACATGTTCTTTGAAGGAGACAGAATAAAAGCTGTCAGAGAAATGATACTTGCCGATGATCTTGCCGGAAGGGAAAAAGCACTAAAGAAACTCCTGCCAATGCAAAGAGAAGACTTCTATGGAATACTCAAAGCAATGGAAGGATGCGGCGTGACCATTAGACTTCTTGATCCTCCTCTGCATGAATTCGTCCCCCATGAAGAAGAAAATCAGAAAGAAATGGCAAAAGAACTCGGCAAAAGCCTCGAAGAGGTTAAATCCAAGGTCGAATCACTACATGAATTCAACCCCATGCTGGGCCACAGGGGATGCAGACTGGGGATAACCTATCCTGAAATTACACGCATGCAGGCAAGGGCAATATTTGAGGCTTCATGTCAGCTCAAAAAAGAAGGAGTCAATGTTAAACCCGAGGTAATGGTACCCCTTGTTGGCACTGTAAAAGAACTTGAAGCACAAAAAACCTTAATTGTTCAGACCGCCCAGAAGGTTATGGAAGAAACCGGCATAACAGTCGAATACATGGTTGGAACAATGATTGAAATACCAAGGGCAGCGCTCACTGCAGATGAAATCGCAGTTGAAGCCGAATTTTTCTCCTTTGGTACAAATGACCTGACACAGATGACATTCGGATTCAGCCGCGATGATTCCGGATCATTTCTGCCTGAATATGTTGACAAGAAAATCCTGCCCAATGATCCCTTCAGGGCAATTGACAGAACCGGAGTTGGGCAACTCATGAAAATTGCTGTTGAAAAAGGACGCACACAGCGCCCGGATCTGAAAATCGGGATCTGCGGTGAACACGGAGGAGAACCTTCTTCAATAGAATTCTGCGACATGATAGGCCTCAACTATGTGAGCTGTTCACCATACAGGGTACCTATTGCACGCCTCGCTGCGGCACAGGCAACTCTCAATAATGGTTGATATTTCCTTACAACGAAGTCAGAAAGCCGCTTCCTGAGGAAGCGGCTTTTTTAATGAAAAATGTATTGCAAAAAAAGATTTTCATCAGAAACATTACCAAAAAATTCAGCAAGAGGAAAAAGATGAAAAAAAGACTGTTTATTCTCGGACTGATCCTGATAATGAATGGAACCGCATTCGCTTCATATGAGAAAGCCCTTGAACTGTTCAAAGAAAAAAAATATGAAGATTCGCTCAAAACTGTTGCAGGCATTCTGGAAATTGCAAAAGATATGGAGCCTGAGTCTCCAAATTTTAAACTGCGCTACCTTGCAGCCCACAATCACTGGAAACTCAATAATACAAAATCTGCAATCAGCCACTTTAAGCGCTGCATGGAAATAAAAAAAGACAGTATAGATCCATATGTCGACCTTGCACTCTATCAGACCGAAATTAAAAGATATAATGATGCGATAAGTACTGTAAACAATGGGATGAAAATTAAAAAAGACCCCATGCTTTATTATGTGCTTGGAAGAGTCTATCTTTCAATGGGAAGTTTTTGGAAGGCCAAAACTTTTTTTGAGACTGCAAATTCGCTCAATCCGGAGCTGTATATTTCATACAATGCCCTGGGCATAACACTCATGAAGCTTAAAAAATTCAGTGAGGCAAATACTGCCTTCTCTGTTGCAAATGCTGTAAAGCCCGAAAATGCTGAAATCATGAGCAACCTTGCATCGAGCTTTTATAAAACCGGCAAGAAGGAAAAGGCTGAGCAGCTCATTGAAAAAGCCATTGAACTCGACAGAGACAATCAAACCATTAAAAATAATCTTACAATGATAAAAGGAAAATAAAGTGCCAGTAGCAAAAGAAATAAGAAAATCCATTGAGTCATCCTCATGGATAAGAAAAATGTTTGAAGAAGGCGGCAGACTAAAAGCAAAGTTTGGTGAAGAAAATGTATATGATTTCAGTATAGGAAACCCTGATGCTGACCCACCGGAAAAATTCTTTGAGGTAATGCAGAAGCTGGCATCCCAAAAAGAGAAGGGTATCCATGGATACATGCCAAATGCCGGATTTGATTTTACAAGAGAAGCAATAGCCGGCAAGGCTGCAAAAGATCACGGGATTACCATAAAAGGGAACTCGATAGTGATGACCTGCGGAGCATCCGGTGCATTGAACATCTCCCTGAAAGCCCTCCTTGATCCGGGAGATGAGGTTATTGTAATAAGACCATATTTTGTGGAATACGGAGCTTATATATCCAATCACGGCGGGAAGATGGTTCTTGCTGATTCAGCTGAGGACTGTTCTCTTGATATTGATAATATTGAAAAAGCCATTACTGACAGGACAAAAGCGGTTATAATAAATTCACCGCACAACCCGACCGGGAAAATATACTCAGAAGATGAGATAAAAAAACTCTCTGCTCTTCTTGAAGCAAAAAGTGTCAACAAAGCCATCTATTTAATTTCGGATGAGCCCTACAGAGAAATTGTCTATGACAATAAATTTGTACCATCAATTCTAAAACACTACAGAAATTCCATTGTTGGAACCTCCTACTCAAAGAGCCTTTCTCTGCCCGGAGAACGAATAGGTTTTTGCGCTGTAAACCCTGAGGCAGATGACCATGACACCCTTGTGGCTGGCCTCATTCTTGCGAACCGCATTCTCGGATTCGTTAACGCTCCTGCCTTTATGCAGCGCGTTGTATGCGAACTCACTGAAGAAACAGTCGATGTTGAAGCATATAAAAGAAAAAGAGATCTTTTGATGAAGGGACTCAGGGATGCAGGATACGAGTTTATCAATCCGGAGGGAGCTTTTTATATATTCTGCAAGTCCCCGGTTGAGGATGATGTTGCTTTTGTACAACACCTGCAAAAATACAATATTCTCGTTGTTCCTGGCACTGGATTCGGCGGTCCGGGATACTTCAGAATCACCTACTGCGTGTCAATCAAAACAATAGAAAGATCCATTCCTGTATTTAAGAAAGCGCTCGGTATAGCCTGCATGAAGAGTGAATCCCTTCCGGGCTCACTCTTCATCCTAAAAAAAACCGCAAAAAGAATAATTTAAAATTTCACTTAAATTGAATAAATAATTGTTATGTCTTATACTCAATGAATGATATAATTTCAAAAAGTCACCTCCCGCTCAGGGCGAACTTGTACCCACAAGTCTTAGAAGAGAAGGATATGAGAAAAAATAATCAGAACAAACGCTGACTTAAACTATCAGTTTACTATCTACAGGGGGCTCAGTTGAAAAAACTGAATTCATCACATAAGATCCAGAAAGGGACAGTTCTTCGAATCTACAAAAAGGGGTTCGGATACAGCAGGCTTCAGGTATTTGAAAGCAATGATCTCTACCTGAGCACTTTTGCCTTTGACAGTGACTTTCTGGCAAATATTAAACACGGAGATCAGATTGATATTTATATATGGATAGAGAATGTTGCCTCATATGAATTTAAAACTAACATCGCAGGATTCATTCCGGCAGGGATTATCTCTGATCATGGCTTTATTTTCATTAAACATTCCAATACAATAAATATTACTAAAAACCGCAAATGCCTCAAGGCTGCTGTTAACGTTCCTCTCAAATTTTTTATTTTTGATACAGACCACATTGAAAAAAATTTTGAAACTGAAGAAATCATTTTTCATGAAGGAACCATCATTGAGCTTTGCGACAGAGAAGCAGTTGTAAAATGCAATGAAGTAATTAAAGAAGGTTCTTTTCTTTACGGACACCTTTCAATAGACGCCCAGAATCTGGAGATAATCGGAAGAATTGAAAACATAGCCGGGAATACCGACAACACTCTGATAATTAAATATCCCGGCCTTTCAGAGAAAGACCGGGGTAAAATTCTAGACTATATTTTTGAGGTATACAGGGAATAATTCTTATTTTTCTTCAATATCTTCATCCTGAATCTTTTTATCTCCGGTTCCAAAGAGCTTTTTATACCATTCTGAATGATGTTTTTGCGCCCACTTTTCACCTACCATACCATCGAGCATCGTTCTCCATGTTCCCGGATTGGCAAGGGTCCCAAGATAGGCATGCCCAATAATTGTTGCGAGAAATACTATAGAGAACAACCCGTGAATTGTAGTGATAAAACAATTCAGGGCCAGAGGGAAGTATCCCTTGAAAACAAGAAAAATCCCTGTTAACGCCATAATTACAGAAAGTGCAAAAATCCACCAGAAAGCAATTTTCTGACCGGCGTTGAGTCGTCCTGCCGGGGCATGCACATCTTTTGTCCCGCTGAAATAGCCCCCCATTTTACTCAACCATTCACGGTCGTATTCCTCGAACCTTGCATCCTTATACCAGAGTCTCAGGCTTAACAGGGATGCAATTGTAAAAATTACACCACTCACGATATGCCAGTCGACAGCGTTTGCCTGTGTATCAAAAAATATCTCAATAAACCTTGTACTGTTGTAAAAGAAGATACCTCCTGTAAATGCCAGCAGTATAAAACTGATCATCCTTATCAAATGTGCCCAACGTTCTGAAATTGTAAATCTCTGAATAGTCGCAGGCTCGAGCAAAAGGTCTGCTCCTTTTGGTCCCTGCCCTGTGTAATGAAGAATAATAAGGAAACCAATTACAAGAATAATTATACTTACGTATGGAGTGATAACCGTCTGGTAAAAAACATTTGTCCAGAAGGTAAAAATATTACAGCCAATAAGCTTTCCATTTCTGACAAACTCCGGGTTTCCTTTTTCGTTCCAGAGTTTTGTCAGCACTGGGTTTCGGAATACCTTTCCATTCCATCCATGACAGTCTGAGCAACCTCCTGCTCCAAGAGCATCCTGTGCCGGGGCAACATTGTGATTTATATTAAATGCTTCGTTTCTTCCAGCCCAGGTTTTGTCTGTTCTTTTAAAAAGATTTTCATTTTTATCAAGACTTATCAACGTTCCAAAAAAATGCATGTGCGGATCAACTTCTTTAAATCTCTTGTTGCCTTTCAACGTTTCTTTCAGAGCTGAAAGAAAAATTTTTATTTCTCCGTCTTTATATAATTTTGGTTTTCCTTTGTATGGCCCTTTTTTAAAAGGCTGTTTTGTTATTTTACCTTTTACCTTTCCGTATGTCTTAACAATTTCCTTCATAAAAAGCGGATAGTATATACCATCGCTGTCTTTATTGGAATAAATAAGACCTCTGGGAAATGGATTAGTCGGCTCAATTTTATCTGTTTTATGATTCTTCGAGTAGACAGGTATCCATCGGTTCATTTTGGGAATAGGAACAAATTCCACTTTACCGGGTCTTTCAGGATCAATTGAATCACTGTTTCTGATCTTTCCATAGTTAATCATTGCTCCTGAGGTAACATCGAATGTTGCTCCTCCATTTGCATTGATATAAGGGATATGGCAGGTGGTACATGATATCCTTTTAATGTGGCTGGGCCTGACAGATCTGTGCCGAGGTTTTGATGCACCAAAACTTCCTGTAGTGTGACACTTCTCACACGACATCATCCCCTTATTATCAAGATCATCTCTTACTGAGCTGATATTTTCATCTCCCTTGGCAAAATTGTGCATATCATCAATTGAAGGATGACAGTGGACACACTCCATTCCGGACAAATTATGAATGTCATGATTTTCAGGATCATTCCATGAGAACCCTCTCTTCTTCCTGTCTGAATAGCCGTGACAAAAAGTGCAGTTCTTTGAAGGAGGAGGCCACGATAAGTCAACAGATAGTTTTCCATCACTGTTAAAAAGTCTTTTATTATACTGCACTACAGGCCTTTTGCCTGACAGAACTTTTCTGATTTTTCCATTTTCTTTTTTCACCGCGGCAACAGTCCCGGTAACTACAGCAATACCTGAAGCCGCAGTAGACGACCATCTGAAATTCCAGAGTTTTAACTGCCTGTTTCTTTCCGGGAAATTATAATTTTTCAAATGACAAATAAAACAATCAGCCTCAACCACTCCTGTTTTATCCCAGCTGCTGTTATAATAATCTCCATCATATTTTTTCTTCAATCCCGGGTTGGACAATAATTGCTTATCATATCTCTTACCACTCCTGTCAAATTCGAGTCCGCCTCCTCCGGGATGGCAGCCTCCGCAGCCCGGAACGTCCATTGTTTTAAGACTCCCGGCCTGTACCCACTCAAAGGTTGTAATGTCTATTTCATCAGCATTTTTATTTTGTTTCTTCGCCAACTGGCGAAAAGAAGGAGGTCACATCTTCCCCATCATTCCGTCAGACAGTACCCATGGTTTTTCCTTACTGAATGAATCACTTATTTTCTCCCACCCCTGCTGAAAGTGAAATCCCTTTGTGATTTTATCATAATCGTGACATCCTTTTGAACCGCAGGTTTTTCTTGTGCTGTACGGTTTATCCGCGTTTTTACCGATCAGCGGATTAATAATTTCTCCACTTTCGGTTTTCAAGAAAAATTCAGGACACTTTCTGAATCGTATCTGTGCAGAACCATTAGTCACCAAAAGAACTAATCCCCCCAAAAAAAGAAAAACAAGTATGACTGTTAACTTTCGTTTTTCCATAAGCACTCCAGTTTATTTTTATTTGACTGTATTATAAAGTATAGATAAAATTTGTCAACATCCCCTTCAGCCAAATCAAATACTATTATCGCTAAAAAAATGAAACGCTTCTGTCTTTACCATAAAATCTATTGTTTAGAGAGAGCCCATAATCCTTTCTAAAATCAAAAACCTGAACCTTGACAATAACGCATCTAGGCTGTAAAGTATAACAACAGGTTTCATCTAAAAATTAAGTTTTCCCGCCCGCCTTCGGCGGACGGGAAACATAAGTACTGATTTTAACATTAGTTATAATTTACTGAAATTTTCAAAATATAATTTTTAGAGGTTCCCAATATAAATATTCCGATAACAATCTTTTATTAAGAAGCATTTCGGTTTCAAAATTAAATCAATAAAGGTTTCTGATGATAAGAAGAAAAGTATACATCCTGATAACCCTTATAGCCTTTACTTTCAGTTCGGTATCAATCGCAACAGTGGTTCTGCTGAATTTCACCCACAAAGAACTGCGTACAAAAGCAATCTCTTCTATAATTTCTACAATGGATGATCATGCGAAGGAAGGAAATGTCTTCATGATGAAAATTATTTCGGAGAAAATAAAAGGCCTTTCCGCGAATCAGCAGATCAGAATAATTAAAAAATTCATTCAGCCTTCCGAATATGAAAAAACCGAAAGTTACAGAAAATATGTCTTTGATTCAAACGGTAAAATTATTGCATCTGTCAATACAACGGAAGGAGCTCAACAATACCTTGAGAGCCAAAATAAAGAAATGGAAATGTATTTTCGATCGCAAATACCAAATATAACCAAGGCTACTGATAAAGTAGTCAGTTATTCAATGATAGATGATAATGAAGATCTCAGAATTATTATTTTTACATCCATTCCTGAAACCCCTTTTTATCATTACATAGACTTTGCTATCAAAGATTCAAAAAAAGCCCTGAACTTTATTCTTTCACCTTTTATTTCACTGAAGAAAGTATATACATGGATATTTATTTCTGCCAGCATTCTCATTCTGATAATTATATCCTTTATTTCAATTATCATTTTAAAACAAATAAATGAAATAGAGGATGAAAAGAAAAAGAAACAACTCAAAATTCAGGAGGCCAACACCCTGCTAAGCGTAGAAGTTGGCATAAGGGAGAGGATTGAAAAAGAACTTAAAATTGCAAACAAGGAACTCAAGCGGCTTTCTGCACGTGACGGGCTAACCGGCATAGCAAACAGGCGCTGTTTTGACGAATATTTACAAAAGGAAATGGACCGGATGTCAAGAAATTCAAAACCGCTTTCACTTATACTGTTTGATATTGATTTTTTCAAAAACTACAATGATACATATGGACATCAGGCCGGGGACGACTGCCTGAAAAAAGTTGCAAAAACCATTGAATCAGGCGCCAGAAGACCCGCAGACCTTGCAGCAAGATATGGTGGTGAGGAATTTGCCATTATTCTTCCGGAAACAGATTCTGACGGAGCATTTTTTATTGCTGACAAAATCAGAAAAAATATACAGAATCTCAATATTGAACACACTCAATCTGAAGCAGATACGGCTGTAACGGTATCTGCCGGTGTATCAACAATTATCCCTGACTGCAACATCCCGCCCAATGAAATAATCAACAATGCAGATACCGCTCTCTACACTGCAAAACGATCAGGCAGAAACAGAGTCGAAAAACAATAAGCTTCCACTCAAAGTTATATCAACCAGCGGTATACTCATTGACAAATTCCTAACGGTTATTTTAATTTACTATATCAACAGTTTTTTATACACTTCTATCAATACGGGAGAATATTATGGGTAATAACGTCACATTTGAAAAAGAAGGCTTTATTGGTATTGTAACTCTCAAGGACGCAAGCGGGCTTAATTTATTCAACAGGGAAATGGTTCTTGAGATTGCTGAGGTTCAAAAACAATTAGAAAAAGAAAAATCTCTGAGAGCCGTTATTTTAAAACCGGGCGGAGATCATTTTTCATGCGGAGTTGATCTGGAATTCCTCAAGACTGTTACTCCTCAGTTTATCAAGGAAAACATCGACTTCCTTCAGGATACATTCGGTAAATGGCAGCAGCTTCCAATGCCGGTTATTGCAGGAATCAAGGGCCTTTGTTACGGAGCAGGAGTAGAGATGATCCTTGGCTGCGACATGAGAATCTGTGCAGACAATGCAAGACTGGCAATGCCGGAAGTAAGACTCGGGCTTACAGCAGATCAGGGCGGAACAACAAGACTCGTTAAACTCGTTGGTCTTGGACCGGCAAAAAGGATAATCCTTGCCTGTGATGAACTCGATGCACAGGAGTCACTGAGAATAAATCTGGTAGACTATGTTGTAAAACCAGAAGAGCTGGACGAAAGACTTTTGAAGCTGGCCAAAAGAATATCCAACATGCCTCCGGCAGCAGTAAGGTTCGGTAAAAAGGGAATCTATATTGCAAATGAAAACAGCACAATGGCAGGACTGCTTTTTGAACAGGCCCAGTCAACATACTGTTTCGGCACTGAAGATATGGCAGAAGCCATAGCAGCATTTCAGGAAAAAAGAAAACCGGAATACTTCGACAAGTAGAATAAACCTAAAAGGCTGATCTCAGGGATCAGCCTTTTTATCTGCAACAGCTTTTATCTCCCCGTCCACATTCAAGATCTCTTTCAATCTGTATAGTTGTATGTTCTATACAGTATTTGTCCCTGAGAACGTCATTGACTCTCTGAATAAGAGAATCCGAATTGACATTCTCCTCTGAACGGACATGACATGATAGAAATATTTCTGATGAACTCACAGACCATATATGCAGACCGTGAACACTTTCGACCCCGTTTATACCGATGATTGCCGAGAACACATCACCGGTATCAATATGTGTTGGAGATCTCTGCATAAAAATCCTCAGAGATTCAACGATGATCTCAAGAGAACTCTTTGCAATCATAACGACAATAAGAAGACTCATGATAAGGTCAATCCAGAGCAGCTCTGTGAAATACATTACAATCCCTGCAATTATTACTGCAAAAGATGAAATTGCATCATACAGAAGATGAAGAAAAGCTGCTTTCATGTTAAGGCTATCGTCTTTTTTGGAAGCAAGAACCAGAATCGAGAAAGCATTTCCCAGAAGGCCAATCCCGGCAACCGGAAGCATGATCGAAATATCAACAGGTTGAGGATTAAGATATCTGTTAACCGCTTCATATACTATATAAACACCCACAGCAAAAAGAGCTGTACTGTTTATCAAAGCAATAAGAACCTCGAACCTCTTGAGGCCAAAGGTATACTGTTCATTTCCCTCTTTTTCCGAAACCTTCTCTCCGGCATAACCCAACATAAGAGACAGAACATCAGAGAAATTATGCCAGGCGTCCGAGAGCAGAGCCAGACTACCCGAGATAAGCCCTCCTGCAAATTCCGAAACAGTAATTATTACATTGAAGATTATTACTGCAAGAAGCCTTGGCTTGCTGTCAGGAACATGACTGTGATGATGGTGATCATGGGAGTGATGATCTTTTTCTTTTTCCATATTGCTCTCCATCATAATAAATTACCTGTATTTCTTTAATTCCCTGAGAACACACTTTTCAAAATGCTCACATTTTTCACAATATGAATCATCCGGATTAAAATCCTGGTCAACGCAGAGATCATTATCTTCCCCTGACATTATCTCGAGATATCTGATCAGCTGCACCTCATCATCTGAAAGAGAATCAAACCCGCCAGCTTTTACCTTTGAAAGAATTTTAACGAGATTCTTCTTTTCGTCAGTTTTTTGAATTTTCGTTTTAACATCTCTTTTCTCAACCTTCTTCTTAACTTCAGCACGCATCTTTTTCAGTTTAAATTTTGCAGTCCTTTTTCTTACGAATAAAAAATAGAAAATACCGAAGAGGAGTCCTCCCAGATGACCAACATGCGAGATCCCGCTTCCTCCGCCTGTCGAAATGAGAGAATACAGCTCGATAGCACCATACATTACTACAAGATACTTTGCCTTAATGGGGAGCACGAAAAAAAGAAGTATCTGCGAATCCGGGAACAACATTCCATAAGCAAGAAGAATGCCAAAAACAGCGCCTGATGCCCCTATTGTTGGGATATAATAGCCCGGGCCGCCTGAAAAAAAGTTTATCAGAAAAATTACAAGGCCCGCTCCAATACCGGTAAAAAAATAATATATGAGAAAATTTTTGCTTCCCCATGACTGCTCAATTGGAATTCCAAAAATAAGAAGAGCATACATGTTCAGAAAAATATGCCAGAAATGACCGTGCAGAAACATATAAGAACAAATCTGCCATACATATCCTTTTGCAACAAGGAATGGGCTGAGACCAAGATAATATGTCATTGCAGGACGCTGACCCGGGATAAGACCCCCGATCATATACTGCACCTGATACTTCTGCATAAAGCCCTGGAGAAGAAAAATCCCCACATTTATTATTATCAGTTTTGTAACCCATCCGCCTGATGTTCTGTTCATTTTATACACCTGTATTTTTAATTGTTATTATAAGGTAAACCCGATAAGCAAATATCCGGATTTACCATAAGTTTTCATAATATCCATTCCCCGGCTAAATCGGGAAACTGAATTTCAGGGCTCATTTGTAGATTTCTTCTGGTGTGTATTCCTGTCAACCATCATATCCTTAATCATTTTTTTTATCATCAAAGAATAGCCGCTTTTCAGTAAACACGGCAAATGCACTGAGTCGATTTTCTATTTCAGCAATAACCGAATTTGCCGAAACATGAGCTGCCGGCAGATTGATTTTTTCACGTATAAATGACATTACCGGCCCGGGGTCTACCTTTCCCACGGTTCCGGCGTTCAGAAGGTCAAACGACGAAGGAGCTATTTCACACAACCGCGAATGATACTCCCCGGGATTAACCGTCAAAAGCGAACAGCCAGCTGCCGCTCCCTCGTACAGGGTGATCCCAAAGTATGTTACAAGAACTTTCGTTCTCAACAGAACTTCTCCATACGCAGCACGTTCCTCAGTCCCGCCGATCATTAACACGTTATTTCCTCCCGAGAGAGTGACCCCGGAAACCTCGGCAGGTAAAACAGATTTCATATATTCAATTTTTTCAGCAGCCGGAGAATTACCCGCATATATCGCACAGTCGATATCTTTTTCGAATACCTTCCCGCACAGACCTTTTATGGATTCAGTAAAATTGTAACCAAAAAGAAAGGCCTCTGCATTGTAATCAGGATTCTCATATGCTTTGAGAGGATTGGGTAAAAGATCCATCCGAAGGTCGGCACAGTTCCTTCCGGGTCCATTGTCATCCAACGCAAGGACCGGTGCATATTTTCCAAGCTCATCTATTTCCGAAACGGAGGAATCCCTCATATCTCTTATTATGAGATCAACATTTGAGAGATCATTAATTATACATGGTCTGAATTCATCAGGAAAGAAGTCAGGGGGATTCTTGCACATAAAGAAAACATCCGCCCGGTCAGAACGATTCATGAACGCAAGAAAATTCAGCATCCTCTGAGCATGTCCAAACCCGATATGGCTGCCCCAATCAGTTTTTATTGCAATTCTATTCTTCATCTGACGAATGAGTCATGGGCCTCTGTTCGATGTTTTGATTTATCTTTACAAGAGCCGGTTCACTATTCAAAAAATCAAGAACCTCTCCTGTTCCGAAAGGGCCTTCCCTGTAAAGGTTCTCATAAATTATTTTTGCAAGATCATAGTCTTCTGGTGTATCAACCGTTAGCCTCAGATTTTCAATAGAATTTTCCATATCCGCCACATGCCGGCTGATGAGAAATTTTTCCGGATGTTCTTTAATATAAGGAGTTACATGTTCAAAGTGATAAGCTTCGGTGCTCTTTTCATATGCGGTTTTAAGGGCATCCGACTTTATTATTTCCACAGCAGTGCCAAGAGGAAGATTGGAAAAAGAACCAAGGTCTGCATTCTCTCTGACTGCATTCTTAAGGGCCAAAGATGCATACTGAGGATCAGTAAAGGGATTGTCTCCTGTAACCCTGACAATATAATCTCCGCCAAACTCCTCATGGGCGATATAGAAACGCTCCAGAACATTCTCTCTTGAACCAACGAAAACATCTATCCCCATATCAAAAGCAAGATCAATGAGAATCCTGTTTTCATCTCCAATAGTGGTAGCTAAAACCACAGCCCCGGCTCCCTCTATAAGAAGAGCCCTTTCAATTATATGCACAAGCATTGGCTTGCCTGCAAGTTCGAGCAGGGCCTTGCCCGGCAGCCTGGTTGATTCCATTCGTGCCTGAATAATTACTGTGGCTGTTGTATTTTCACTATCCATAATAACGCCTCTGTCAGGATTTTTTCAAGCATAAGGTGGTAAAGAAAGATCCGGAATCAGTGTCCGTGTATTTTATCCCGGCCGGTAAAATATCAAAACCAGGTTACTGCTTTCTGTTTCAGAAATTAAAGGTATACCATTCATCACAGTCAGCACAAGCCGGAAATGAAGAATATTTTTTTCTGTAGTTCTCTATAAAATCTTCCCTTTTAATATCCCATAATTCACTCAGAGTTTTTTCGGTCAGGCTGCCCTTTGACTCAAGGCCATCTACATCCTGTCTGCAGAAAGCAACAGTTCCGTCGCTGAGAATATAAAGATCTCTCTGAAGATGCCAGCATGGAATCCTGTCAACCGGAGAAAGATCCGAATACCTTCTGTCTTCAATTCTGCCGAGGAATGTATTCTGTTTCTGCAGAATGATAGGCAAGCCTGTTTTTTCCCAGAAATCATAATACCTGTCCAGAAAACTCTCTGTCTCGTTTATTTTCATTACCTGAATAAAAACCCGATTATCCTTTTCATTTAACTCTTTAAGGCTTTCAATATTTTTATATACTCTGTCAAAGCAATCTGTTGAATGCAAAGCCCTGTATGTGTCCCTGTCATATCCGTTTATATTTATTATTGTTTTTATTTTTTCGTTTCCTTCAACGAAACTTCTGAAATTGGCATCAGCCATAAGTCCGTTTGTTTCAACAAATACCTGACTGACAGCTTCAACAGAACTGGCTCTTTCAAGGAAATCATAAAAACCGTTGTGCATCATTGGTTCTCCGGATCCGCCATAGCATATGGTGCAGGGAAGACCAAATTCCGAAAGTCCTTCCAGAATTTTACCGTGTATCTCAGAACTCATATCAGGATGTTCTTTCTGCAAAGACTTTCTGTAGCAGAAAAGACAGTCAAGTTCACACCTGCCGGTAATTTCAAGCTCAATATATGACGGAGAAATAAACAGAGATTCAGGGTGGGATTCAACAAGATTCCTCACTTCTTTATAAGATGGAAAACCACTATTTAATGAATAGAGATTTTCCATTATCTTACTGTCCCTTCTGTCAGAGTTCAGGAAGGAGATTCTTTTATCTCTTATATCCGGATCAATATAATAAAGTTCAACATCAAACTGATTGATATTTGATTTTACAACCTTCCCAAGGGGAAGTGTCTTCTCATCCATATCCGGTATTTCATTTACAAGCGAACCTGAAACAATTTCACTGGTGAACCCAGCCGGAAGGTTTTCTGAAAATGTAAACTCAGCAAGGCTGTCTTCATGAAGCCTCATCATCTCAAAGACTGGCTGTGTGTCAATAAAGGGAGCGTCTGCGTTTATTTTAACGATGGCCTCTGAATTAAATTCTGAAAAAATTTTTTTCCAGAATGCCACATCATCAATATCATCTCTTTTAAGGAGATATTCTTTTTCGTCGAGTTTTCCGGAATAATCATCCGCTACCGTATAGATTATTTTACCGCTGAATCCTGCGTCGAGAAATCTTTTCTCAACAAAATCGGGGATATAGTTGCCCATAAAACAAAGATCAGTGTCTTTTAAACCTTTTTCATGAAAAATGAGAATATCGAAGTTCAAGAATATCTCCTGTTACTTAATTACTTGCATATGAATCGAGAAATATTTTTATATCTGACTGTTTCTTTTTTCGTGCAATCCACTTTTTAAACTGTTCCATGAGCTTTTCATTATGCAGTTTGTACATAATCATCCTTTCTACCCGGTCATATGTCACAGCCCTTTTCCCGAGATATTTAACTACGTGATACCCGAAACCTGATTTAAAGACCTGGGAAATCTGCCCTCTTCGGGTCATTCTGTATACATTCCCTGCAAAATATGGGTCCAGCTCACCGAGCATTACCCAGCCGATATCTCCACCCTTTACCTTCGAACCCGGATCTTCAGAATATTTTGCAGCAAGTTTTTCAAAGGATTCACCCTTAAGGATACGTTTTCTCAGGGTCTGAAGTATATCATTCGCTTTTTTTTCGGCAGTAAAATTCTGCCCCTTCGGACGAACGAGAATATGCTTCACTCGTACTTCATACCCGAGCTTTGCCCTGTTCTGGGCATACCACTTTTTTGCCTCCTCTCTGGATGGAGGAGAAACTCCAATAGCAATAGACATCACTAGTTCTCTTTTCATGCTCGCTCTGAGATCATCGACAAAAACACCAAAGTCTGTCTTCTGATTCTTTTCCACATAGGCAATAAATGAATCAAGGTCTTTATCGAGCTTTTTGTCATTATCACCTGCTTCCATCTCTTCCCGTTCTCTCAAAAGCCAGAACTTCAATCTTTCGGATGTTTTGCTGACAGTCTTCTCCAGCTGTTTACTGTCCTTTATCCTTGTGCTGAAGTATTTTTGCATTATCTTTTCAAGATGATCAATAACCTTCATATCAGAGATAACAATCGACTGTTCTTCTGCAGTTTCGTCAACCAGGAGATTTTCTATGAAATAATCAATGACTCTGCTTTTTTCTTGTGCAAGCTTTTTTGCTGACAATTTCCTTCCTGCATTCTTCTGTTCCACCTTAAAGTCGACTTCGCTCTCGACAATCGGCCTGTTGTTCACCACAGCAATGACCCTGTCATATGGTTCCCATGCGAAAGCTGTTATGTTGAATATTACCGACACACAAAACAAAATTGTCAGCATTGCGATCTTTTTCATAATATTAACCTGTTATAACCAGTTTTTGAATTTCTGTACCATTTTTCCTGAAAAAAACGTTCTTCAGTCTTTGAAGAGTTTCCGTAATATCAGAAGCATACAGTTCAACTGTCCCTTTTTTATCCTTCCCGCAAAGAGTTTCAAGACTTTTTCTTTTCAGAATATCCTGCACCTCTCTGGCAATTTCCTCTCCTGTATCCACCAGATCCAGATCAGGGAAAACATCATTTATCGGCTTTTTTAAAAGCGGAAAATGAGTACAACCCAGAATAACAGTTCTCACCTGATTCTCATACATTTTCTGAAGATATTCCCTTGCTGCAAGCCTGGCAAGTTCATGATCAGTAAAGCCCTCTTCTGTAAGTGAAACAAAAAGAGAGGCTTGCTGCTGAAAAACCCGGGCTGACGGATTAATTTTTTTAACCGCCTTTATATAAGCTTCGCTGTTAACGGTTGCCCTTGTTCCAACCACTCCAACCGGGCTATCGCCCGCCCTTCTGCATGCTGCCCTGGCCCCTGCCTCTATCACACCCAAAACAGGCACAGGACATTCATCCTGCAGTATTTCAAGAGCGGCAGCTGATGAGGTATTACAGGCAATGACTATCATCTTTACATCCCTTGAAACAAGATATTCAGCAATCTCCCTTGAATACCTGAGAATGGTCTCTGCTGACCTGGTTCCATAGGGAAATCTCGCTGTATCCCCAAAATATATTATATCCTCAGAAGGAAGAAGTTCATTGATTGCCTTACAGACAGTCAGGCCTCCTACTCCTGAATCGAAAATTCCTATTGGCTGTGAAGACATCCGCTCCCCTTCTGCACTATTATTCTTTTCTGCCGAGTCTTTTGAAGAGCATGTATTCAATACCGTCTACAAGAGCCTGCCATGATGCTTCTATAATATTTGTTGAAACACCAACCGTTCCCCAGTGGTCTGTCCCGGCTGATTGATCGATAAGAACTCTTACGGAAGATCCGGTTCCTTCCTTTTCATCAAGCACCCTGACCTTATAGTCTGTGAGATGGATTTCCCTGATTTCAGGATAAAATTTCTCAAGAGCCTTCCTTAAAGCATTGTCCAGTGCTTCCACCGGACCATCCCCATTTGCGGCAGTATGTTCTATCCTGCGATCTACCTCTACCTTGATTGTGGCCTCACACTCAAGAGTATTCTCCTCATCCATCTCGGTTATTACCCGAAAACCTTTAAGATTAAAGAACGGAGTATATTCTCCCGTAGCCTCTCTGATGATCAGTTCAAAAGAACCCTCGGCAGCCTCAAACTGGTATCCGGTATCTTCAAGATTCTTAATCTTTTGTAATACATCCTTTGAAAGGGTTACAGAGTTATCCAGTTCAACACCAATCTCTTTGAGTTTATAATCAATATTACTCTTTCCTGACAACTCGGAAACCAAAACCTTTCTTTTATTGCCTACTTCTTCAGGATCAATATGTTCATAGGTTCTTGTATCCTTCTGTATGGCAGAGACATGAATACCACCCTTGTGGGCAAATGCATTTGATCCCACATAGGGTCTTCGTTCATCATGGGCAAGATTTGCTGTTTCACTCACGAACCTGCTGACCTCTGTAAGATATTTCATACTGCCGGCAGCCTCACAATCATAACCCATTTTCAATACCAGGTTTGGTATTGCTGTCATAAGATCACAGTTTCCGCATCTTTCTCCATATCCGTTTACAGTACCCTGAACCGACACAGCGCCGGCAAGTACTGAGGCAAGTGAATTTGCAACTGCTACCCCGGTATCATTGTGAAAATGAACCCCGATCGGACACTTTATCCTATCTACAATTCCTTCTATATCAGTTGATACCTCATACGGGAGAACTCCACCATTCGTATCGCATAACACAAGCATATCCGCGCCTGCATCGGCAGCTTTTTTTATACACTCATAAGAATAATCAGGGTTTGCCCTGTAACCGTCAAAAAAATGTTCGGCATCCAAAAAAACCTCATAACCCTTGTCCTTGAGATAGGCTACAGTCTCAGAAATAAGACTGAGGTTCTCCTCCAGACTGATGCCCAATGCCTTTTCAACCTGAAAATCCCATGTTTTTGCTACAATGGTGAGAACATCAGCCTTTGATGAAACCAATGCCTGAAGAAGAATATCATCCTCAAAAGAAAGATTATGCCTTTTGGTGGAGCCAAATGCAGCAATTTTCGAAAACCCTAAATTTTCCTTTTTTATTTCCCTGAAAAAAAGATCATCCTTTGGATTCGATCCTGGCCAGCCACCCTCAATAAAATCGATATTCAATTTATCAAGGGCACAGGCGATTCTCAGTTTGTCCTGCAGGGAGAAGGAAATACCGACTGTCTGGGCACCGTCTCTCAGGGTTGTATCATATAGTGTAATTTTATTATTTTTCATTTTTTTCCCATGAATAAAGGCGGGTCAATTATCTGTTTTTTAACAGCAGGTTCCCGATTAAGACGGCATTAATCTTACATTAAAGTGATATTTCAAGTAAATTTTCATGTCAAGTGCCTTAAACATTCAGTGAAATAAAAAATCCTTGAAAAAAAATCAAGATGTGATATTTGTTGTCATAGCAACCATCACAAAGGTACAAAAATGCCAGAAAAAGAACTAATCCCCGGTTTCTTTATAAACAAGACCAGCATGAAAATAAAAAACTGCCTCAACATGCTGCTACAGCCATATGAAATCACAGCCGAACAGCTCGTACTTCTGCGGCTCATTGAATACAGGCAAAAAATCAATCAGCGTGAAATTGTTGACTCAATCTGCAAGGAGAAAACAAATGTTGCAAGAATTGCAGAACGGCTGGAAAAAAAAGAACTGATAGTACGCGACAGAGACAATATCGACAAAAGAGCAAACATCCTATCTTTGACCCCAAAAGGAAGAGAAACCCTTTCCATGCTTCTGCCGGTTGTTAAGGAATACAGCGATAAAATATTCTCAGGAATTCCCAAAGATGAACTCGATTCTGCGATAAAAACCCTCACTCAGATTTATAATAATATTGACAGAACGTTTTAATTAAATAAAATCAGATAAAGGTTAATCAAATGCAGCAGACTGAAATATTTTTGCAACTCTTCAATGATTTATACGTCATCTAAAATGATGGACAAAAAATAAGCAGATTATTAAATCTGTTTTTTTCATTTTTAAAATTTAACAATCAGTATCAACTCAGAACATGCTGTATAAACAAACATGTTAATCATAGACAGTAATAATAATGACCCTCTCCAAATAAGACAATAGGGTATATATTTTCACTGATATATTATCTGCTCAGCTGTTTCTCAGAAGCTTTGCAATTGCTCTAAATTACTCAATCCGGCCGAGGCCGGTTTCCCGTGAAGACTGTATTACAATCCGGTTACAAATGAATACAGCTTCTCTACTTCTTCAGGAGGATTTTAATGAAAAGCCTTGGAATTAACATTGGTTCTTCAAGCATAAAGATAGTTATGCTGAATGACAAAAAACTGCAATGGCACGTGGTTAAAGACCATGAGGGAGACTTCGTTGGCACACTAAAAAATATAATTGCCAAAGAAAACATCCCCGAAAATATTCCGGTTATTGTGACCGGTACAGAAGGGAGACATCTCCTCAATATAAGCAATGTAATTGAATCAGTCTGCATAGAAGAAGCAGTGAAGGAACTCGGTCTGTCGATTGATGCAGCTGTTTCTCTCGGAGGCGAAGACTTCGTTGTTTACACAATTGATGACACCGGCAAAACCAGAACGAGTTTTTCCGGAAACAAATGTGCATCAGGAACAGGAGAATTCTTCAAACAGCAGCTTGGAAGAATGGACATGAAGCTGGATGATATAAATGACATCTCGCCTGGCGCGAAAGTACAGCCTCTTTCATCCAGATGTTCCGTTTTCATGAAAAGTGACTGTACACACAAACTCAACAAGGGAGAAGCAACAAAGGACGATATAGTCCTATCTCTCAGCAATGTAATGGCAACCAAGGTTTCTGACTTTCTTGGAAGAGCCAGAATTAATACGGGAAGAGTATTACTTACAGGAGGAGTTACCCGCAATAAATATATTGTAGGCTTTCTCCAGGAGAGAATGCCCGACATTGAATTCATTATACCTGACGAGGCCCATTTCTTTGAAGCGTATGGAGCAGCCCTGCTTGCAACGTCCTCAGGAAGCCTCATGCCTTCTATCGAACAACTTCTAAAGAACGGCGAAATTGATTTCGGACGACTGGATTCTCTTGAATCCGCTCAGGGGCTTGTAACGTATATTGAACCCAAAAGAGGTCCTATTGATCCTGATGCAGAATACATACTCGGTGTTGACGGTGGTTCAACTACTACTAAAATCGCACTGATAAACTATCATACCGATGAGATAGTAGCTTCACACTATGGCAGAACTCATGGTGACCCTGTACAGGCACTCAAAAACTGCCTCATTGAAGTCAAAAAACAAATCAAAGACCAGGTTGGGGATAAAAAGCTCAATATTACCCTTGCCTCAACAACCGGATCATCAAGAGAAATCCTCGGAGTATTTCTTGAAACCGGAGGTGTTTACAATGAGATCATTGCTCATGCAGTCGGAACAACCTATTTCAAGGAAGACATTGATACAATATTTGAAATTGGCGGTCAGGATGCAAAATACGTTCACTTAAAGAATAAGGTTCCAATCGACTATGCAATGAACGAAGCATGTTCTGCCGGAACAGGTTCTTTCCTTGAAGAATCTGCTTCAGGAGATCTCAATATTATCAATGTTGAGGAAATCGGCGACATTGCACTCAAAGCTCAAAAGCCTCTCAAGTTTGGAGAACACTGTTCAGCCTTTATAAATTCAGATATAAGAAAATCCATTCAATTCGGGGCTACAAGAGAAGATATAACAGCCGGTATTGTTACCTCCATTGTTTCAAACTACCTTAACAGAGTCGTTGGTAACAGAACCATCGGACAGAATATAGTTCTACAGGGCGGGGTTGCAAAGAACAAGGCGGTTCCTCTCGCCTTTGCAATGTTTCTGAACAAGAGTATAACAATTCCCCCTGACCCTGAACTGCTGGGAAGTTTTGGCGTGGGGATTCTTGCAAAACAAAAATACGAAGACAACCTGCTCGAAAAGGGTTCTTTCGACATAGATGATATTCTCAAAACAGAAATAGTATACGAAAGGGAATTCATCTGCCGCGCCTGTGACAATAACTGCCCGATTCGTGTACTGAAGGTTAACGGCCATAAATACATGTTTGGCGGAAGATGTAATAAATATGCAAACATGAGAAAAAAGAAAAATTTCGACGAAAGCAATATTTTCAATTACATCGAAAAAAGAAACACCCTTATGTTTGATGAGTGCTCACCAGACGAAGACGATTTCAAGAAGAAAAGAAACTTCACGGTTGGGATTCCAAAAGCGTTTTCAATATATACTCTGTGGCCATTCTACTCATGGTTCTTTCATAACCTCGGTATAGAGGCAAGGCTGTCTGAAGAGATCTGTCACGAAGGTATAGCCAGAACAGAGGGAGACTACTGTTTCCCGGCGGAGATTGCTCATGGGGCTGTTCAGGATATTGTGAACAAAAAATATGATTATATATTTGTTCCTCATTTCAGAGACATGGAAAGCTATGAAAAAGATGTTCACGCTAACTTCTGCCCGATTACACAGGCCCTCCCGTACTATATTACAAAGGCATTTTCTGAAGTGCCAGAGCAAAAATTTCTCACCCCTATTGTCAGTTTCAAATACGGTCTCGAAAATGCAGTCAAACCGTTTATAAAGATGGGAGAGAATCTCGGGATTGGTGAAGATGAGATAAAAAAAGCATTCTATGCTGCAGAAAAAAAACAGCAGGAATTTTTTACAAAGTATAAAAAAATGGGCCTAGATGCGGTTGCGAAAGCAAAAGAGGCAGACCATCCTGTAATAGCGGTGCTTGGAAGACCATACAATGCATTTACAAGAGATGCAAATATGGGGATTCCGCTTAAATTCACCAGCCGTGGTTTTTCAATAATTCCTTTTGACATGCTTCCTTTTGAAGAGTCAAAAATTTACAATAATATGTACTGGTACTATGGTCAGCAGGATATGAAGGCCAGTGTATATCTCAGAAACGAACCAAACGTCTTCGTCACCTTTATATCCAACTTTTCCTGTGCTCCTGATTCATTCATGCTGCACTTTGAAAAATGGATAATGGGAACCAAACCATTTCTTATACTTGAACTGGATTCTCACTCTGCTGATGCAGGTATAGATACCAGGATCGAAGCCTTCCTCGATATCATAGAAGGATACAAATCCAAATTTACAGGCGAATACACTGAAAGATATGACAACGGGCTCAGAGTAATCAATAATGGCATCGATCCAATCCATATTATGGACACAAAGAAAAATGAACAGATCGACATCTTCGGCAATCCGAATGTTAAGCTCCTCCTGTCAAACATGGGACGCCTTTCAACAGAACTCCTTGCGGCCTCAGTCCGGGGAGCGGATGTAACCGCTGAAGCTCTTCCATTACCGGATGTTTTTACTCTGCAGCTTGCCAGAAGCTACATGTCCGGCAAGGAATGCCTCCCAGCTCAGCTGGTTCTCGGAGCAGCCCTCAAGTTCATGAATTCTGAAAAATACAGAGAGGATGAAACATACGTTCTCTTTGTTCCGTCAACAACCGGCCCATGCAGAACTGGACAGTATTTTGTATTCTATGAAAACCTGTTCAGGGATCTCGGATATCCAAATGTAGTGGTAATGGTACTGGATTCGGACAATTCTTATAACGAACTTGGCCCAAGATTTACCAGAAACGCATGGTGGGGCCTCGTTATTGCAGACTACATGAAAGATATTGAAACATCTCTCAGAACCTGTGCAATTGATCCATCTGCGGCAGTAGCGAAATATGATGAACTGTGGCAGGAACTTCTCGACCATGCAGACGATCTTTCAAAGGTTCCCGAAACCCTTGAAAACATAGCAGGAGAAGTTGCCAAGATTCCATTAAAGAATAAGATGGAAGACTGCCCCAAGGTTCTCATTGTTGGCGAGATATATGTAAGGCGTGATGACTTTGCCGTAGATGAACTCATAAGAAACTTCAGCAGAAAAGGCATCATTGCCAAAGTATCAGGAATTACAGAATGGCTTTACTATACTGACTATGTAAGAAAAAATGAGATTACCAAAAAACTCAATCTTCTTCCATGGTACAGGAAAATCTTTTCCAGAGAATTGAGAGAACTCATGATGTGGAAAATCGAAGCCAAGTGGAAGCACAGCGTAGAAAAGAAAATTAAGAATGCTCTTGCTTCGACAGGGCTCATCCCCAAAGTACCGCATGACATGGAAGAAATCATGAATAATGCAAACAGAAATTTTGTCACTGACGAACTCGAGTCAGAAATCTCAATTTCCTCCGGGGTTGCATCAACAGCGATGTTTGATGATTATTCCGGCATAGTAATAATATCTCCTTTTGCATGCCTTATAGGACGCGTACTTGAAGGAATCCTTTCTCCATGGTTCAGGGAGAGAAAACTTCCAATCATTGCAGTGGAAATAGATGGCAACATTCTTCCTCCGAACATAATCAACAAGCTGGAGATTTTCATGCTCAATGTTCTCAGGTTCAGAAATAATCCTGAAGCATCTGAACTGATCACAAAAAATGACCAGGAGGATTTTTCACTAAACAGGAAGATAATTAAAGCGGATTAGACGAAGATAAAAGTTGCCCTTCACTTTTCGTGAAGGGCAACCGGATAATTTTATTTATTTTTTCATCTTAGGTTTAAAACTCTCAAAGTCAACACCCTTCAGAATATTCTCTTTATCCTTCCTGAACTGGCCTTTAATCATTTCGTAATTCTTTTTATACTCTTCTTTTATCGCTTTTATTGCTTTGTAATTTTCCTGCTGAACCTCAAGAACACGATTGGATTCCTTTTTTACTTTTTCGAACATGGAATATAGTTTTTTCTTCTTAGTTCTGAAATCGGTCATTATTCCGTCAATCGAATTACAGACTGTTTCATTCAGCATCAGTTCATCCGTTATTTGATCTTCGGCTGTGTCAATTTTATCGCCTGCCTCACCAAGTTCTTTTTTCTCTTTAGTTTTAGCCAGTTTTTTATAATCCTTCATGCTGCCGGATGCTTCTTCACTGTTCTCTTTAAATTTGTCGACATAATCAGAATAATCATCTGCACGATCCTCAGGATCATCCATGAATTCTTTTTCTTTTTTATTCTTCCAGTCCTTAATCGAAGATCCGTTTTCCACATCCTCTGGTTCTTCTCCGACTCCAGCTTCCACCTTCTCTGACGGTTTAACCTGCCGTTCACCATAAGGATTCTTTACATGAATATTCCCTTTATCAAGATCGAGCCTCGAAGTCCCCCCTTTTTCCACACCTATGGAAAATTCAGTACCCCTTATACCACAGATAATTGTCGGGGTATAAACCCTGTGCCTGCCCTTTTTGATCTTTGCAAATTTGCCCTTAAGAGATCCTGAAACAAGAGCAATATCATCCGATTCCTTAACACTCGCGCTTCCAATTCTCGCAGTTGAATTCTCAGCAATTTTAATGGTACTGCTGTCAGCATAAACTATATCAACAGATGAATTTTTTCCTGTCCTGATTACATCACCGCTTTTGAGTTTCATCCCCATATCAGGACTAATCTTTTTGCTGTTCCTGTAGAGCGAAACATCCCCTATATAAAATGAAACTTCAGCAGCGCTAATAGCTTCGGCAGCCAAAAAAGGCAGCACAAGCAGCAATGCGATTAATATTTTTCCTGATTTCATAAACCCTCCGGTTTTCTGTCATTTTTACAAAATTCACAACTCAAATGGACTTATGTGGATTATATTTCATAATACACATAAACGATTTTAATTCCACAAATAATAATGCAGCACCTGCCCTTTCTCAGGGCAGATTGCCTTATTCCTTGACGCAGATTTCCTGCTATCTTTCAAATCCATTGAGATAAAGCCTGATCCCCGACCAGTATGAAGGATGTCTGAAACGTCTGTCATTTCTGAGTCCATATATGGCTTCATCAAAAGCCCTTATGAAATTCCTGCTTTTCCGTAATTCAGTATAAAGATTTTCAACAAAAACAGGGTTATTTATATCATGAATATAAGCATTATTGACTATTGTCGCAGAAATCCCGGTTGAAGAGTTATACAGGGCAAAATCCTTAGCCGTTATACCCTGTGCGCTCATAATCGGCAGGTAATAATACGATGGTACTTTCTCCCCCTTTTTTATGCGTCCGTCAAAAAGAATGGTTTTGGTTTTTCCCCTGTAGGATACTTCCGAAAGAGAATGTTCTGTTCCCCTGATTATTTCTCCAGGTTCTCTGATCATAACACCGGTTTCTTCAGCAGCGGCCTTTTCCACTCTAAGGATAACATTACGTCCGCTGCCTGTAAAATATACAGGCAGCGGGGTCTCTTCCACAGTATTTTTTGTGCCAAGAAGTGAAGACATGAAATATATCCTGTGAGAATCGACCAGCATATCCTTTTTCCCAAGCAGCTCAAACGGGATTTCTTCCATATAACGGTCAGTAACAAATATCAGCTTTTGTTTTGCTGTAATATATTTCATGACCGGGGAGAATACATCTGTAATTTTATTGGCAGCAGGAAAAACATTCTTCATCCTCGAAACTGCGTCTCTGTATTCCCTTAACAGTTTTTCAATGCGGGCATATCCCCCTGCGATAATATCCTTTCTCTTGAAATTATTTCCAATAAACCAGAAAAAGATGTCATCACCATTTCGAACCGAATATATCAGCATCGTATCTGAAGAGAGCTTCTTTTGAATCGCCTTCATGGATAACCCGTTATACAAACCTGAGAATCCACCCTCACCCTTCAAGACACGGGACTTATCCAACAGATCAAGGATTCCCGGAAGCCTTGATGCAGTCATCACATGACTTTTTATATCAGAAAAAATCAAAGCTTCTTCCACATGTCCTGTGCGCATCCTGTAATTGACAAAATTATCGAGTACACTTTCGAGAAGCTCATACCTCTTCACTTTTTCAAGGACTGCCCTGTTCTTCGCAGCATCAGCCAGAATCCCCTGCACCATCAATCTGAAATTTCTGCCATCAGCTTCAGAGGCCTTCTTCAGTTTCAGAAGTCGCTTCAGTTCCGCTCTGGCTTTCAGCAGTCTTACAGTGAATCTGTCTTCATCGTTCAGACTCTTTAACGCGTTAATTCTGGCAAGCGCACTCTCGTCCCGATTGAGCAGAATTTCTGATTCTGCAAGAAGAAGGCTGAAATCAGCAAAGAGCCTGTCACCGGAGGCAAGCCCGGTTATTCCTTTCTGAGCTGCTTCAACAGCACTTTCAGGCTGGCCTTTTTCAAACAAAATCAAAGCCCTGTTAAAATTTTCTTCCCTGAAAATATAACCACTGTTTTCAGGAAATAACGCTGCTATTCGTGCAGACACAGCAAGGGCTTCATCAAATTTTTCCATTTCTCTCATGACTCTTCTCTTCAACCCGAGATATACACGAGCGTCTGCTCTGAATGCTTTTTCGAGAAGTTTATCTTCATTCAGATTTTTCATGAAGAAGAACGCCTCGTTCCACTTCTCATTAGTTTGAAGATACTGAAGAACAAGGTTTGCAGTAATGAGACCGACTGATCCATTTTCGTCTTTTGATATTATTTCGACTGCTCTGTTTCTTACTGCCTCACTGTTATTCTCTTGTTCAAGAAGAGAAATAAAACGGTTCATTTTTTTGGGGGATGTCTTCGCATCGGGTATTACACAACCTGCCATATACCCCCGTAAAAATTCCGAATCAGCAAATGGCAGTTTCATTTTCTTTGATGAGATAATCTTTTTCTGAACGGATTTAAATCCCGTTATATACTCATACTGAGAAAGAAGCAGTC
>CAZEJW010000031.1:0-32881 GCA_964512685.1 uncultured Leptospirales bacterium | reverse complement strand
TGGGAACAGTGTTGTTGGTGCTGATTAAAAATTGACATTGCGTAAAACCTGTACTCATTATTGCCTTATGTTAAGTGAGTTTTATTTGTTCAATTTGCCCTTAATTACTGAGCCCGGATTTTATTTTAATCCGGTTTTTATTATTTTATTCAATGTTTATTCCTAAACTTTATTACAGAATAAACAGGCATCTGCTGCTGCTGCAGAACAGATAGCTTCATCTGCAGAAGAGATCAGCGGACAGGCTGAATCGCTAAGAACTCAGATTGAATTTTTCAGAGTGTAGGAATATTATCTGGTTTTCTGATTTGAAATTCATATAGCAATTTTTTGACCGGTTTATATGAACCGGTCTTTTTTTTGTCATGATAATTTAATGTTAACTGGTAAAAAGATCATTTCTATTCATAAAAAAGAATATTGTTTTTTAAAAAGTATAATCGTCCTGTTTTTGATTGACTTTTACATCCAGCAGGATAAAATGTATACAAAACAGCAATGAAGCATGCCTGCACTGATATTTTATTGCTGTTAATACAAATAAAAAAACGGGAGGTCGCTATGCGGAAGGCAATCAGGTATACTGTTGGATTTTTTATTGTTCTTTCTCTTGCAGGGCTTTGTTCATGTGAAATGTCTGAATCTTCAGATCAGACTTCAGATGGGCCGGGCTATGAAAAATCAGTTGCTCAGAATCTTCAGACTGGTTATGAGGATACTGAAGAAAATTCCAGATTTCTCAATCTTTTCAGTTTTTATAAATATACATATAATGATGATGTTGCAGTTGAATCGGTCTATAATGAAGAAAAAGTGATTATAGACGGTAATGTCTACATCCCCCTGGCAAAGCAGGAAGGAGAACTCTTTCCTCTTGTTATATTTATAAATAGCTGGGGATGTGATGAGTATGAGTATAAAATGCAGGCAAAGATTCTTGCCCGCAAGGGATATATTGTGCTCAGTTATGAATGCAGAGGCTGGGGCGATTCAACAGGCTTTATCAGAATGGGCGGTGAAGAAGACTGGGCTGATTTTTCTGCAGTGCTTGACTGGGCAGAGACGAATACACCAGTTGATATGGCAAATGTGGGTGTGTGCGGAATATCACTTGGCGGCGGAGGATCACTTCATGCAATATCGCATGACGAAAGGGTAAAAACCGTTTGTGCCCTGAGCTCATACATTGATGCATTCAGAAGCATGTTCGGTAACGAAACCCCCAGGAAGGTCTGGGGAAACAAACTGGCTGAGTCAGGGCAGAGTAATGGGAACCTGCCACAGGAAATACTCGATGTTCTTGATTCTATTCTCAATAATGAAAATATTGACTGGGTAAGGGAATGGGCTTATCCCAGATCTCCACTCAACCATATTGATAATGTCAATGCAGCCAATAAGCCAATGTACATGGGGCATAACTTTGCAGATTACATGTTTCAGCCCAATATTGCTGTTGAATATTTCAATAAACTCACAGTTGATCATAAAAGGCTTGATCTCTCTTCCGGTACTCACGCAACAGGCGAAGGCCCTGGGCTTGCCGGACTGCCCAACTATGTTTTCTCGAATGTACACAGGTGGTTTGACTACTGGCTTAAAGGCATAGATAACGGCATTCTGGGGGATGAAGAGGTCAGTGCGTGTGTAACCATGCAGATCAAGAACACAGGCAAAAGAGAAAATTTTAAAAAGGATACTCTCTCTTTGGCTAATGGCAAATCTGTCTGGCCACCGGTATCACAGTATAAAGAAACTTTTTACCTTGGCAAAAGAGGAATCTTTTCTCATGGCAAACTTTTATCCACTCCGTCATTATCAGCAGGAGAGAATGAAATAGCGTCAGGCGGAACCATCGGTGCAACTATTGGAATTATACCAATTGTTTCCCAGGCAATTGAACCCTACATCCCAGTATGCACTAACGTGTATCTTTTGAACAGGTTCAAGTCTCTTCTTTACATATCAGAAAAACTCGAAAGCAGGATGAAGGTTCGTGGCAATGTGAAAATGAATCTTGATCTTTCATTTTTCGGTGAAAAGGGACAGGTAATATTCTATCTTTACGATGTTGATAAATTTGGAACAGGCCGATTTATTACTCATGGTTTCAAGACATTCTGGAATGCAGTACCGAATGAGGTGATGAATGTGGATATCGATTTTGTATCTGTTGCATATGATATACCAGAAGGGCACAGGCTCGGCCTGGTTATGGATACATCAGAGGCTGATTATGGCAAGCCGACAGAAGAAGACTACAGGGTAAAACTGCACTTCAGTGATGATCCTGAAAAACAGCCTTTTGTTAAAGTCCCTCTTATAGATTAACCAGTCACAAATTTATCCCGGTCTGACAGGCCGGGATAAATACCACGAACTGACTTCATCCTTCAAAAAGTCCGTCTTAAAAAATCTGTAGTCTTGACTGTGATTATAAAACGTGTTAATGTTATATCCGGTTTTCCCAGCTCTAATTACAACAGGGTTTATTAATAAATTTTAGGAGGCTTTATGAAAGTTAAAGCTTTTAGCTTAATTGTTTTTTCAGTAGTGTTTTTATCTTCATGCGGGCTCGGGCCTGAATATAACCTTTCTTTTCTTCCGCCTGATAACAAGGCAACACCTGCCGAAATATTTCCAGCTGAAATAAGCGGCCAGAAGGCAGTTTTACAGAGAATGAAAATCGGAGGAATGGAAGCAAGGTATGGGCAGGATAAGGCAATATTTACCGCAAGGCTGAAATCGAATGAAGAGGCAAAAGCATTTTTAAAGCTCAAGATACTCCCTGAATTTAAAAAAATGCCTGTTAATTTCAGCGGAACGGTGAATGGTCAGTATTATGCAAAGGCTACAGGAGATGAAAAGAAATATTACGGCTGGGTGAATGCTAATTTTGTTTTTGTAATCAAGGGTATGAGCGAAAAGGCTTTTGAGGAGATTGTTGATAATTTCAGATATATCTCAAAAAAATAAACTGTAACAGTGTATTTCCCGGTTATGAAGGATTCATTCCGGGAAAGAATCTATCCCCGCACTGACAGCTTCTTCGTATTCGTAAACTGTATTGTCTGCTATGAGTTCCGGGTATAGAATGAGGCATATCCACGCATCTGTTGCGGCATAGACTTTCTGTATATTCCTGAGTTCCGGGGCTGCCCAGTTTGTTCTTCTGGCGGTTTTGGATATCCTGTGGTGAAGGTATCTTGCTGCAAGTCCTCTCACCCCGGTCTGTATTATTCCCTTTGATGCAGCAATTTTACCGAGGTCGACAAAACCGCCTGCTGTAAATTTTCTCAGTTTTGCCAGGCAGCAAATATCATCTTTTACTGCTATCCCCAGCTTTTCTATTGATTCGTTTTCAAGGAAATTTATCATTTTATCAGTTATACCGGTCATCTTGAGTTGAAACAGATAGGCTTTTTCTGTAGTAGAAAGCTGGAGGATGGCTACAGGATATGAAACACCTTTTTTGAATGATGGCTTTGTTTCTGTGTCGAATCCGACTTTGTCAAATTCTGAAAGATAATCAATTGCATTGTCTGCATCTTCCGGAGTCTGAATTAAAATAATATCACCCTGGAATTTAATCAAAGGTAATGTATTTATGTAGTCTTTACTTATTCTGTTCTGCTTTATTGGAGGCATTTAATCACTCTGTATCTCTGTTTCATCTTTAAGTCAAGATTAGATTCAATGGGCTTCCTGTCAAGAAATAGTCACTTTAAGTATAAAATCATGAGCTACTAAGAGTAAAAATACTTCCAGGGAAGATTGAATTGAAGACTTTATTTGCTTCAGAGAATGTTTGCGAGAATGTAGTTTTTCCGAATGTAAAAGCAAAAGGATATAGTACAAAATTCTGAAGTAAATGCACAGATAGCACGCGCCAGGCAGGCTATTCAGGTTTGCGCTGACTTCAGATTATGAAACTCAGGCTAAGAGATAGCCCGATCAGTGCAATAATAAGCCCGGTTATGAGTGATTTGCTGTAGGTGTCACCTTTTCTCTTATGTCTTTTGGAATTCATAATGAGACCTGCAAATGCAAGAAAAAGGAGAGGAATCAGCAGTTTTGATGCCATTAGAATCAGATCGCTGTCCCAGGTCTGGATTGGTGATTGCTGAGTATAGAATCTTTCAAAAATTGTTTCGTAAGAAGGTTTTGCCTTTGCAATGAGCATGAAGACAGTGAAAATCAGTATCCATGAGGTTATGGCAAGGTATCTGATCCCCCTTATCATGCCGTCTTCCCCGGTTCGCAGGTTATAGTTTTTAAACATGTTCTGTACCTCCGATACAATAATATAACGGAATACAGTTTTTTTCAAAGAATCATTCAATACAGGTTTATGGGGTCGGTTTTGACGGCCGCATAAACCTGCACCGATGGCGGATTAAAGAAACATTCTTAAAATGGGTTTTGCCAGATTAAGCCGCCACATAATTCTTTTTTTGAGAATTAATCTACTTCTGTACTTCATTAATTACCTCGTTTTATATTTATTGCTGAATTCTGAAAATAATGGTTCAGGGTTCAGCCGCCGGAGACTGTTTGATTTTATATCAATTCATGTTGATCTGAGACTTATAAGATATAAGATGACATGAAGATTTCTGGATTGTTACATAATTATAACAGAAAAAATGTACATAACAAGGAAAATTTATCAAAAAAAAGAAATCGGTTGAATCCGGTGAGTTAAGAATATTTGCTGCCGGTTTCATGCATAAACCATAATCGGTGAGATAAAATTATCTTGCAATAAATAAAAGAATTATGTCATATCGTTTTATTCTGTTTTGTCCATTTGAAAGCAGAATTATTTTTGTTCAGGAAGATAATATGAAAAAAATTTTAATATTTTTAACAGCAGCAGTGTTTATTATGTCCTGCGGCCAGTGGAAGGTGACATCCCTTAAGTCAGACAGGCTGGTGTTTATTCCCGCAGGTGAAGACGCAGGCAAGGTAACAATAAAAACCGATGAATATGCTCTCAGTGATCTTTCTTTTGGGCTGGGGGTTTTTGATGACAGGATATGTGTTTCAGACAATATTCAAAACAGGATTCAGGTGCTCAATACAGACGGAGAACCTGAACTCATTATTGGTTCTCTCAAAAATTTAAAGACTGACAAACTAAACACATCAAGGTTCAATTTCAGTATAATCGGTTCATTCACAATGGATGATTCAGGGAATCTCTATGTTCAGAACCGTTTTTCTAAAAAATGGAATGACCGGGGTGATTCCAGGGAAGAGAATAACTTCTCACCGTCATATATACTTGTTTTTGACAGTAAGGGTAAACTGCAGTACACGTTAGGCCAGAGAGGAGCTCCGAATCTGCCGTTTTATTATATTGAGAAACTTGATATTGATGAATCAGGCAGACTCTTTGTGATATCCCGTTCTTTCAGCTCGTGGAGCGTGTTCAGATTCACGGGAAAGAAGAGGGATTTTTTCTGCAATCTCAGCAAACTGGAGTTTACCGAAAAAGATGATGACGTTGAATACAAGGGAAAGATAGAAAATGTGAGGATGTACAGGAGCGGAGAAAAACTTCTGCTCTCGGTTGCTTTCTATGAGGGAATGAGACTTAAGTACCGAAAGCTTTATAATTACATCGTTCACGACAACAGACTGGAAAGTCCCTTCATGACCATCCCTGATCCCAAGAATGTGCTTTTTAACATTGTCGATGACAAGCGAATATATTTCTGGAACATGGAACTTTCAGATGTTAAATTCATGATTTGTAACATGGAAGGCAATATCCTCACCAACATCTTTCTCGATATTGATAAAAAGAATAATTATTATTCACATATAATAAGTGATTCATCCGGCAAGATTTACTCATATACTGTGACAAAGAAGGGAATTGATATTCTCGAGTGGGAGTAGAAAATGAAGGTTGTAACAGCGGAAGAGATGAGGGAGATTGATCGTATAACGATTGAAGAATACGGCTTCCCCGGCAACGTTTTAATGGGAATCGCAGGGAAGTCTGCGGCGGATTATATAATGAGGGAATATCCCAATTGCCGAAAAATAGCTGTTTTTGCAGGCACAGGGAACAATGGCGGAGATGGTTTTGTTATGGCTCACTTTCTTACCTGCTGGAAGAGGGATGTCGATATCTACGTTACAGGATCTCCCGACAGGCTTAGCCCTTCTGCCTCGGTATATGCTGGTCTCTGTAAAGGAACAGGCATAAGCATTATTGAGGTGGATGAAGAAGCCGCAAAAAAAATCCATGCTTCGGAATATGATCTTCTTGTTGATGCAATGCTCGGTACAGGATTCTCCGGCCGGGTGAGAGGTGCCGTTAAAGAGATAATCAGTCTAATCAATGAAACTGAACGACCGGTTCTCGCTGTGGATCTCCCGAGTGGTCTCCCGTCCAACGGAGAACCTCCTGAAGGGGATGTGGTTTTTGCGGATTGTACGGTTACCATGGGGCTGCCCAAAATATCCACTGTGACATTCCCCGGAAAAAAATACTGCGGACATGTCGAAATATCAGATATAGGATTTCCCCCGGTCCTGACAGAAGACTCCAGGCTTACGGTTGAACTTTTTAATAATGAAAAATTCAGCAAACTGTATCCATCAGATGCAGATCCTGATGTTCATAAGGGAGATAACGGCCATCTCCTTTTAATCGGTGGTTTTGACGGAATGGAAGGAGCAATAATGCTTTCTGCGCTTGCTGCTCTTGAAACCGGCACAGGCCTGGTCTCCCTTCTTACAACCTGCGAATCAAGGAATATTATTGCAGGGAAAATCCCTGAACTCATGACTGGATCATTTGATAAAAATGCAGGTCAAGAGGAGATAGCTGAAAAAATCAGTTCAAGGGAATATAATGCTCTGGTTATTGGCCCTGGAATGGGGAGGAATGCCTTTTCATCAGATGTGTTTAAAAAAATAATGATTTTGCTTCCACAAACAAATATCCGCAGGGTTTTGATCGATGGAGACGGTCTTTTTCTTCTTGCTGATTATTTAAGAAACGGATTTTTGCCTTCAGGAATCGATTTTGTTCTAACCCCTCACTTCAAGGAGGCCTCCAGGCTTATCGGTAAAAGTGTGGCAGAAATCAAAAAGAGCAGGCTTGCTGCGTGCAGGGAAACCGCAGAAAAAACCTCTTCAACTGTTGTTCTTAAGGGACCGGCAAGTATTACAACCGGCGATGGTATCTCTTATATAAATACCACAGGTAATCCTGCTCTTGCCACTGGCGGTTCAGGGGATGTCCTTTCGGGCATAATAGGATCATTTCTTGCAAAAGGTCAGCTACCTGTAATCTCCGCAGCAATGGGAGTGTACATTCACGGGCGTGCAGCTGATTTATTCTGCTCTCTGAACAGGGAAAATATCATGAAAGCCGGAAATATCATAGGCTGTATAAGAAAAGTCACTGATGTTTAATACGGATTGGCGAATATATCTGCGCTGAACAGATCAAATTTATAATTCTTGTCTTGACATCACCAAAGACTCCTGTGGAGTGGTAGTAATTACTTCCGGAGATGAATCTTATGGCTGAAACAGATAAAAGTGAACTGGAAATCTATATTGATCAGGCTGGACTGGCAATTGTTGAAATGGACATGTACCTCTCAATACTGAGGGCAAATGAAATTTTTCTGGAATTGTCTGGTTACCCTTTGAATGAAGTCAAAGGTAAAAACTGGCATGATTTCATATCTCATGATTATCCTTCATCATCTATTTTTTCAAACAAAACAATGAGTAATGATGAGGGAGTTCCCTCGGATAAGTTCTGGTGCAGGCTTAAAGACAAAAATGGAAACCGGAAACTTATCTCCGCTACGATATCCTGCAATGAAAAAAAGGGTATTTACAGGGCCTCGTTGTATGATATTTCACCTCAGGTTACATCTGAACGTTTTACCTTTGACGGCGGTATTCTTTTTTCTGAACTAGAGATTTTTCTAAACGGCCTGTTTGGGTATCATGATACCAATGGAATAATTCAGTATGCTAACAGGGAACTATGTCGTCTGGTTGGCCTGAAAAAAAGAGAAGTAATAGGAAAGCATATCAGCAAATTTTTTGAATCTGATATGTGCGATATGTGGCTTGATCTTATAAAAAAAAGACCGGATAAAATACCCGGCTCTATCGAATTTGACAGTCTGGGAGATTCTGAAAAAAAATATCACGTTTTTGCTTCTCCGAAACTGATGTTTGACAGTATGAAAAGGATAGTTGGTGTTGTCTTTATTGTTTCTGATATAACCGAACTCAAACAGACAGAAAAGATGCTCAGGATTTCGGATGAAAAATATTCCAAGGCATTTCATGCAAGCCAGGCAATAAGTTCAATATCAACAGTGGCAGAAGGCAGATATATAGATGTAAATCAGAGTTTTTGCGAATTTGTAGGACACCCAAAAGAGGATGTAATCGGGGGAACCTCCCTTGATATTCATTTTTTTGTAGCCCATGATGAGAGAGATGATTTTATTCAGGAACTGAAAAAACAGAGGGCTATGAGAGGATTCGAGACAAGAGTTTTTTCAAAAGTAAAAGGTGTCAGAACTATTTCTCTTTCTGCAGAGATTATCGAACTTCAGGGAGAGGAGTGTATAATATGGGTTGGGTATGATATTACAGACCAGATAAGACTTGAAAAGGAAGTACTGAGTATCACTGAACGTGAAAGGTACAGAATCGGTCAGTATCTCCATGATGATCTTGGCCAGCATCTTGCCGGTATTTCAGCTATGACAAAACTGCTTGAGAATCGGCTAAAGTATGAAAAGAGCAAGGAAATAAAACTCGTTGAGGATATTAACGGATATATCTATGAAGCCATCGAGAAGGCCAGAAGGACAGCCAGAGGGCTCTGTCCTGTCAGGCTCGAGGAGGATGGTTTAAGCGCGGCAATGGATGACCTTGTTGATAAATTCAAAAAGATGTATGGCGTTCAGTGTGAATTCTACAACCTGAACAGAAAACTTCAGATATATAACAGTAATGTAGCTATCAATCTTTACTATCTTGTTCAGGAAGCAATGAATAATAGTGTAAAGCATGGTGAAGCTGAGAAAATCATCATAACTTTTTCTGCAGACAAGAGCTATATTTATCTTTCTGTAATGGATGACGGAAAGGGGTTTGATGAGCGTGAACAAAAGAGTGGAACCGGGATGGGGATAAGCCTTATGAAATACCGGTCACGCGCTATTGGTGCAAAATTTGAGGTTCGAAGCGCTCCCGGTAAGGGTGCACGCGTAGTTTGCAAACTCCCCAGGGTCTCCAATACAAAGCTGGAATGGGACTGGAAACATAAGTTATTTGATGATCTGGAACCTGAAAATTTTTAGTCTGAATCCCGCTTTTGCCGGTATGCCTGATTAGCCACAGTAAAATAATCTAAACAACCACAACCAATTACTCCTACAGGTTATTGTAATCATTCTATGTTTTGACTATCTATTATTCATGGTTCATTAAAAGTTTGACTATTCAACTATCGAATTGATTGCGAACGAACCTTTTATCACCGGGAGGAGGTGTTTGAAACCATGAATTCAATTATGTCAATATGGGATTCAGAGTATAAAAAAAAAGTCAGAACAGCAGAAGAAGCTGCCGCGGTTGTAAAATCCGGAGACGTAATCTTTATTGGTGAATTTGTAGAATGTATAGAGGCTCTCGACGAAGCGCTTGCGGCAAGGGTGAATGAAATCGAAGATGTTATCCTGCGTGCTGTAACCAGAGCAAAGCCTTTGAAGTGTGTTCAGGCTGATCCAACACGAAAAAGAATAACATATGATGACTGGCATTACAGCGGCATGAGCCGCAAACTTCATGATAAGGGTCTGGCCAGTTATATTCCTCTTACATACCATGAAGGCCCCAGAATAATCGACAAATACGTTACCTGTAATTTGGTATTTATACAGGTTGCACCAATGAACAAAAACGGTTTTTTCAATTTTTCCACATCAAATTCAATGACATACGCTCATTGCAAGAAAGCTGACAGAGTTGTGGTTGAAGTCAACAACACTTTGCCGGTCTGCCTTGGGGGAAATGACGAGGGCATACATATCTCCGAAGTGGATATTATCGTAGAGGGACCAAATACTCCTCTTCTCCAGGTTCCGCCAGCACCGGTAACTGAAGTTGATAAAGCTATAGCTGAATATGTTATGCAGCAGATAGAAGACGGATCAACGATTCAGCTTGGTATCGGAGGTCTCCCCAATGTAGTAGGTGCCCTTATCGCAGAAAGTGATCTGAAGGATATTGGTGTACATACTGAAATGCTGGTGGATTCGTATGTGGACATGTACAATTCAGGGAGAATCACCGGCAGACGCAAGAATATAGACAAGGGAAAGATGGTCTATACCTTTGCAATGGGAACCAATAAGCTGTATGATTTTCTTGATAACAATCCTGTTTGCGCATCATATCCAGTAAGTTATACAAATGATCCAAAGATAATTGCGCTCAACGATAAAGCCGTAGCCATAAACAATGCGCTTGAAGTGGATCTGTTCACTCAGGTTGCATCTGAATCTAACGGAATCAGGCAAATATCAGGTACAGGGGGACAGCTTGATTTTATTTTTGGTGCATTCCATTCAAACAACGGGAAAGGACTGATCTGTCTCAGCTCTACCTATAAGGATAAAACCGGTTCGATTCAGTCACGAATAGTTCCAACTCTCGGTTCAGGGACAATCGTTACGTGCCCGAGATCTCTCACTCATTATGTTATAACCGAGTATGGTATCGCTCAGATGAAGGGTAAATCCACATGGCAGAGAGCAGAAGCCCTGATAGGTATTGCACATCCTGATTTCAGGGATCAACTGATCGAATCTGCAAAGGAACTTAATATCTGGAGAAGAAGTAATAAAATTGCCTGATGTCTTAATGGCGTCGGAATTAGCAGTCAGTAAGTTTTAGGGAAAGGCAGGTTAAAAATGGAACTTGAATACATTACATATGAAAAAAATAATAGTATTGGTGTTGTTACGCTAAACAGGCCAGAAGCACTTAACGCACTCTCGACCCCCCTGGTTAAGGATCTGGGTAAAGCGCTGGATGACCTTGAGTTTGATGATAATATTAAGGTTATAATAATTACCGGAAGCGAAAAAGCTTTTGCTGCAGGTGCAGATATTAAAGAGATGAAGGATAAAAATTATCCTGATACATATAAAGAAGATTTTATTACCCGTGGATGGGAAAGGTTGTCGAAATTCAGAAAGCCGGTGATCGCGGCAGTCAGGGGCTTTGCTCTTGGTGGTGGGAACGAAACAGTAATGATGAGTGACATCGTTGTTGCTGGTGAGTCTGCCAAGTTTGGACAGCCGGAAGTAGGTCTTGGTATAATTCCTGGAGCAGGAGGAACACAAAGACTAACGAGGCTTATTGGAAAGTCAAGGGCAATGGATCTTTGCCTTACCGGAAGACTCATGAGTGCGGATGAAGCAGAAAAAGCCGGTCTTGTAAGCAGACTTGTCGCTGATGATAAGGTAATGGATGAAGCGATGAAGATAGCTGAAAAGATATCAAAAATGTCACTGCCGGTACTTATGGTGATAAAAGAATCAGTTATTGCTTCTCAGGAACTCTCTCTTTCCCAGGGAATAATGTTCGAGAGAAGGATGTTTCAGTCAACTTTTGCATTTGAGGATCAGGTTGAAGGAATGACAGCATATGTTGAAAAAAGAAAACCTGATTTCAAAGATAATTAAATTTAGCCTGTAAACCACAGTGAGTTGTAATCCTCATTACTGGTATATCCCCCGGAATGGTTCCCTGTAGTATGTTTTCTCCACAGGCTCTGCAGGGAACCATTACTCCTCATTATTTATTTGTTATGCTGTAATATCATTTTGCTATATTGATATTGACAGAGAACTCCTACCGTAAAAATACTAAAATTCCATATATGCCTGTATGATAATAAGGACGATTAATTGTAGTTATTGTTGTATGTTATTTTTCTATCCATTCTGTTGAAATGAAATTGGTGCTGTGATATTTATTGTTTTAGCAATATGATCTGATAGCGTTAACAATAATTTTGGAATTACATTAAAATAATTTGAACGACCACAGGTAATTACTTCTATTGCATATGGTTGTCTTATATCTTAGTTGGCATATTGATACCGTAAGGTTCGAATGAGATACCTTGAAGATAAAGAAACCTTAGGGGGTAGCACAATGAATGAAGTTGTTATAGTTGGTGCATGCAGAACAGCAATTGGTAAATTCCTTGGTGGACTAAAAGACGTTCAGGCTAAAGATCTGGCTATTACAGTAGGTAAAGAAGCGATTAACAGGGCTGGAGTTGATCCTTCGATAATTGATGAAATTACCATGGGGCAGGTTTTCACAGCAGGATGCGGATCGTTACCTGCACGACAGGTTGGACTTGCCTGCGGACTTCCTGTGCGAAGCGGTGCAGTAAATGTTAATCAAAACTGTACTTCAGCCATGAGAGCGCTTGAAATAGCCTGTCACAATATTATGCTTGGCCAGACAGATATTGCTCTTTGTATCGGCGTTGAGAGCATGACCAATGCCCCATATATTATGCCAAAGGCACGAATGGGATACAGAATGAATGCAGGAAAAATCGAAGATAACATGATTCATGATGGTCTTTTCGATTCACTTGTACCCGGACATATGGGTATTACAGCAGAGAACATTGCCGTAAAATATGGGATTACAAGAGAAGAATGTGATCAGCTTGCTTTCGAAGGACACCAAAAAGCTACACGTGCTATAGAAAACGGTATATTTAAAGATGAGATTGTTCCGGTTGAGATTAAAGGAAAGAAAGGAAAAATTACTATCTTTGATACAGACGAGCACCCGATCAGAGATGCGAATCTGGAAGCAATGGGAAATCTCAAGCCTGCATTCAAGCCGGAGGGAGGCGTTGTAACAGCGGCTAACGCTTCAGGTATCAATGATGGAGCAGCGGCTCTGGTTATAATGTCAAAGAAAAAAGCTGAAGAGCTTGGTGTCAGGCCACTCATGAAACTTATAAACATCTGCGGGGAAGGTGTACCACCGGAAGTAATGGGCCTTGGACCAGCAGTCGCTATTCCCAAGTGTTTAAAACAGGCAAATCTTAAATATGAAGATATCGATTACTGGGAAGTAAACGAAGCTTTTGCTCCACAGTATCTTGGATGTGACAGGATGCTGAAAAAAGATTTTGGTATTACGATGGATCACGGTAAAACGAATCATAATGGTTCCGGTATTGCACTTGGTCACCCGGTGGGATGTACAGGAATAAGGATTATTGTATCATTGTATTATGAAATGCTTAAAAAAGGTTATACGACAGGTGGAGCCTCACTTTGCGTTGGTGGCGGTCCGGCAATGGCGTCATTGTTTACTACGGAAATATAATACAGGGATTACGGGTAAACAATGTTCAGCATCCTGCTGTTTGTTAAAAGTACAGCAGGATGTGTATAACGCTGATCTTTTGACGAAGGATATTGTTGTGTTATTAGGACCATGAAGATTAAAAATAATCCATAATGGAAACCTTTTAACACCTGTTGGTTGGATTATCTTAAAAAAAATAATTGGAATAAAGAGCGACTGATATTTAGTTGACAATAATCAGAAGCTTACTGTGCTGGAGTTACAAGAAATTAAAAAATCATTCGAGGTAATGTTATGGAATTCAGATTGAATGAAGAACAGGAAATGATAAGAAGTGTGACAGCTGATTTTGCAGAAAATGAAATTAAGCCATTCGTTCGGGAGTGGGACAGAGACCATATTGTTCCAATGGATACTGTTAAAAAACTGCATGAGCTTGGTCTCATGAATATCGGTGTGCCTGCTGAATACGGCGGTGAGGGTCTCGATAATGTTACTAAGTGTACAGTTGTCGATGAACTGGCGCAAAGAGATGCAGGAACAACCTGTACTCTTGTCGCATCATCTCTTCTTGCAACAGACCCAATTCTCGTTGGTGCAAATGATGAACAGAAAAAATGGTGGTTTGGACGGATGCTCGAAGGTGCAATATGTGCATTCTGTCTCACTGAACCTGAAGCCGGATCTGATGCTTTGAGTATGACTGTCAAGGCAACGAAAGATGGTGATGATTGGGTGATCAATGGTACAAAGCAATTTATCACTAACGGTGCTATTGCAAATCAGTTTTCAGTTTTCGCAACTGTAGATAAAGAACTCGGCAATAAGGGAATTTGCTGTTTCATGATAGACAAAGATACTCCGGGAATATCAATAGGACCAGAAGAAGACAAACTGGGTATCAGAACAAGCAGCACAACCTCCGTTACGTTTGAAGATGTCAGGGTTCCGGGCTGGATGTGTATCGCAGAGCCGGGAAAAGGAACACCTGTTCTTATGGAAACACTCGATCTTTCAAGAACAGCTATTGCTGCAATTGCAACAGGTATTTCAACCGGAGCTCTTAACGCTGCAATTGAATATTCGAATGAAAGACAGCAGTTCAAAAAACCTATATCTGCTTTTCAGGGAATTCAGTTCATGCTGGCTGATATGGCAGCGTTAACTGATGCGTCAAGGCTTCTTTATCAAAAAGCTGCATTCCTTCAGGATCAGGGACTTCCTTTTAAAATGTCATCCAATATTGCAAAGATGTTTGCAGCTGATGCAGCAATGAAGGTTTCAACTGATGCAGTTCAGGTATTTGGTGGATACGGATATGTAAAAGAATATCCTGTTGAAAAATTTATGCGGGATGCAAAGATTACACAGATATTTGAAGGTACTGTTCAGGTTCAAAGAATGGTCATTGGAAAATATCTTACTAAAGAAGGATCCTTTAAATACGTATATTGATAAAATTACACTTTATTTGGAGTGTAAATAGTAATTTTTTTATTTGGAAAATCCCCTTTCTCTGAGGGGATTTTTTTTGTTTGTATTCCTGCTTGTTTATTTTGATGTTTCCATTTATTATTAAGTGTTGTTGAGGGATTTTGCTATTGCTTGCGTCACTTGTTTTGAAATGTATTTCTGACTGCCTGGTCTGTTCTTTTTTTTGAATACTGGCGTAAGTAAAATTTATTGACCAGGTTAAATTTGCTAACTGGTCAAATGCAGCCTGTTTGTCGGAGCTCAGGTAGTGATTACTGTTCTTTTTTGTGGATAATATTTTTTTTTGTAATTCTTTATCTTAAAAATCTTGACATCAGATGTTCAATACATTTTAGTCGCTCCTTAATGATCGCTGGTCAGTATGTTAAACATTGTAGGGGGGAGGCGATCGGCAGTTTTATTAAATAGAAAAACAGAGGTGATTATTATGAGTGATATTGAAAATTGGGAATATCAGAAAAAACTTATCACGCCCGAAAAGGCTGCGGAGCTCGTTAAATCAGGGGATAAAATTTTTTATGGGGAGTTTGTTTTATTCCCACATGCATGTGATGCTGCTCTAGCCAAAAGAGTGAATGAGTTTCAGAATGTAGATCTGCGAAGCGTTTGTTTTACAAAGGTACCGGAAGTAGTGGAGGCTGATCCAAAAAGAGAACATGTGATTATGAATGATTACCATTTTGGTAATGTATCAAGAAGACTCCATGACAGGAATCTTTGTAATTACATTCCAACTGCGTATCATCAGGCGCCCCGTTTTGTGAGAAAATATACTGATTACGATGTTGTTTATATTACTTCTGCGCCAATGGATCCTCGGGGATATTTTAATTTTGGACTATCAAATTCTATTACAGGTGCATGCATTTCAAAAGCAAAAAAGGTTGTTGTTGAAGTTAACAGGAATGTCCCTTATTGTCTGGGCGGGAATCAGGAATCGATTCATATTTCGAGAGTTGATTATATTGTTGAAGGAGATAACCATCCTCTTGCCCAGGTTCCGCCTCAGCCGCCAACCGAGATTAACAGACAGGTTGCAAAGTATATTCTGGATGAGATTGAAGACGGATGTTCCCTTCAACTGGGAATAGGTGGTCTTCCCAACGTTATCGGGCAGATGATAGCTGAGAGTGATCTTAAGGATCTTGGCATCCATACAGAAATGCTGGTTGATTCATGTGTTGATCTTTATGAATCAGGACGCGTTACAGGAAAACATAAAAGTATCGATAAATACAAAATGTCATATACTTTTGCAATGGGAACGAACAAGCTTTATGAGTTCTTGCATCATAACCCAAGTTGTGCATCTTATCCTGTTAACTATGTGAATGATCCCCGAATTATTGCCTTAAACAATAAACACGTATCTATTAATAATGCTATAGAGGTTGACCTCTTCGGTCAGGTGTGTTCAGAATCAGTTGGGGCTGCTCAGAAATCAGGCACGGGTGGTCAGCTGGATTTTATTTATGGAGCATTCCAGTCACATGGTGGTAAAGGTATAATTAGTCTCAGCTCAACTTTTTCTGATAAGGAAGGCAATCTTCACTCCAGGATAGTACCAACCATCAACTATGGATCAATTGTTACTGTTCCTAGATCAATCGTGCAGTATGTCACAACTGAATATGGAATTGTTCAGCTTAAGGGGAAAACCACATGGGAAAGAGCAGAAGCATTGATTAGTATTGCTCATCCACAATTCAGAGACGAGCTGATAAAAAAAGCAGATGAAATGAAAATCTGGGTAAAATCAAATAAGAAAGAAGTTGTATAATCATAAAGACTAAATAAGTAAGGGTGATAATTATGACTGAAACCAGATCATGGGAAGCACAAAAGAAAACAATCTCAGCAGAGAAAGCTGCTCAGTTTGTTAAATCAGGCGATATCGTTTACTATAGTGAATTTGTACTTTTTCCTCAGGCGCTTGACAAGGCACTTGCCGCAAGGGCAGAGGAGCTTGAGAATGTCGATATCAGAAGTGTATACTTTACCCAGGTTCCGGAGGTCGTAAAAGTAGACAAAGAAAGAAAACATTTTATTGTTCATGATTATTACTTTGGTATGGTATCCAGAAGACTTCAGGAGGAGGGACTGTGTTTTTTTGTCCCTTCTGCCTATCATCAGACTCCACGGATAATTCATAAGTATATAGATATTGATGTTGCTTTTATTTCTGTAAGTCCGATGGATGCAAGAGGGTACTTTAACTATGGTCTTGCAAATTCATTTACTTCGGCAATAATCGATAAAGCTAAAAAGGTCGTTGTTGAAATAAACCGAAATGCTCCATACTGTCTTGGGGGAAACAGGGAATCTATTCATGTTTCTAGAGTAGATTATATTGTCGAAGGAAATAATCCGCTCTTGCTGGAAAGAGATAAAATAGAACCGACAGAAGCGGAAATTAAAATTGCTGAAAATATAATGAATGAAATCGAAGATGGAAGCTGTATTCAGTTTGCCGCGAGTGGTCAGCATATAGCGCTTTCAGACCTGATTCAGAAAAGTGATCTCAAGGATCTTGGTATCCATACAGAACTTTTTGTTGATTCATGTGTTGATCTGTACAATTCCGGCCATGTAACTGGTGCCGCAAAGAATATTGATAAATACAAAATGAGTTATACCTTTGCTTATGGCACTAATAAAACTTATGAGTTTTTACATCATAATCCGACCTGTGCATCTTATCCTGTCGATTACATAAGTGATCCAAAGGTGGTAAGTCTCAATGATAAAGCTCTGGCTGTTTACAACGCAATGGAAGTGGATCTCTTTGGACAGGTGTCTTCTGAGTCTTATGGTCCGTCACAGAAGTCAGGTACTGGAGGTCAGCTCGATTTTATTTTCGGTGCATTTCAATCTCATGGGGGCAAGGGGATAATAAGCCTCAGCTCAACATATACTGACTCGAATGGAAAGGTTCGATCGAGAATTGTTCCGGGACTCACTCCAGGATCAATCGTTTCTGTGCCAAGATCTCTGGTGCAGTATGTTACGACTGAATACGGAATTGTTCAGCTGAAAGGGATGTCAACATGGGAAAGGGCTGAAAGACTTGTGAGTATATCTCATCCTGACTTCAGGGATGAACTCATCAAAAAAGCAGATGAAATGAAGATCTGGATAAAGAGTAACAGGAAATAATAATCTGAGGGAACTTTACATGTTCCCTCAGATTATTATTCAAAGTAGTGGACTGGTCCTCTGGTATTAAATTTTGATGGTTCTACGGATCTGGTTTAATTCTGAAATTTTTAGTGGCTTTTTGTGGATTATATTATCATAAGGCTGTTCCAGATTTTATAAAGTGCCTGTTTCCATTTTTGATTATCAAGTGCTTTTGCCCGCCATTCTTCTGCATCGACTATTTGATTCTCAAGAATTTTCCATGCTTTGGAATAGTCATATTTTTTCCATAGTGTTCCGGCTTTGAATATGTATTCAGGGGATTTTGATGCAAACAGTTTTTTCATGCCTGTATCATGATTGAATACCTTCCAGTGCGAGCCTGCGTAAAAGATAAATTCAGGGCTGCCAAGTTCCATAAGAAAGGTGAATCCCTTTTCGAAATTAAATTTTTTCCATTCGGCCCCGGCATAGTATATGAATCTGGGGCTTTTAAGTTTAAACAGTACATCAATTCCAGTTTCCGCATCAAATTCTTTCCAGAATCTTCCGGCACGGTAAATATATTCCGGGTTGCCTTTATCTATGAGAGCCTGGATTCCTTTTTTAAAATCAAATTCATTCCAGAAGATGCCGGCTTTATGTATTTGTTCCGGGCTTCCTATTTCAATAAGTTTGTCAAGACCTTCTCTGTAATCAAAAACAGGCCAGTCTCTTCCTGCGAGGAATATGTATTCAGGATCATTTGTTTCCAGTATTGAATCGGTTCCTTCAAGATAATCAAAACCGTCCCCTTCGTTACCTGCAATGTATATTTTCTCCGCTGTAGTTTGTTGGTTATTATATTTTATTTCAGTCATTGGTTCCTCTTTTTTGCAATGGATTCAGCTGTTCAGAAATCCCCGGGCCTGTCTTTTTTTAGTTCTATCTGAACAGACTTGCCGAAAGGCGGTACAAATGGATCGGGCCTGCTTGCTGAGACAACCCATAAAGTAGGATAGTATTTTTTGAGCTTTTCTGTATCGTAGATATAGCCATCTGTAATAACTATTAGCATTTCATGTCTGTTTCGCATGTAGCTGTTAAATAACGGTGCAAAAAAAGTCGTACCGGCATTTCCTGTTTTAATAAACTTCCAGTCGCCTTTTTTATATATGTATTTTGTTTTTGACTGCTCTGATTTTACGAAAATATCACCTTTTTTCTCGGGCACAAAGAGATCCTCATCTATACAGAGAAGGTTTATGACATATTTGTTGGCAAGCTCTTCGAGTACTCCAAATGCTGCTTCCAGATCGCCAGGTGTCATTATCATTGATGCGGAGACATCCACAACTACCGTGAGATTTTCTCTTTCTTTGAATATTCTTCCCGGGGAATATATTCCCTGTGTAAAATATCTGCGGTTGAATCTGCCGTAGGTATATTTCCATTCGTTGGATTGAGATGAATAATCTACAATACTCTTTATCATGTGTTCCCAAGATGAGATATTAACTTCTCTGGTTTCTTCAATTATGCCTTTGAGCTCCTGATAGGCCCTTTCCTGTTTGCTCTGCTGATCTTTGGCAGGAAGAGCAATAAGCTGTTTCTTCTTTGCGTCGAGCTGTTCTTTGTAATCGTGATTTCTCAGCATGTGAATCCCGGTTGGGATCTGGTTTCCCTTCTGGTCTTCGAACACCAACCCGTCCATATTTCCGATTCTGGTATATGCCTCATCTGACATGTATTCTTCAGGCAGGTTCATGATATTCTCGAATGCTGTTGTTAGATCGTTAAATGCATTCTGGTATTCTGCCGGGATTGAGAAACCTGATTTATCCTCAGCTTCTCCCTTGAGTTGTTTGAGAGTTTCCCTCGGTTGTTTTTTGAGCCATGCGTAGAGTTCTTCCCAGGCAGGGTCATTTTTGCCGGTCTCTTTTTTAAATTCAGAGGGAATAACCGGCAGACCTTTTGGGAGAATGATTCTGGGGATATCATGAACGTATTGGCCTTTTCTTGAAAAAAAGGTTTTTTCGTTCGTAAGAATATATGAGTTGATCACCATGTCCTGGGCGAGGTTCTGGAGGTAAATATCACCGTCTGCTATTGCCCTGTGGTCGTGATTGAAAATAACGTGAAGCATTTCGTGAACCAGCAGGCCTGTAGTCTCGTCTTCTGTTAAAGACTCGATAAATTCCCTGTTGTAGAACATGACGAGCCTGGATGTATAGACGGTAAGTGCAAGCGTTGGTATTGCATCATTTTCCATGAAATGAACAGACTGATAAAAATATGAGGTAAACCTGCTTTTTTTCCAGAGGCTGCCAAGAATGGGTTCCCAGAACTTGTTCATTCTCTAAACCTCAAGCATCTCAGTAAATTTTTGATAGAGTTCCTGTCTCATATTTTCTTCATCTACTGTATTTAACGCTTCAGGAATCATTGTGAAAATTCCGCATTCCTTCATCAGCATATAGAAGAAGGACATCCTGGTGTCTGCCCTGGAGTAACCAATAAATTTGAGGACATTGGCGAGTTCTCTGAGGTCTTCATTGTTAAAACTGTTTTTGAGGATTATATTTTTTTCTCTGAGATGATTTATTGATCCTGATATTGCCCAGAGAATATCTTCTGAAGGGATGTCCCCTGTTTTAAGCTTTTCGAGTCTTTCCTCGTTGCCTTCGAGTATCTGTGCGGTGGAAAGTTCTCTTGGCGCTGTCTGCTGACTTGTGAAGTCTGATCCGGCAATATTTCCAAGGAGTGAGTTTATAAGTTTTTCCAGCGGGCTGTTGTAATTATCTTCCAGATAGTCTGCAAGTTCCTTCTCGCCTGTGAGCTGATAGGATAATTTAATTGCCTGTGATACCTGGTGCCAACCCCTTGGATTCGGGTTTACTTTTTCTTCATCCCACAACCTCTCGGGATAAAGGGTTATGTATTTTATAACTGAAGGATGTATCTCTGCTGCAGATGCCCATTTAAGCCAGTCATCAGCTGCTGGTTTTAAATGAAAGATGGCAAGCCTTCCGTCCAGCGCTGAATCGTCGAAATCGGTTATTGTTGTATTGTCTTCATCGCCGAGGTTGCCTGCAAGAACTATGGAGGTCTTGGGAGGAAGTGAATGTTCTCCGCAGGTTCTTTCTGTTATTATCTGAAAAAGAGTCTGAATTACAGTTGGATGAGCCCGGTTTGATTCATCGAGGAACCACACTATGCCGTCATATCCCTCGGGGGTTTCCTCCGGCGGAATAAATTTGGGTCTGTAGTATATCATTCTGCGGTTTTCATGATCAGGAACCGGGTATCCTCCCAGGTCGATATTTTCCTTGAAAGCCAGTCTTGTATCAATGAAATAGAAGTTTTTTTTAAGAGCGACTTCTTTTACGATTGCTGATTTCCCAACCCCCGGATGCCCCACTATTTTCAATGCATAGTTGATACTTTCGTCAGCATCAAAATATCTTTCGAGCAGGTCAACAAGTTCATTTATGTTTACTTCTATAGGTTTTTTATTCATTTTTATGTCCTGATGTATGATTTTGCTCCATGAGAAAATTTATGAATTAAAATTCAAGCAATTTATAATAATCCTTATTCAAGAATAGGAGAGAAAATAATCTGATTCTATTCTTTTTATCTTAATTATGCCTGATTAAATTTTTAAAATATTATTTTGTCTTTTAAGAATTTTCTTTACTTGAAGAGGCTATTTATACACTATGATTTAGATTTTTTTTGAGCTGATTTTTCCGCTGCGACGGATTATTCATTCATCTGTTTATGCAGCTTTATTGAACTTTTCGCGGGTTTATTATTACCGGAAGTAATCCGGACTCCAGGATAGGATTGTTTAATTATGGATGGAATGCTGAAAATGGGAACAGCCCTTGCGGGTGGTGTGGGGATAGTTCTTCTTGGCATGGTTCTTATGACTGACGGGCTCAAGGCTCTCGCTGGAAATTCGTTCAGGAATGTTCTTGGAAAATTTACAGGGTCGAGCATCAGGGCTGTCCTCTCCGGAACCGGTATAACCGCGCTGGTTCAGGCATCAAGTGCAACGACTCTTGCAACAATTGGTTTTGTTAGTGCAGGGATTCTTTCTTTCCCCAGGGCAATTGGCGTAATATTCGGTGCTAATCTTGGCAGTACTACTACAGGATGGATTGTCGCTCTTATTGGTTTTAAGTTTCATTTCAGCAGTATTACTCTCCCTATGATTTGTATTGGTGCCCTTTTGAAGCTTCTTGGTAAGGGGAAAAAGGCAAATGCAGGTTTGGCAATTGCCGGCTTTGGTATTCTATTTGTTGGACTTGATATCCTTCAGGACGGAATGAGGGATGTGTCACAGATCATTGATCTTTCCGGTTTTACTGTTGATTCTTTTGGAGACAAGATCCTCCTTGTGTTTCTTGGTATTGTAATGACAATACTCCTTCAGTCCTCCAGTGTCGCACTGGTGACAACTCTTGCTGCTCTCAGTGCAGGGACAATCAATCTCGAACAGTCTGCAATTCTCGTAATAGGGCAGAATGTAGGCAAGACGTTCTATGGAATAATAGGATTCATCGGTGCAACTGTTTCAGCCAAAAGAACAGCATTGGTTCATATCTTCTTTAATGTAGTTACCGGCATTATTGTATTTATTTTTCTTTCGTTTTTTATCGAAGGAGTTGTTGGTATATGTAAAGTCTGCGGCAGCCAGGTGCCCTCAATTCTTTTATGTGCTTTTCATACTGCATTCAACCTTCTTGGCATTGTTATCCTTTTGCCCTTTAAATCAGGCATTTCAAATCTTATGTGTATACTGGTTAAAGAAGAAAAATCTCTGCTTGCCAGGCATCTCGATTTTTCTGTTGTCAATGTTCCTTCTGTTGCAATCGAAACAGCACGATTAACCATAGTTGAGATTTTTCTTTTAATGATGCGGGTAGTAAGAGACCTCGTTGTTGCAGAAGTTCAGTATCCGCATATTGCGAAAAAACTGGATGTGGTTGATTCTGCACTTCTCGAAGTAAGACGATTTATGTCAGAGATTACTTCAGACCCTGATTCCTCTTCTCTGCACGAAGAGCATCTGGACATTATTCATTGCACTGATCATCTTATGCGTCTTAGTGAAGCCTGTCGTGAAGTTGAAAATATCAGGACTGCTGGACATACAGAGTTTCTTCGAAGCCTTACCGTCAATCAGCTCGAGCAGTTTGACGGTATTATTGCATGGCTCCAGGGAGATCTTCCTGAGGCTCCTACAAAATCTGTTGAAGAGATTTCATCGCTTTTTGCTGAAACCAGAAAGGCAAAGCGTACTGATATTATTGATGAAATTGCGTGTGGTAAGATTGACCCTGATGCTGCTTTTAGTTTTCTCGAGGCTATGAGATGGGTTGACAGAATTGCTTATCATATCTGGCGTGCTATGTTTCATTTAAGCAGATGATTGCTTATTTTTGCTCTGACACCTCTTTTTCTCTACTCTGACACTAGCTATTTTTAATTTTTTTTGAAAAATACAATTTTTTTCCGAAAAAAAACGCTGAAGGTCGATTCCCGTTCGTTATAACCCTTGAGGGCTCACTAAAGGAGGGACGCATGGGACATCCACTTAGAATTTGCCAGCCTTATTTAACATATCATGTTTATTCCAGATGTATTGAGACCAGAAATCTGATGGAAAGGGATATTGTGAAAGATCTCTTTGTACAGGTTATTCAGATGGCTCAGGAAAAATATCAGTTTGAACTAAATAAATTTATCCCAATGGATAATCATTTTCATTTTATTATACGAACATTGAATGATGAGCATACGATATCTAAAATTATTCAGTACATTAAATCTGTTTTTGCCAGAAAATATAACAGAATTATGAATCGAACCGGGCCAGTATGGAATGAGAGATTTAAAAGTAAAATTGTTGAAGAGGCAAAGAAGCCTCGGGTATATTTTGTGACCCTTTTGTGGTATATTGCTTATAATCCAGTAAGAAAAGGGATCGTAAGTGATCCAAGGGATTACAAATACTCTTCAATAAATTCATATCTAGATGAAAATTACATTTGCATGGTCAAGATTACATTCCATCCCTTTTATCTTGATCTGGGAAGTACTTTTGAAGAGAGGAGAAGAATTCTTCTTGAATATGAGGATCGATATCTTAGAAGAATTGATCTTTATTTTGAATAGTAAACCACTTTGCAATAATTATTTATAATATTGATTTAACTCCTTAAATCAATAACGAAATTCCTGGGTTTTGATTTTTAATGACTTTTAGTTTAGACCTCAATTTATAGTGTTCTGTTGTGGGGAAGATATTTTATACACCCGGATAAAATATCATTTAAAAAAATATATATATTTATCATCAAAAAATAAGACTATTTTACTAATCTTTCTACGTTGGTGTCAGAGGATAACTAAAGCAGGTTAAACCAAAAGACAATAAAGAAAATTTTGGTTGACGTTCTGACTAACGTTCAATAGAGTTAAGTTGATTCGGTAGCGGATCTGTTTTGAGAGAACCAGACAGGTTCTTTTCAAAAGAAGTGTTTCGGAATGCACCGGAACAGAGTAAAACCTGTAAAGCAGGTTTTTTTCAGCATTATTCCGGTGAGTAATATTTACTTATCCAACAAGGAGTTGCTAATGAAATCTGAAGATCATAATTATCAGAAGGAATTCGAAGAATTTCTAAACCGGGAAAAACATCTAGGCTTGATGGTGAAAAGCAGAGTGGAAAAGTATGGTGACAGTAAGGTTGCAGTGAGGCATAAGCCTCATGATAAATGGATTGAATACACGTGGAAAAAGTTTGGTGATGATATCGAGGCATGTGCCAAATCATTGCTGGTGCTTGGTGTCAGAGAAAAAGACTTTGTTGCAATGTTTTCCGCCAACAGTGTCTGGTGGGCGATAGTTGATTATGCATGTTTTTATATCCGCGCGGCATCAGTGCCGGTATATGCAACCAATTCAGCAAAAGAACTCGATTATATTGTTAAGGATGCAGATATCAGAATATTGTTTGTTGGCGATCAGGCTCAGTTCGATAAGGCCATGAGCATTAAGGATTCATCACCGATTGAGAAAATCATTGCATTCGATCCTGAAATAAAACTTCAGAAAACTGATGATGTTATGTATCTGGAGGATTTTCTCGGGATCGGACGAAATTCCGGAAAAGAGTCAGAGCTTTCAGACAGGATATCCAAAGCTGATTCTGAAGATCTCTCAACTTTGATCTATACATCCGGAACCACCGGAGACCCTAAAGGTGTTATGCTCACTCACAGGAATTGGCTTGCAATGTTGTTCGGAACCGGATATCATATCCCCATTGAAGAAACAGATGTTAATCTCGCTTTTCTGCCATTATCACATGTCTTTGAAAGAGCATGGAGTTATTTTATACTATGCGGAAATGGACGTGTGGATTATTGTCATGATACAAAGGCGCTTCTTGATTTTCTTGCAGAGTCAAAACCTCATTATATGTGCAGCGTGCCTAGAATGTGGGAGAAGATACATTCACAGGTGATGGAAGGTATCAGTAATGCATCACCAGGCAAACAGAAACTTTTTAACTGGGCATTGGAGATAGGAGGCCAGGCAGGATACCTTAAAAAAGAAAACAAGCCTCTGCCAGCCGGACTTAAGATAAAGTATAAAATTGCTGATACTCTTGTTCTTAAAAAGGTGAGGAATCTTTTTGGCGGCCGCAATAAGGTTTTCAACTGCGGAGGCGGTCCTTTCTCCGGTGAAATCTCCGAGTTCTTTTTCAAAACCGGTGTTCTCCTGCTTCAGGGATATGGACTAACGGAGTGTTTCGTTATATGTGTATCAACCCCTGAAAGAAATAAGTTCGGAACATGCGGACCTGTCGTTCCTCTTGTTGATATAAGGATTTCTTCGGAAGGTGAAATCCAGGGCAAAGGGCCAAACATGACTGCCGGATACTGGAACAAACCGGAACTTACAAAGCAGCTTTTTACTCAGGATGGATGGCTCAAAACAGGGGATATCGGTTTTATTGATGAAGAAGGTTTTATCTCAATCACTGACAGACTGAAGGATCTATTTAAAACGTCCGGCGGAAAATATATTGCTCCCCAGCAGATCGAGACATTGCTCAAAGAAGACTTTTTTTTCGAACAGGTTGCAGCCATCGGCGATGGAAAGAAGTATGTCTCTGCCCTGATAGTCCCGGCTTCAGAGCCTCTCGAGAGTTATGCAAAAAATAACAATATATCATATTCTTCATTTGAAGAACTCATCAAAAAACCGGAGATAGTGAAGTTCTACAAAGACAGAATAGACGAGAGAACAAAAGATCTTGGTCAGGTCGAGAAAGTGAAGCGGTTCACATTGCTTCCTCATGAATTTACTCAGGAGAATGGAGAGATTACACCTACGCAGAAAATAAAGAGGAAAGTAATAAGTAAAAATTATGCCGATATAATCGAAAATATGTACACTGAATAATGCAAACCCGGGAGAGGAGAATTTCTCTTCCGGGTTTTGAATTTTTATTCGTTACCTGCAGTCATCTTCCAGGTATTCAATCAGTTTATTCTTTTCAATCAGCTCCTGTTTGCCTGTTTCGAGGTTTTTTATAGTTACAGAACTCTGTTCCAGTTCTTCTTCTCCAATGATTATGGCATAACGTGCATTGTCTCTTGTGGCTTTTTTGAACTGAGCCTTGAATCCCTTTGTCTCGGGTTCCATGTCTGTTGAAATGCCTTTTTTTCTGAGGTCAGTCGCAAGATTAACTGAATAGGCGAGGGTTTTTTCTCCTGAGTGGACTATGTAGCAGTCGATTGACGGCATAACTGTTTCGGCTCCTTCCAGGAGAAGAAATATCCTCTCAATTCCGGCAGCGAATCCAACTGCCGGAGTAGGTTTACCATCAAAGGTTTCAACCAAATTGTCATATCTTCCGCCTGCAGCAAATGCATTCTGACTGCCTATTTTGTCAGTAACAAATTCAAAGGTAGTTCGCGTATAGTAGTCAAGACCCCTTACCAGAAAAGGGTCTTCTGTATATTGCGTATCATTTTCATCGAGGTATCTTTTCACGAGTTTATAGTGATCATGGCAATCGCCGCAGAGGAAGTCCGTTATACGAGGGGCTGAATCCTTCAGCCTGCCGCAAACTTCTTTCTTGCAGTCAAGAAGTCTGAGAGTATTTTTTTCGAGCCTTCTTTTGCAGTCTTCACAAAGCTCTTCTTTTTTATCCCTGTAAAATTCTCTCAGTTCAACAATGTAGTGCTCGCGGCATGAAGGGCAGCCTATTGAGTTTATCAGAATTTTATATTCATTGAGGCCCAGCTTTTTACACAGCTCATCCATAACGGAGATAACTTCAAAGTCATAGTAAGGGTCATCACTTCCAAAAAATTCCAGCCCCAGCTGATTGAACTGTCTCAGCCTTCCTTTCTGAGGTCTTTCAGCTCTGAACATTGGGCCTGCATAGAACAGTTTGCAGTTTGAGAGGCGGTTATAGTCACCGTTCTCGACATAAGCCCTTACAACTGACGCGGTGCCTTCAGGTCTTAGTGTGAGGCTGCGTCCACCCCTGTCTTCGAAAGTGAACATCTCTTTTGACACAATATCTGTTTCATCGCCAATCCCCCTTGAGAAGAGTTCGGTGTATTCAAGAACGGGAATAACGATTTCCCTGTAGTTGTAAAGAGAGAACACATCCTTCGCTGTATCTATAATAAAGTTCCATTTTGGGGTTTTGTCAGGGAACAGGTCTTCAATCCCGGGCGCTTTCTTAATCATCTCAGTCTCCTGTTTTCAGGGGGATGAAGAAGCAGCAGCGTTGGTATCCCCCGTCTTTATTATTATTTTTTTTCTTTGTCCAGTCTTCTCCTGAAGATTGCCCAATCATCTATTTTTTTGTCAAATTTAATTTTAAGCCTTTGATTGGGCCTTGCCATGTCAATGGAATTACCTTCATCATCCAGGATATCTACTACAGTGAACGTATCGTCCCTGATCGCTCCGGTAATGGGAAAAATTCCATCAAGCAACTCTCCCTTTTTAATAGGATTGAAGATTTTCAGGAATGCTGTGTTTTCTTCATCTGCATCCTCATCCTTGTAAGCCGTAAACATTGCTTTTTGAACATAGGGCATGTCACAGAATCCCAGGTTGTCAAACTCGTTGAAAAGATCATCAGTGTATGGTCTGTGATTTATAAGATCGAGTTCCTCCAGCCAGAATGGAATGTATTTATGAAATGCCTCGGTACCTGCAAGAGAAACAGCGTGCTTGTATACCCTGGTTGTGTTAGCCGCATGATAGAGAGACTTCATCCTTCCCTCGATCTTGAAGGCATTCACGCCTGCATCAATATATTCTTCAATTCGTTCAATAAGGCATAAATCCTTTGATGAAAGAATCTCTGTGCCTCTTGCGTATTCGATTATATCAAGATGGTTTCCATGTCTCTTCTCTTCTACCAGCGAATAACGCCAGCGGCATGGCTGTGAACAGTCTCCCTGGTTCGCATCTCTGCCTGACATGAATCTGCTGAGAAGGCATCTTCCGGAGTATGCTACGCAGAGGGCCCCGTGCGCAAATACCTCTATCTCAATGTCTGTATGATCCTTGATCATTTTTATCTCATCAAGAGTTGTTTCTCTTCCAAGAACAATCCTTTTTACTCCGGCCTTTTGCCAGAATTTCATGGCAAGGTGGTTCAGTGTATTCATCTGCGTTGAGAGATTTAGATCTGCCTCTATGCCTGCATCCTGCAGCATCATGATCATTGCTGGATCAGATACCATAATTGAATCAACAGGGAGATTTTTTATCTTCTGTATATATTCTTTAGCTGTTGAAAGATCATTCTCATGAAGAAATGCATTCAGCAGGAATACTGCTTTCACACCATGAGAATGGCAGAACTCAATACTTTCAATTATTGATTGTTCTGAAAAATTGCCGGCTCTGATTCTCAGGTTGAATTCATCGCCTCCAAAATAAACAGAGTCTGCACCATAGAGTACTGCAAATTTCAGTTTTTCCGGATTCCCGGCAGGCGATATTATTTCTGGTTTAAAGTTTCTGATTGTCGATGAATCCATTTTTGATTCCTCTCTGGTAAAATTGTACAGCTCTGTTGTGTTCTCTCAGAGTAGCTGAAAAGTAATGTGATCCGTTGTTTCTTGCCACAAAAAACAGATAACTTGTTACCAACGGATCAAGTGCAGCTTTTATTGAATCAATGCCCGGTGAACATATTGGAGTGGGCGTGAGTCCTTTGTGCACATAAGTATTGAATGGAGATTCATTCTTAAGGTCACTGTAAGTTATTCTGCCTTTGAAGTTCTTAACAGCGTATCTTACCGTTGGATCGCAGTCAAGTTTCATGTCCTTTTTCAGCCTGTTGTGAAAAACAGAGGAGATGTATCTCCTTTCATCGGGCACTTTTGCTTCTTTTTCAATTAGTGAGGCAAGTGTCAGTACCTGATGAAGATTCATAGCGCTGTCTTTCCGGTCAATCGTTTTTATTTTTCTATTCATCTGTCTGAACATCGCCAAAATTATGTCTCTTGCATCTGATTCTTCCGGAAAATTATATGTATCCGGGAAAAGATATCCTTCAGCTGAATTCTGTTGAATTTTAATCGAGTTAAGGAAGGCTCTGTTGAACGAGTAATACAAAAATTTCCCTGAGGAGGTGATCCCGTTCTCATCAAGGCGGTGCGCTGTTTCATAAAGATTGAATCCTTCAGGAATAGTTACCTGCTTTGTTAAAATCTCACCACTTGAGAGTCTTTTCAGAATGTCTATGGAAGTCATATCTCTGAAAATTCGGTATCTTCCCTTTTGGACGTATTTTCGATGGATAATATAAGTCGACATCTTAAAGAAAAATGGACTTCTTATCAGGTTTTTATCCTCAAGCCTTGATGCGACTTCCTGTAGACTTTCCCCGCTTTGTACTGTGAATATTTCATCCTGCATCAGGGGAGGCGCGCTGTTCAGGTAGAACAGATAGCCTGCTGTTATCAAAAAAAGTCCGGCTGCTGCGATTAGTATTTTTTTCATGATAGCCCTTTATGAATTGAATTTGATAACTGAAATGAATTTATCCATATTTGGAACTCTCAGTTCGTCAACCAGTTTACTCCTCACTGGAATCCCCCCTAAATCTTCCAGAATTTTTTTATTGCCCTTTGCGTTTTCTGGATATTCACCATATTCGGTAGTAAACAGGGGGATTCCAAGCTTGTGTGCGGATTTTGCAGCTTCAAATATGCCTCCGTCTTCAGGAGCTTCAACAATGAATACTGCACCGGAAAGTGCACAGACAAGGCGGTTTCTTATGTAGGCATTGAATTTTGTAGGTTCATGAGTTGGATAAAAAGGCGAGATGAGCAGAATCTTCTCGGGATTGAAGACATCCTTGATGTTTTCTGGAATTTTTACATGGTTCATCCCGTAAGGGAGTAATGCAATTGTTTTCCCGCCATTCATTAGTGTTGATCTGTGAGCTGCCATATCAGCCCCTCTGGCAAATCCACTTACAACTGTAATTCGGTGTTTAACCATTTCTGCTGATGCAAGCAGAGAGATTCTTTCTCCTGTGGAGCTTATTCTACTGTCTCCAAGAACAGCAGCTGCTTTATCTTCCAGCAGGCTTTTTTCTCCTGAGGAGTAAAGAAAGGCCGGTGCCTGATTCCCGAGTCTCATCCTGAGGATCTTTGGATACGATTCTGCAAAGAAAGGGGTGATAGATACCCCGGCATCAAGAAGGCCAAAATAATCCTTTTCGATTGAAGACAGTGTTTTTGCAGCCTGAATAACCCCATTGCAGACTTTTTTATTGAAACTGAATTCGCTGGAGAGTTCGTCAGATGACAGGTCAAATAAATCAATAATTGAAAGATTGAATTTTCTCAGTGCATTGTAAATTTCATGAAGGGCAGCAATTCCAATTCCTTCGGTTCTGTCGAGGGCTATCCAGTATTTCAGATTATTCATAATATTTTTTCCGGGTTTTCAGGTTTGGATCAGGTTGACAGTATATTGAATATGTTCAAGAATTTTTTTTCGCGGGAATTTATCTCTGCCGATATTTCAGCTTCTTTTGCACATATTATATATCAGTTTTATTAAAGATTCAAAAATTACTATAATAAATTCTAAAAATGTTCAGTTGAATTTTGTCAGTTATAATTACCGTTATTTGGGATCTTCCGTATAACTTTAGAGAGTGTATGACGCAATAGCCTGATGACCATTGTCCATTGAAAAATCAATCTTTTTCCTCTGTTTTTGCATGTTTTCAAGCTTATTTTTGGTATATATAAAAAAAAATAGTTGTAAATTATATGAATCCTTCTAAATGTGAATGAAAAAATGTTTGGACTGCTGATGGTTGTTCACTGTTGTAACCTGAATGGTGGCGGGTGTTTCAGCCATGTATGGGATTTGGCTCCCGTACACAAGAAAAAAAACAAAGGAGTTTGTTTTATGGCTTTAAATCCATTGATTGATTCACGAGACGTTAAATTTTTACTCTTTGAGCTGTTCGAGGTTGATAAATATCCGGAAAAGTATCCTGTATTTGCTGATTTTGATAAGGATACTTTTGATGCAACATTTGACCTTGCAGAGCAGCTTGCATATGAGCAGCTTTATCCAACTGCTGAAGAGGGGGATAAGACAGGCTGTGTTTGGGATCCGCAGACAAAAGGTGTAACAATCCCTGAATGTTACAAACCTGCGCTTGATGCCTATTATGAAGCCGGATTCATGGGTGTTGCTGATAATCCTGAAATCGGCGGAATGGGAATGCCGGCAATAATTGCAGCCGGATGTAACGAAGTTCTTATGGCAGGAAACTATCCTCTCATAATGTATCCCGGGCTTTCTCATGGGGCAATGGAACTGGTTGAGACTTTCGGAACAGACGAGCAGAAAGCAAAATATGTCGAGAAGATCATGACTGGAGAGTGGGGAGGAAGCATGTGTCTCACTGAACCAGATGCGGGATCTGACGTTGGAGCCCTCAAAACAAAGGCTGTTAAACAGGCTGACGGCACATACAGGATTACAGGGCAGAAAATATTCATCTCTTCCGGTGAGAATGATTATTATGCAAACATGATTCATCCTGTTCTTGCAAGAATTGAGGGAGATCCTGCGGGCACAAAGGGAATCTCGATTTTCATTGTCCCCAAGTATCTTGTAAATGACGATGGTTCTGTTGGTGAGTTCAATGATGTTACCTGTGCAGGTATTGAGCACAAGATGGGGATTCCGGGTACTGCTACATCACAGCTTAGTTTTGGTGACAATGGGAACTGTATAGGCTATCTTCTTGGAGAAGAGCGTCAGGGAATGAAGATTATGTTCAGAATGATGAATTACGCCCGAATGGGGGTTGCTCTTCAGGGACATGCAAATGCTTCGACTGCATATATGCATGCAATAACCTATACAAAAAACAGAGTACAGGGTGTTCATGTTAAAGACATGATGAATCCTGAAGCTAAAGGGGTTTCTATCGCCAATCATCCTGATGTCAAGAGAATGCTCCTCTGGATGAAATCTCACCTCGAAGGTCAGAGACATCTTGTGTATACTCTCTATGATAATTTTGACAGAAGTGAAAGAATGCTTGATGGAGATGAGGCAAAAGAGGCCAGGGCTCTTGTCGAAATTCTTACTCCAATCTGTAAAGCCGGATGTACTGATAAAGGTGTTGAAATCACATCAGAAGCGGTGCAGTGCTATGGCGGATCCGGATACTGTAATGATTATCCGGTAGAAAAGTACATGAGGGATTCAAAGATTCTTGCTATCTGGGAAGGTACCAACGGTATCCAGTCAA
>CAZEJW010000030.1:0-33153 GCA_964512685.1 uncultured Leptospirales bacterium | reverse complement strand
GCTGACCGAAGAAGCCTTACAGCCTGTAAAAATAAAAACTGAGATGATAAGCAATGCAAATATACTCTTCCGCTTAAATAAATTTTGTACATTTTTTGAAGATTTTAATTCGTGTAAAGTCATGTTCCCTCCTGGAAAATTTTATTGAATTCAGTCATTGGCGGTGAAGATAATTGAGTCTTACATTATCTAAAAAGAAACTTTGAATTCATTATCAATATTAACTTTATAAAAATACGGGTCATCCCCGGAATCGTCTGCCATCATAAAAAAGAGAGTATAAGAATTTCCCTCACTATGGATAATTGGCGAGATGCAACTTAATTTAAGAATAAGCCTGTCAGGGATTCCTCCTGATTCTGGAAAAAGAGCAAGGCCTGAATCCACAGTTCCAATAACTTTCCCATTATTGAGAAAACTCGGATACATAACTTCCATATCACTAATCTGTATAATTTGAGGATTGCCACTGAAAAGGTCAGAGATAAGATGAGTGTATTTATGTGAATAACTGCGGCCTATGATGATATCCCGTCTCTCCAGTACAATTTGATCTGAAGTTGTATTCCAGTTAAAATCCTTAATATACATATCAGAACCTGTGGTTTTTATTAAGGAGTTGTCAGACAATTTTAATAAATAAATATCATGGTCTTTGGTGGATGAATAGCTTGAATCCTTATCCAATACAAAAGCAAGATATTGACCGTCAGGTGAAGGCCGTGGACAGAATTTATCATCATCAGGAGTAATATTTATAATTTGCTGATTTGTAAAATCCGGATTTACACTATAGATATCTCCATCATAATCAAAATAAAGCAAAGAGCCGTCATGGCTCCATACTGCGTTACTTCCTTCAATTGAAGACTTCTGATGGTCAGTCCCGTCAATATTCATTGTAGAGAGGTATGTGTGGCTGCTGTATTCCTCTCTCTCCGTAAATGCAAATTTTCCGGCGTTCTGTGAAACCGAAAAGGATTCACACAGTATTGGATTATCATCAGAGTCCAGAATCCTGGAGCCTATCAGTTCCCATTTTTTATCATCTGAACAGGAAAAGAATAATAATACAGCGAATAGAAAATTTAAATATTTCATGTTTGATTCCTTGTAATTAATATTTGCAATAAAAACCAAAGGTTGCGTAATCTTCGTTAATTTTCATTTCAGATTCAAGATGATCCAGTTTGTCATATTCGATGGTCCACTCTGTCATTTGATATGACACAAAAAATCCAGCGTGTTCAAAAAAATCGAGAACAAAGCCAGCTCCAATATTCAGGTTATACAGATTTTTTGCATATTTTACATCGAAACTTACGGGATAAACCCATGAATAAGCAAATGTTAAATACGGGTGAAGTGTGATGCCTTTGAGTTTTAATGTCCAGGCAAGTCTTGTACCAAGAAAAATGCCAAGGAAATGATCTCCCTCTGACTGATTTTGAATTGCGTAGATATTATTATCTGAGTCCTGTGAATCCGCAAGGTAAGGATCAGCTGTTTCAAGAAGTACATTCATATATGAAACTCCGGCCTGAATGTATATACAGTATTTTGGAATATCGTAATAAAGAAAAAGGTTATCATGATACAGGCAGATTTTTGAATTCCTGTCTTCAATATTGGTTTCTTCTTCAAGAAATGATGCTTTAATAAATCTGAAATCATTAGCTATTCCGCCATAGCCGTCATAATTCTTCCCCTTGAAATCCCATTGTAATGAATTCATCATAATAATTGTATCTGATTTATTATTTTCTTTATACAGTGATTCAAATGTACTTTTTGCAAAAGTAAAAAGCAGGTTGAAATAATAAATTTTTGAATCAAAAGTAAACTGGTGTATTTCATCTTCTGTTCCATTGATAGCATATTGCTGATATGAGTATTGAAAATCAACAAAGGCATCTTCATCAGAAAAATGCTGGAAAACAGGCAGAGAAGTACTTGAAAAGGCAACGCCTGTTAAAGCTGTCATAAAGATAAATACTGCTGCAGTTATTCTTTTTAAAATCATTATTATTTATCCTTCTTTATTAAAATATGATCTGTTATTTTTACAAATAAACCTGCCGGACAGAAAACGGGTATATTTACCTATAAATCTTTAAAGTCATACGATATCATTAATATTTTAATCAGATATAATGTTTCGGCAAGTCAGCCTCTGTTTGAACAGCGCCTGGCTATAAAATTAAGTAAATCTCAGTAAAAAATATTGAACAAAGCGTATCAGGAAAAGAATAACGTTAATTCCTGGAATATCTGTCCCTGTATTCTGCAGGAGTATTATTCGTATATTTTTTGAAAACCCTGTTAAATGTCCGTATGGAATCAAAACCTGATTCATGGGCTATAAAGGTAATTGTCCTGTCTGATCCGGACAGTAAAGATTTTGCCCTTTCAATTCTTTTCTCGTAAATAAAATCCATTATCTTTTTGCCTGTGAGCCTGTTGAAAACCCGGCTGAGGTGGTCAGGGCTCATGTCAACAGTTCTGGCAAGTTCATCACGCGATAAGTCAGAGTCAAAATTATCTTCAATAAACCGAATAACAGCTCTGACTTTTCTCTCAGATTCATCGCTGACAGGATCATCTTTTTTGCGGGAAAACTCCTTCAGCTCGGCGTAAAGCTTTTCATTGTTTTTTCTAAGCCTGTCGCGCAGCACTTTCATCTCAAGCTGAGCATTCATGCGGGCATAAAGTTCTCCTGCGTTAAATGGTTTGGTAATATAATCAACAGCCCCCTTTTCCAGGCCTGTTATTTTTGATGCAACATCAGCTCTTGCTGTTAAGAGAATAACAGGGACTCCTTCAAACTCCGGTATGGAACGGAGTCTTTCAGTAAACTCAAGCCCATCCATCCCGGGCATCATAACATCTGAAACAACAATATCAGGAATCTCATGCCTCTCTTCAACAATCTCAAGAGCATCATTGCCGTTTTCTGCTTTAAGAACTCTGTATTTATTTCCGATGATTTCCGTTAAAAATGAAAGCATGTCCGGATTGTCTTCAACAACAAGGGCAAGGGGGATGCTTTCGTCAAAGTGGTCAAAAGGTTCATATGAATTTTCTGATTCATAACTGTCTTTTGCTTCTGCGATATTTATCCACTGTGATTTATGTAAATAATTGCTTCCTGACGTAATTGTCCTGTGATTTATTTCCTGCATCATTGGAAATGAAAGTGTAATAGTTGTGCCTTTGCCTTCTTCGCTTTCAAGCCGAACAGAACCTTTGTGTAGCTCAACGATTCCTTTTACAATTGAAAGGCCGATCCCGCTTCCTTCGTATTTACGGGTAACGCCGGAATCGACCTGGGAAAACCTGTCGAATACGGATTCATGATATTCCTCTGGTATTCCGATTCCTGTATCTTCAACCGTTACCTCAAAAAAACCGGCACTGTTTCTGAGACTGATATTGATACTGCCGCCTTTCGGAGTGAATTTGATGGAGTTAGAGAGCAGGTTATAAACAGCCTTGTCAAAAAGCTCCCTGTCAACTACCGCCTCTTTATCATCCATATCATTCCTGTAATGTATTTCAAGCCCTGCTGACTCTGCACCTGAACGAACATTTGATATATACAGTTCAATGAGTGATGGAATATTTTCTCTGGTGTATCTGAGCTCCATTCGGCCCTGTTCAATACGGCTGAAGTCGAGGAGGTTGTTTATAAGCCTGAAAAGCCTTTCCGCGTTATTGTAAAGGGTCCTGAAAAATTTATTGTCTGTTTTCCCCGGGTATTCGCCCTTAATAACCGATTCAAGAGGTGCGAGGATCAAGGTGAGTGGTGTGCGCAGTTCGTGTGAGACATTCGCAAAAAAGTTTGTTTTGGCTCTGTCGAGTTCCTTTAGTTGTTTGTTTAACTGGAAAATTTCGTTATTTGAATTTTCCAGTTCTTTCCGGGTGATAAATTCTCTTCTTGTCTTTTTTTCATCTGTATATCTGTATACCAGAACAAAAATATCTGTAAAAGTAGTATGTGTAATCATCATTCCAAAAAATTCATCAAATCCCAAACGAAGATATGCGACAAGGAAGATATAAATTATTTTTATAAGAATAATAATAAATACAGATATTCTGAATGAGATAGGATAGAGCCCAATAAAAAGTACACTGAGCATTATTATGGCGATTACAGCAAATGATGCATCAACTCCCCGAAGAAAAATAATGGAATACATCATCATAATTACTGAAAAGCTTAAAGAAGCGCTCAACTTCAGTGTTGTTTTATAATTAATAGCTTTAATAAAAGAACATGAGAAAACAATAAAACACAATATCAGCGGTATTGTCCTGGCAATGAGATAGCGTGAGAATTGCTCAGGATAATATAAACGGTCAGTAACAAAAATCATTAAAAGAAGAGTTGCAATGCTTATAAGAGTCAAAGGCCTGTTGAATCTTTTCAGGCGATTATTGATTTCAGCCTGATAGAGTTGATAATATTCAGATCTCATTCTTTACTCTGTTTTGGATACTGTTGATTGGTGTTGTTATGTGGTTTTATTAAATTATAATTATAATAATTAATTTAGAAAAAATTGGCAATGAAAATTCTATTTATAATGAAGCTTTTAGTTAAATAACTCCCGGGAAAATAAATTTTACAGGGAGTTATTATGTGCAAAACTTTAGTAGTGTGTTGTGTGAATTGTGATGGTCGGCAATTGGAGCTCCGGTGATAATTATCCTGAAGAAATGGTAGCTAATCAAGAGATAAACCATCCCCGCTTCCGGAACACAGGGATGGATTGTTTTTATCAAACATAAACACTCTGCATTGAATCATATGTTCCTTCTGCAATCCCAAGGCATTCAACTTCGTTTTTCTTTATACGAAATGTCTCGGTTTTTGGAAATTCTTCAACAATGCGGATATAACGCGGCACAGCAAATTTCGGCAGATCCTCTTTTATGAAATCAATAATTTCTTCCTCTGTTACTGATTTCCCTTCAACAAGTGTTATACTTGCCATGATTTCATCTTCAGCCAGTTCGGATTCAACTGCATAAACTGCGGCCTCCAGAACATGAGGGTGTTTCTGAATGGTCTGTTCAACCTCAAATGCAGAAACATTTTCACCTTTGATTCTCATTGACTCAGTATTTCTTCCGATAAAATAGAGGTATCCCTTTTTATCTTTTTTCATGATATCTCCTGTAAAGATCCATTCACCACTGGATTTTTCACTGGATGCTTCTTCATTTTTAAAGTATTCAACAGATGACTGGCTGTTGGCTCCTCCTGACCGGAAAATGAGTTCTCCTGGAGAACCTGTTGGAACATCATTCATGTGTTCATCAACAAGCCTGTATGGTGTTTTCATCGGAGGCTTGCCGATTGAGCCGACCGGGGCTGTTCCGAGATTGAGGATTGTTTTTCCTCCGCCGTCTACCGCGCCATAGGCTTCGTATATTCTGAGATTATATCTCTGTTCGAATTTTTCCCACAGGTCAGCAGGGCATGCAGCAGAAAGAATAAAGCGTACACTGTTATCCCCATCATCTGCCCTTTCCGGCTGTTTCATCAGAATAGGTATCATGGCACCAATTGTGTTGAAGGAAGTGATGCTGTATTTGCGTATTTCATCCCAGAAACCGCTTGCTGAGAATTTTTCAGCAAGAACAACCCTTGCACCAACGTGCATACCGCATGTTACTGTTACAAATAACGCGTTTCCGTGAAAGAGCTTCATTGCTGTATAGAGTATGTCTGTTTTTTTGTACAGAAGATGGGCAACAACTGAAAGAAGTTTGACGGGTATATTCCTGTACCTGTATACAACTCCCTTGGGAAGGCCGGTAGTGCCTGAGGTATATGTGATAAAACAGATATCATTCTCATCATAGCTGGCATCAGGTTTTTTACCAGAGTAGGTATAGGCATTCTCCAGGCTGAGTATTCCGTCTTCCTTGCTCTTTGATGATTTGTTTACAACTATTTTAATAATATTTTCCAGCCTGTCTTTTATCCTGTCAAGAACCCCGAGATAAGTTTCATCTATTACGAGGTATTCAGCTTCGCAGTGGTTGAGTATATATAAAAGGCTGTCACCTCTAAGGGATGTGTTTACGGGAACTGTATACATCCCGATTTTCTGTGATCCAATAAAAATATCCAGAAAAGAGGGGCTGTTATCCATCATCATTGCAATGCCCCGGCCTTTTTCTCCTCCAATATCAAGAAAGAAATTTCCAATTCTGTTGGCGTTTTCATTCATTTCATTGAATGAGTAATGCCTGTCTTTGTATGTCAGAAATACCTTTTCTCCGTATAACCTTGATTTTTCTTCAATCAGTTCTGCCCATGACATTTCGTGGCGGATGTCCATTTTAAACAGTCCTCTGAAATTTTCTTTCAGCGTTCCCCGTCTGGTTTCATTTATCATAAAAATTCCAAGAGTACGGATTATGCTGAATATCATTTTAATCTTTTTCATTATAATTACCTCCCTGTGTCATTTCCCTGAAGGGCCTTCAAAAATATGTATGCACATTGCAGCTTCTTCAACTCCAAGAGCACCGCCTCCGTTTTCAGCTATTCCGATTTTTGCTCCTTGAACCTGACGGTTGCCTGCATTGCCCCGAAGCTGGGTTACTATCTCATGAATCTGGCCCAGGCCTGAGGCTCCTATCGGATGCCCTCTTGATTCCAGTCCGCCGCTTGTATTCACAGGGATTCTTCCGCCGAGTTTTGTTGCTCCGCTTTCAGCGAGAAGACCGCCTTCTCCGATTTTGCAGAAGCCCAGGTTTTCTGTCTGGTGAAGTTCTCCATATGCAGTTGCATCATGTACTTCTGCAAGATTCATGTCTTCAGGTCCCAGGCCGGATTTTTCATATGCCTGGTATGCAAGCCTCTCTCCAAGATCCGGTTCATCTTCAAGTCTGGCTTTTCCTGATCCAAGAACAGATGCTTTTATTTTAACAGCCCGGGATGTCAGTCCCAGACGCTTAACGGTTTTTTCATCACAGAGTATAGCAGATGCAGCACCGTCTCCTACAGGAGCACACATGGAGCGTGTAAGAGGCCAGGTAACGAGCCTGTCCGCCAGTACCTTTTCTACAGGAACTGCAAACTGGTACTGTGCATTTGGATTCAGAGTTGAATGAAAGTGGTTTTTTGAAGCAATGGCTGCAAACTGTTCAATTGTACTTCCGTATTTTTTCATATGATTGCGCGCTTCATGCCCGTAAACATCCATGAAGGGGCTGTGATCACCGGTTCCGAGTTCCCTTAGATGCTTCAGCACATCATATCCCATTGCTTCTCCAATGCGCACTGCAACAACAAATGAATTTCTGAATTCCATCCACCTTGTTTTAATGTCTCTTCTTTTCTTTTTTTTGCCCTGTCCGTTGGCTGAATATTTTTCCATGTGTTCCTTCATTGCCTTCTTATCATCTTCAGTCATGCTGTATTTGGTAAAATCAGAAAGCATGCTTATAATGTTCCCAACATCAAGGCCATTGAGAAAACTTGAAAACACCATCTGATCATTGCGGTCATAAATTTTTTCTGCGCCAACAGCCATTGTTATATCGTATAACCCGCCTGCCACACACATCCAGGCGTGGTGAAATGCTGTTGATCCTCCGGCACATGCATTCTCAATGTTTGTGATTGGAATGGTATCTATGCCCGAAGGCCTCATTGCCACCTGTCCTCTTATACATGACTGCCTGCGGTATTCACCCCAGGCTGAATTTGCAAAGTACAGAGACTGTATATCTTTTTTTTCAAGGCCTGCATCCCTCAGGCATGGTTCCAGTGTCATTGCTGCAAGTTCAGGTATGGTTTTATCGAGGTATTTCCCAAAACGAATTGTGTGAGCACCTATAACATAAACATCCCTCATTTTTTTCTCCTGATTGTTTTTATTGACACTGAATCATCGCCCTGTATTGAAGCGGGGAGATTCAGTGTTGCTAAACAATATAACTATTATAAATTATTAGTCGTGTACCAGATGAAGGAGTGTATGAATGAACTTTACAAAGTATAATGATGAAAAAATCAGGAGATTAAAATGTTTTTTTCAATAATTGTTTTTATTTCTGAAACACTCGATGCATTATTTGCAATATCAAAAAGAGACTGACCGTTCATGTCCATTTCAGATATTGTTTTGTCAGGTTTTATATAACCGTAATAGGATAAATCTGAAGATTCAATCCTTTGCATGAATTCGTCTGATGTGTCTTCTATCCTGTTGAAAAGTATTCCTGTATTCCTTGGTTCCATTACAGGTATTCTTTCAATCATGTCTGCAATCATGAATGCAGTATTCATTCCCCTCATAGTATTGTCTGAAACAATAACAGGGTAATCAACTGTTTCAACAACCTGCCGGTTTACCTGTTCAATACCGGCTTCTGCATCAATTATAATTATATCATATTGCGACCCTATTGACTGAATAGTATTTCTGAGCAAACTGTTAATAGGGCAGAAGCAGCCAAGGCGGTCAGTCTGTCCCATTGTTATCAGGCTGAAGTCCGGAGTTTCATAAAGGGATTCCATAAGCAGGTAGTCAATGATGTCTGCAATTCTTTCTTTTTCTTCCTCTGAATTTACCATTCTGGCTTTCTGAATTATTTCCACTCTGGCCTGCCCAATGGTTTTTATATCCTTAATGTCCAGAGCTGTTGTCAGCCCCTGTACAGGATCAGCATCCACTAAGAGAATCCTTTTCCCCATATCAGAGAAAATTTTTCCAAAGACTGCAGAGAGCATTGTCTTTCCAACTCCGCCTTTGCCAAGCATTGCTATTGTGATTGTATTCATGGGAACCTCTCTGTATAAGTATTATTTATCAGTGTTTATTCCTGAACTTTATTGAAGAAGAAAAACTATGTTTTTTTATAATTCTTTTCTTTTACTGATTATATCCCTGATTGTGTCACACTCGGTTTTGTATTCGCATGACCTGCAGTCAAGATCTTCACAGCTGATTGTTCCATCTTTTTCAAGTGCGAGTTTTCTGTTTGTACCGGATATTATTTCTGCCCTGTTTTTAATATCATCGAATTTTTCAATCAGCTTATCATTATCAGCAGCAAGTATAATCTCCATTCCCTTTATTGCAGGTATTGATTCAATAAAGGAATAAGCAATGCACTGCCCGAGTGAATGCAGCGAAAAATTTCTTTTCATAAGGTTGTGTGAAATTCTTACCCACATTTTTCCGGGGACAGTTCGTGACATGTAACCCTGTATCCTGTTTGACAGGTTAAGTAGATTTTTAAAGCCAGGGCCTGTTGGATCAAATGATTCATCAATGCTGACCATTACTGCCATGAGAAAAGAAACCGGGCCTGTTTGAAATGAATCAAGGTCACTTGTGGAAGACCATATCCTGTTTTCCTTAAAATGATTTTCCCTGGTCCAGAGGAGCATTGGAACAGAAATGTGAGCAGGAGATCCAAACTCAATGGCAGTTTCTCCTGCTGTTACAATACAGGGTGTTCTTTTTGAAGTGCTGTTTTCTATATATCCCAGTCTCCTTGCTTCTGTTCCTTTATCATAAGGATTGGAAGAAAAAAGATTTTCATGCGATGATACTATCTGATCTGTAAGTTCTATGAGCGGAAGGTGGTCTGTAAAGGATACTGTTTCTGCGGATTTCATTTTACTGTTCTCCCGTCATGAGCAAGAAGGGCAGCTCCATATGATGTTATTCCTCTGCAGTTAGTGAACTCAACAGTGTTTATTTTCATGCCTGATTTTTTTTCCAGTTGTTTTACATAATAGTCTACAGAAGAAAGCCCGCCTGTAATATAAATACTGTTTTTACATTTATGTGAATCAAGCACAGTAACTGTTTTGGCTGCAATTGAATCAATGACTCCGGCAATAATATTCTCAGGAGGCCGGCCCCTGTTTATTTCAGTTATAACATCACTTTCGGCAAAAACAGAACAGCTGTTTGTTATTGGAATGGGTGAGCTTGCTGCATCTGCATATTCTGAAATCCGGGTGAATTCCAGGCCAAGGTTCTCTGCAGTTGCTTCAAGAAATTTACCGCCACCGGTTGCGCATTTTTCATTTATTGAAGTTTTCTGAACATTGCCTGTATCATCTATTGTTATGACTTTTGTAAAAAAACCTCCTGCATCAATCACTGTGCAGGGGCTTTTCAAGATGGAGCTGATTCCCCTTGCTGTGCACTTTGATTCATCGAAGTGTAAACTTTTCCCGTTCAGCAGATGAGCTCCGTATCCTGTTACAACAGTCTGTTTCACAGATCGTTTTGATATTTTTTTCCCTTCTGCATATGATGCTGCAGCAAGAATTTCTTTTTCTTTCTGTTTATAAAGCCTGTGGAAATTCCCCTTGAGTTCTGTACATAAAAAAGCGAGCAGGGTTTTATTTTCAAGGATACTGATTTTCATGAACCTTGTTCCAATGTCTATGCCTGCTGTTATCATGCTGTGATTATTTCCTTTATATTTGAAGAATTTGTGCCTGATGCAAACATTGCAGCTCCAAAGGCTCCGGTTAACTGGGGATCAATATGAAGAGTTTTTATTCTGCAGTTGATTCTTTTTTCGAGCTGTCTTATAACGCTGGTGTTTTTTGCTACACCGCCTGTTACACATATTTCAGATTTCAGATTTACAGATGAGGCCAGGGATGCAATTCTGGCGGCAACAGATTCTGCAAGGCCGCAGGCAATATCTTTGTGCTTTCTTCCTTTTAATAAAGCATTTATTACATCCAGTTCCATGAAGATTCCACACTTGTTCGTTATTTTTAATGGAGAGCGTGACCTGGAAGCAAGTGTCCCCAGTTTTTCAACAGGAACATCCAGCAAACGTGAAACTATTTCAAGACTGTGACCTGTCCCTGCTGCGCATTTATCATTCATTATAAAGTCAGTTACCTGACCATTAGTGTCTACTGAAATGACTTTGCAGTCCTGGCCGCCAATATCAATGATAGTCCTGACAGTGTTGTCAGTCATGAATGCTCCAAAACCATGACATGATATTTCGCTCATATTAAAATCTGCAAATGGTATTTCAAAACGCCCGTATCCTGTGCTGCAGCAGCATTCAACATCTTCCAGGCAGAGGCCCGAATTATTCAAAGCTTTTATTAAAATACTTTTAGCGGATTCAACAGGTGATGCAGTTATTCTGCCTATTGCTGATGACACTAATAGTTTGTTTTTTAAGACAACTGCTTTGGCTGTACTCGATCCAATGTCACACCCGGCAACTATCATACAGACCTCATTTTTTATTTTGAATAATATATTTAATATAATATTTTTGAAGACCTTGTCAATGTCATTTAATTACACTATTTGAATATATTTTTATTTAACTTCGTATAGTACATGACAGGTATTTGATATTATAGTATTTTTCTGCATATTCAGGAATCCGGATAACTGAGCTGTTCAGTAAAACGGTTTCTTTGAACAGAGAGGGAAATCATCATATGAAAAGAATCAAAAAATGGAAACCCCTTGGAATTATCAGGTTCACCAATATTCTGCTGTGGTTGATATATGTTTTGTCGAAGTTTCCCAGGATCTGTTCTTTTCTTCTGTATTCGCTGAGACCTTTTTATGAGCCTGTAAAAGAAACATGGCTGAATAAAAAAATAAGATACGGACTTCTCACTGTCGGTGGCGGACTGCATTCGCCTGACGTTTTAAAAGCCTATGGATATGGCGCAAAAGCAATATTCGATAACTTCAGAGAGGTTGAACGATCGGCAGCTTCAGCCAAACCGATAGTCTGGGTGGAATGGATTCTCAATGCTGAAATGCTGGAGGCTTTTAATGTGACATCATTCTGCTCTGCAGCACTCAATATTTTTGGTAATGTTGACAGTATGAAGACACCTTCCCGGATGATAGAAGAGGCAGAGAATCAGGGGACTCCTGTTGAATACTGCTCTGCAATGAAAATGAATATTGGAGCATATCTGCTTAACCAGATTCCACATCCTGCTCTGATTATTGCCGGTTCTCATCCCTGTGATACAAATGTTTCTGTTTCGCAGACAATAGAATTTCTGACCGGAGCGCCTTCGTATATTTTTGATGTGCCATACTGGAAGGATGATGAGTCATTTGCCTATACTGAAAAACAGATCTGGAATCAGATAACTTTTCTTGAAAAACACCTTAACAGAAAAATTGACTGGGAGAGGCTAAGGGAAATGCTTGAGAGAGTTAATGCATTCAACTTTTACCTTGGTGAAATCTGTGAAATGCACAAGGCCATACCATGCCCGGGCACAATGATCAATCTCGCTTTTGCCTGGGTTGTACGCGAAATCAATGTTCGTTCTCATTATGCTGTTAAAATGGCAGAGAATATGTACAGGGCTGTGAAAAAAAATTATGACAGAGGCAGGGGCGTTATAAGGAATGAGAAGGTTCGTGTTCTCCTGTGGTTTCCGCCAGTTGCTTTTTTTACCTATCTTTTCAAGTGGATGGAACATGAATTGGGAGCTGTAATAGTTGCTGATTTTATTGGGCAGGTTTCAACAATACAGATAGATACCTCGAGCAGAGAGACAATGATAAGGGATCTGGCCCGTACGCAAACATTTGAGGCAATGGGCAGGCAGTGTCATGGACCTGTTGAATTCATAACAGATGAAATGGAAAAGTATATTGAAGATTACCAGGTAGACTGTATGATTTTTTCCGGTCATCAGGGGTGTAAACACGGATGGGCTGCTTTAAAGATTATTCAGGATATTTGTAATGAAAGGGGATTGCCAGTGCTTTACCTGAATATTGATATTATGGACCAGAGACTGCTTGATGAAAAAGGAGTCAGGGATGAGATAAGATTATTTTTCAAAACAAACGGGTGGGCGTGATGGATCTTTTTGAAAAAATCAGAACAATTGCCCAAAAAGACAGAAATGAATTCCTTGATGATGAAATAAACAAAGGCAAAAAAGTAATCGGTTATTTCTGTTCGTATTTTCCTGAAGAGCTGATTCACGCGGCAGGTTTTATTCCATACAGGATGAGAGCTGTAGCATCCAACGGGACCTCCAGGGGAGATGTATATTTCTCATCTCTTAACTGTACCTTTGTAAGAAGATGCTTTGATAAAATACTGGAAGGACATTTTGATTTCCTGGACGGTATTGTTTTCATGAACAGCTGCGACCACATAAGAAGGATGTATGATAATGCACGTTATGCAGAAACGGATCTCTCTTTTATGTATATGTTTGTTATACCTCATACAATGAATGATCTCGCTCTTGACAGATATACTCAGGAAATAATGAATTTTAAAACTGAATTTGAAAAGCATTTCCATGTGATTATAACTGATGATTCTTTAAGAGAATCAGTAAAACTCTACAATAGAAAAAGATCCCTGATAAAACAGATTAATGAAAGCAGAAAGAACAACACTCTCACGGTAAAGGCAAGTGAACTGCTCGATACAATGCTTGCAGTAACTATGATGCCTGTTGAGAAGTCAATCGATCTTCTTGAACAGGTTCTTGAGAAAACAAGTTCACGTAATATCTCAGCAGACAATGAACTCAGAATTTTTCTGCTTTCAGGATGTATGGAAGAGACTGCACATCTTGAACTGATAGAGAGTCTCGGTGGCGCTGTTGTTGCAGACAGCATCTGTCTTGGACAGAGGTATTATGATATGCAGGTTGAAGAATCCGGAGATCTTTATTCAAATCTTGCAGACCGTTATCTTCGTCATATGTCATGTCCAAGAATGATGGATGATTTCAGGAGAAGACTCAGTTATATGAATTCCTGCCTTAATGAATATTCTGTTGATGCGGTTATTGCAGAGAAGCTTAAATTCTGTGATTTGTGGGGAGGAGAAATATACCTGCATAAGCAGGATGCCAGGCAAAAAGGTATTCCTCTGATTGCACTGGAGCGTGAACTGTACGGTTCAGGAGATGGCCAGATTGCAACAAGAATTCAGGCGTTTTTTGAACAGGTAAGAAATATAAAAAAGCACGGGTAAATAAAAAGAATTGGAGGCTGGCAGATCATGAAAAAGGATTACGAATATATTGTTGTAGGAACCGGTCCGGGAGGAGCACCGGTTGCACTGGAACTGGCCAGGGCCGGAAAGAAGGTTCTGATTATTGAAAGAGGAGCATATCACACCAGGTTTCTTGGTTTTCCATTTGGAGTCCGATTGTCTGAAAGACTATTCCTGTTTAACCGTTCAAAAGAAGGTGTTGTAATGGAAAGAGGGCTGACAGTTGGGGGATCATCTATGATTTACCAGGGAAATGTTTTTGACCCTTCTGAAAAACTGATAAAAAAAATGGGGCTTGATTTCAGGCCTGAGGCAGAAGAGATCAAGGCAGAGATCGGAGTAAGAACCCTTCCTGATACATTCTATAACCGAAACGGTTATTCCGGCCTTTCAAGACTCATGGAAGCTGCAGAAAAGCTTGGGACACCTTTTGAGGAGCAGAAAAAGTTTGTTAATCCTGACAAGTGCAGAGTTGGCTGTGATTTTTGTATGCTGGGCTGTCCGCATGATGCAAAGTGGACAACAAGGAGATATATAGACGAAGCAGTTGCACATGGAGCAGAACTTCTTGTTTCATCTCCAGTGGAAAAACTTTTGTTCAATGAATCCAAAAGCAGGGTTCTGGGAGTTGAACTTAAAAACGGTACTCAGTACAGGGCTGAAAAAACAATTCTTGCGGCAGGCGGAATTGGCAGTCCTGGTATTATGCTGAGATCCGGGATTGACAATGTTGGCAAGAGATTCTTCATGGACCCGATGACGATTCTGTATGGGATCAGCAGGCATGAAAAGGGAGGACAATGGGGAGATCAGACCTTTACCCATGCAATAGAATCCTATGCGGAATCGGACGGGTTCATGATAGGAAATAACGCGGCACTTGGTACATATGCGGTTATGAATGCTGTAAGGCCAGTAACACTTGCAGAGAACTGGTATAAGTTTCCTTATGTGCGCAGAGGCCTTGGGCTTTTTGTAAAGCTTGCAGAAGATGACAGGGGTGAAATATATAAAAACGAAAGAACCAGCAAGCCAATGACTGAAAGTGACAAAAAAAGGATGAAAAAGGGTGCGGATATTGCAAAAGAGATAATGATCAATGCAGGCGCAAAGGAAAAAAGTATTTCTGAGCTCAAGTGGGCAGGAGGACATCCCGGCGGAACAGTTGAAATGGGTAAACATGTAGACAGGAATTTCAGGTCTTCCATTGAGAATCTGTATGTATGCGATGCCAGTGTTTTTCCTGAATCTCCGGGTTCACCTCCAAGCCTGAGTGTTATGTCAATGTCAAGACTTCTTGCAAAGATGCTTCTTGATCGTGTTAATAGTGAAAGCAGAATGCCAGGTAAAGCCAAAGGAGCAGTAAAATGAAAACACAGACAGGCACCTTCTACAACAAAATGTTTTTTTTCGCATCACTGTGGAATATTGCTATAGCATTTACCGGGTTCTTTTTTTATGAATTCTGTTTGTCTCTCTTTTTCCCGGAAAATATAATTTCTCATGATTTTCTCACTTTGCTTTTTTTCAGGCTTTTCATGATAGCAATACTTACATATGGGGCAGGATATTATTTTGTTTCAAAAGAGCTGTCACTCAACAGGGGAATAATCTGGCTGGGGCTTATTTCCAAACTCATTCTTTTCTTTGTATTCACAGTTTTATTTATCCAGGGGAAGGCTACATGGATTGCATTTGCTGCATTGTGCGGAGATTTTATCTGGTCAGTCTTTTTTATACTCTTTATAGTTCAGAGCAGACCTGGAGTAAAAATTAATAATGTAATAGGCTGAAAACAAAAAGATTAAAGCGGGGGATGGATAGTGCAATGAACCAGAAGATGAAAAAAGAAAAAGATACAAAACTGAAAAATAAATTTACTGAAACAGAAGAGGTTATCTTCAGACGCCGCAGTGTTAGGTTCTATCAAAAAAAACAGGTTCCTGAATTCATGATTAAAAGAATCCTTGAAGCAGGGAGATTTGCCCCTTCTGCAGGAAATGCACAGCCGTGGAAATTTATTGTTCTTCGTGATCCTGAAATTATTGAAGGCATGACAAAATCAGTTGTGAGGCTTCTTAAAATCCTCAGGGCCATTATAGATTACAGGAGACCGGGATTCTACTGGCTCAGGCCATTAACTGAAATATTTATTAGGCTGAACAGGTATGAGATGCACCCTGTTCCGTTTGGCGCAATTGACCTTATTGCAAGAGAGGAGCTGAGTGTATGGCATGGAGCGCCAACTGTGATTCTGGTTTTCAAGGATGTAAGGGGAGTGGGAAATCCTGATCTTGACTGCGGAATTGCAGGACAGAACATGGTTCTTTCTGCTCACAGTATGGGACTTGGGACCTGCTGGGTGAGTTTTGCAAGCCCGGCATTCAAATATATGCGAAAGTGGAAAAAGTTTTTCGGAATAAAGTATCCTTATAAATTTGTTACAAGTCTTGCAGTTGGATGGCCTGTTGGTGAACCTGACGGTTATGTAAACAGGGATACCCATGAGGTTGCATGGTACGAGAACGGAGTGAAAAAGAGAATATTCTGATTCAAGGAGAAGCAAAATGGAAAGACTTAAACTATGGGAAAAACTGATTCTCCCTGACTACAGGAATCTTAAGCATATCAGGTGGGGAAAGGTAAGGATCGACAGTGAAATATGCAATGGCTGCGGAAGATGTGTGAGGATATGTCCTTCAAAATCACTTACTCTTATTAATAAAAAAGCATGTATAAAACCCTGTAAGGGATTTGTTGCTGTAAAGCCCGGAATCAATCAGTGCATGAGCTGCGGTGACTGTATTGCAATGTGCCCTGAAAATGCAATCACTATGGAGTCGTCATGTGAATGGAGCCGTTATTTCAGAAAGATCAACCTGGGACCGCTTAACGGGCCAAGGCTTTTCTCAGAATAAAAAACCGGAGAGAAAAATGAAAAAGAAATTTGCAGTATTATTCTTAATAATTTTTTTGGGCGGAATATCTGTCTTCAGCAGTAATTCTTCCTGGAAGCTCGCAATAAACAAAGCGGGTATTAAAATATATACAAGGCCGGTTGAGGGATTCCCTCTTGAAGAATTCAGGGGCATAACAGAAATCAATACTGATTTAGCTACAATTGAGAAAATTCTCAGGGACGTAAGTGCTCAGCCCAAATGGATGGCTGACTGTATGCATGCAAAGGTTTTAAAGACATTCGGTGCTGATCATGTTGTGTGTTATAATGTCATTGATCTGCCATGGCCACTGGATAACAGGGATCTTCTGATAAATACACAGTTTGTAAAGAGTGCTGATGGCAAAGAGCTTGCCGTAAATATGACGGTTTATAGTGAGGATATTATTCCTGTGTCAAAAAAGTATGTGAGAATAAAGCAGTTCAGGGCAGTATGCAGGGTAAAAGAGTTAAGTGAAAATAAATGTTTTGTTGAATACATAAACAGGGTAAATCCAATGGCGCCCCTTCCTGATTCTCTTGCAAACAGTTTTGCAAAGGATAATCCTTTTAATACACTCAGGGGAATGAAGAGGATGGTAAAGCTGAGTAAATATTCAGGCAAATAATTCGCCTTGGGAGAATTATCTTTGTCGTTCCTGCGAAGGGAGGAATCTCATGGAGTGAGTTTATGAATCTTTTCTATGAGATTCCGGCATTGCATTTTATTTCAGCCGGAATAACATGATAAAAACATTATTCAGAATGTCTCTGCCTGTACTCGTTAGGTGTCATGCCTGTCTGGTTTTTGAATATCCGGTGAAAGTGGGTAAGGTTGTCAAAACCGATGTGATAGGCAATGTCGATTATTTTTGCTTCGGTCTCTGTAAGAAGCCCCAGGGCAGCATCTATTCTGATTTTATTTACATATGTGGAAATATTCATCCCTGTAGTTTTCTTGAAAATCTGGCCCATGTAATCTTCATTGAGATTGAATCTGCGGGCCAGTTCATGCCTGTTGTATTTTTCTGAATAATTGGATTTAAGGTGTTCTATAACGTCATGAATAATATCTCTTGGTTCGGGTTTTGCATCAGTTTTTTGTATTGATTCAATCAGTTTTTCATATTTTCTTGTTTTCTTTGAAAGCGCAGTGTAAAGGGTTTCTTTTTCATTCTTCTGTTTCTGAAGATCGTAAATCTGAAAGAGTATTATTACAGCAAATACAACAGGAACGTGAAAGAACACAATCAGTGGAAACTCATGATACTGTGATGTGACAAGGTAATAAGAATTGCGGATTACAGAAACAGGGATGAGTACAGCCAGAACCAGGAAATACCAGTAACGCCTTGGATCCTTTTTAACAGCAAGAAAAATAAGCAGTGCCGACAAAAGAATACACATTGTTATATAGGCTATTGTGGCTGTTCCTCCATATATGATTAATGAGGATGTGGTATCTGAAAATATGGTAATAAACGTTATCGGAATCAGCAGGGCAGCTGCGCTGTGTCTGATAACCGGCCTGTCAATCATAAAGAAGCGTTCAATTGCAAGAAGAGCGCTGCAGTTTGCAAACGAATAGAGTACAAGAAATACTTTATATCTCACCATGCCGCTGGTGATTACCCCGTAATCCAGAATAAGCAGAGCCTCAATAATTGTTATTAGCAGAATAGCTGCAAAATAAATATATTCTTTCTGTTTCGGACGGGAGATGAAAATTGCAAGAATAATAAACAGGAGCATAATGTTCAGAACTACTGAACTGATATTTGAAATTATGGGAAGATATGACTGTATAACACCGGATGCATAGGAACCTTTATATTCGCCGATGTAGATTTTACCGTGTATACCGCTGACAACGTGAGAAAAGACCCTTACTGCCAGTGTATTTGTTTTACATTTTTCAATCAGATTGTCTGGAATAAAATATACCCGCGGCATCTGCCATGCGAAATTATAGTTGAGATCAGAAGGATCATGCGGGATCGATCCTGTTGACCCGATTCTTATTCCGTTAATATAAACCTCGTCTGAAACACCAATGGTTCCAAGTGACAGATACAGAGGTTTATTGCAGAAACTGTCATCAAGAGTGAAATTTTTTCTAAGCCATACTGTGGATGAATAGTTGTCATTTTTTTTAAGCAGTCTGTTCCAGTCTCCGGGAATTGTAATATTCCGAAAGGCTGAATCATTAAATTCCCTGGTTGAGGCAGATGAATTGTCAGATTCAATTAATTTCCAGCTGCCTTCCAGTGAATGTAAAGGATCAGAATCCGCGCCTTTGCATGAAAGAATGAATAATGAAAAGAGTCCGGTGAAGATGAAAACTGTGACAGTTTTTTTTATTTTTGCAGAATCAACCATTTGTGTATTTCCATTTGATTAAATATTTACAGGCAATGATTTATAATAGAAAATCTGGCAGTAAAGCGCCATAATAAGGATTATTGAAATAACTCCTCATTCAATCCAATCTCTCTCAGCCATTTCAGAAGAAAGTCAAAACCAATAAGCTCCTGTTCGAGCCTGAGGTTTTCTCCAAATGTATTGTTTTTCAGCTTTTCAAAAAGATCAGTCTCTTCAGGAGTGAGGCATGTGAGCTCGCCTGTGAATCTCTTTGAATCAGGTTCCCTCACTGTGCTTTGAATGTGAGCGTTGAGTGTTTTCTCATCCATGAGCATGGATTTACAGCCCGGTATAATACTCCTTGCCAGGGAGAGAATGCTGAAACCGTGGGTGTCTATGTCTCCCCAGTAAAATACCTCCGGTTTTTTTATCCAGCTTACATCTGCTAATGACTGGATTCCATAACCAAGCCCGAATATTACAATGGATTTTTTAACCATTGGGAAGGCAAGTCCATTGATTTTGTTCTCAGTAATGAATACTCTCTCTGCATCAATTTTCAGTTCAGAAAACTGTGAAAGGGGCAGGGTGATATCAGACATGTCGTTTATAAATATATCTTTATCGAGTATCCTGAAACGAATCAATGGCTCATCATATAGAAGTCCAAAGTGTTTTTCAAAACCGTGATGTGAAAGAGAAGCAGGCCCTGTTCCGTATTTATCAGGATCAAGGTAAACAAGCAGTACAGAAATAATCTTTTTATTTGCTTCAATGAACTTTGTGTCAATTCCCGGAATAACTATCTGCCGTATATAGATCTGCGGCTCCGGATTCTTTTTAAAATATAAACACACTCTGATGATTTTATCCCAGGCGGGAAGATTTTCTATGACAGCCAGCGGTTTGTCACGCATGAATCCGCTGGCATCAGGCAGTTCATTCTTTGTGAGAGAACAGGCTTCTTTGAATTCATCGAACTGCCTCTTCTTCCCGCAGAGCTTCAGAAAGTCATCCCCTGTTTCAACGAATATCCTGTGGGGAATATTCTGCCTGCCGAGCTGTCTGTGTGAAATTGTTCTGTATTCAATGGAATACCCGTGACCGGTTCTTTCCTTTGATGAATCAGCAAGCAGTTGAATACTGTCCCTTGTCTCAATAAAGTTGTCTGATATACTGCTCCCGCTTTTTTTACCGAACGGTATATCCAGGGGAAACATCTCGTCTCCACTGCACCATGCAGAAAGAAATTTTCCGCTCTCCCATATCCTCAGTACTTTCTTCTTTATATCCGCAGGCGTTATCATTGCTGTTAAAGTCCCATTTCCTCTTTCTTTGCCTTGTATTCATCAATTGCCATGTGTCCTACAAGGGAGCGGTTTTCCTCCTGGTAGACGAAATGGACTGATTTTACATAGTCTTCTATTACATGGATTTTTTGAAGGGGCGTTACAATCAAAAGCTGAAGTTCGAGTTTTTTAAACAGTTCCAGCCCATACCTTGCAGAGTCATCCGATCCCCGGCCGAAAGCCTCATCAATCATTACAAACCTGAACGAACGGCTGAACAAGCCGTCTTTTACAAGGCTGAACTGGTAGGCCAGGGCTGCGGCGAGAATAGTGTATGCGAGTTTTTCCTTTTGCCCGCCTGATTTTCCTGATGAATCAGAATAGAACTCCCTTTCAGAATCGTCTTCATTCCACCTTTCGCTTGCTGAAAAAACAAACCAGTTTCGCACATCTGTTACCTTTGATGTCCATTTTCTGTCAATTTCTGAAAGGCCTTCGCGTCCTGTGAAGCGGTCAATCAGTTCCTTTACCTGGCGGAATTTTGCTTCAGTGTAAACATCTCCATTGTCGTTAAGAGTATTACCCATACAGAGTCGAAGGTCTTCCTGGAACTGTCTTATTTCGAGGTCCATTGTTCTGTCCGGAATGAGTGTAATATAACTGCCCCTGTTGTATTCAATTTCGCGGAGAGAAGAGTTAATGATTTCTATTTTGCCTGTGATCTCTATACGTTCTCTTTCGAGCTTGTTCTGGAACATCGCAATGTCCTGGATTGTTCCTTCACGCAGAAGCCTTTTGAATTTTTCCTCGTGACGCGGAAGGTCCTGGCTTACCAGATCATCGAGAATTTTCCTGTATTCATTGGCTGCTTCAATACTTGCGTCAAACTCACTGGTTTCCATCGGGTATCTGATCTTGTATGCCTTCATTTTTCCGCTTATCTTTTCATGGCGCTTGCGGTTCTGGCTGGTAAGGCTGTCTATAAGTTTCTGAATAAATTCCCTGATCTTCTTTTGACACTCATCAATATTATTAAGTGTAATGTTTTTTTCAGTAATAGCTGACTCTTTTATTTTGCAGAGAACCGGGAATGTTTTCTCTCTTACGTCAGTCGCTATGGAATCGAATATTTCCTCTGTTTTTTTAAGGGATTCTTTTGCCTCGTACAGTTGAGAACTCAGTTGGCCCTTTTTATCCATCAGATCGTTGTTCTTTATGCGCTTTTGCCCGGGCTCCTTTTCCAGGTTATCAAGCTGTTCCTTTAACGTGCGGAGTATATCAGCTGATTCCTCAAGGGTCTTCATCTCTTCTGAGTATTCATCAATCTGTTTTACAATACTCTTCCAGTCAATTTCCCTGTAGTCCTGTATTGAACTTATATCCCGGGCAGCGTCCCTCAGAGCAGTAATATCGTTTATTTCATGTTCAATTTTTTGAACCTTTTGTATGAACTCTTTGCCGACCCTTTGAATTTCAGAGAGCTGTTCTTCGAGTATCCTGATTTTCTCCTCGTTTTTCCATCCCAGAATATACCTGCTCCTGTCGTCAATCCTGTGACGGTCGTCCTTTTCATGACGGATGCCTCCGGTTTTTATCTGGCCTGCCATTGTAAGTGCCCTTGGCTGGTGTCTGAATTCATCAAGGGTTTCACAGCACACGTAGTCAAACCTGCCTGTGATTTCACTCTCCAGCCACTGGTAAAAGGCTGAATCCGGTTTTATTCTCAGTTTGGATATTACCATTCCCGGTTCCTGATGAACCGGGAATTTTTCTTTGCTTTCCTTTAACCTGTAATAGACAATACGTCCCCGGAGGTTGGTTCGCTCAACGTAATCGCTCACCTCTTCATAGAATTCATCACTGACAAGAAGACTGAGGCCAAAGTTATGAAGAAGCCTTTCTATCGCGCCCTGCCAGTCTGACTCTTCTTCTCTTACTTCAATGAGTTCACCTGCAAAGGGAATCTCTTCTTCCGAAATACCAAGTGCATCACAGAGTTTTTTTCTCATAGAAAGATTATGCGAAGGGATGTTGGTCGGCCTGTTTCTGAGAGAGTCGAGTTCTTTTTCGATTTCCCTGAATTCACTATCAAGCCTTTTCATCTCGAATTTGGCGTCAGTTTCTTCTGATTTTTTATTCTTCTGCATGTCTTCGTATGAGGTTATTCTCTCTTTAGCAAGAGGTATGTTTTCGTAAAATTCATCCTCATCGCCAGGCATGGGAATGCCTGTTTTTTCTGCAAGCCCGGAGTAGAAATCACTTCTGTCCTTCCTGCGTGATTTTTCTTCAACCAGTTCATTTATTTCTCTTTCGAGTTCTGCAAGGCGCCTGCCGCCATTATCTTCTATGTCACGCCTTATCTTTTCTCTCGCGCTTTCAAGTGTTTCTGTTTCTTTTGTGTTTTTTGCTATTCTTTTTTCGGTTTTATTTTTCTCATCCTCAAGCTTTTGTATTCTCGATGAAAGGAGTTCTTTTTCTATTTGAGCAATATAACTGTAGATGCTTTCCCTTGCAAGACGAAGCTTTTCGGTTTCATGTTCGGTTTCATCATAATGGTTGCATTCCTCTACAAGGGGGGTGAGTTCCTCTATCTGTTCACGTGCTTTTATTACTGCAACGTGTGACTGGTTGAGGTTGTCGAAGTTTCTGCACAGGGTGTCGATATTTTCCCGTGCGTCAGTTGCTTCCAGCATATGGGTTCTTACAAACTCTGTAAGGTTGCCTATGGATTTCATTGATACTGTCTGGTAAAGGAGTTCAATTGCCTGGTCGCTCTTGATTGCCATTCTGCGCCTGAATTCAGCGCTGTAATGGCTGTATGCTTCGTAAACCCCGTTAAGCGGATCAGCTTTGAGTTTTTTCTTCAGAGTCAGGGCGTCTGTTCCGGGAATGTATATATCCCTTTCAATAGTGAGGGGGGATGATGATATTACAAAGAAACGTTCAGGCTGGCTTTTACCCTCTTTAAGCCACATTACCTGCGCGAGCGTGACAGTCTCATTGAAATTGCTGTCATGGAAGCAGCCAAGAAGAACAGTGAAAGCGCTCTGTCTTTCCCTGAGAGATACTGCCTTTGCCTGAAGGGCTTCCGTGTCTTTCTCCTTCTTGTAATGGCCCATGATATAATCTGAAAGAGAACGTTCTTTTCCTTCTGCACCTGCTGCCCTGTTGTATGTGATCTTCCCTGCTGGTACAAGCAAAGTCGTGAGGGCGTCTATGAGTGTGGATTTGCCTGAGCCAATATCTCCCGTAAGGAGTGAGTTGTATCCGTCTGTTTTAATAGACCAGATTTTTTTGTCGAATGTACCCCAGTTTAAAACCTCGAATCTCTCAAGCCTGAAACCCGGCATTGCATTTATATCTTTTTTATTTTTCTTGTTCATTGCTGTATTCCGTGTAGGTTGTGAGTTTTTCATCGAGAGATGATATCCAGTCTGCGTCCACAAACGCTTTCAGAATTCTTTTCACTTCATATGTTTCACTCTGTGAGTCCATTGTTCTTACAAAACCCATGTCTGCTATTCTTCTAAGAGCCGATTCTATTCTGTCTTCCATTTTTGCTTCATTGCTTGTGTCAGGCATGTAAAGCCTGGTCATGTCAATTACCTGTTCTTTTGTGAGTATTACCCTCGTTGTTTCTCCTCCGGCATCAGCCTCTATGAGTTTTTTCCTGAGGAGAACGCACAGAAGGCTTACTGTATAACTGAGCTGTCTTCGTGGTACAAGCCTGGGGATTTCGTTTTCGCCGTCTTTCGTTTCCTTCTGTTTGAAATATGCATAGCCTTCAGCCTCGTCAATAATACACTCCAGGCCTAAAACCGCGGAGTGTTCTGCAAGTCTTCCATTTAGTGAAGAGAGTGAGTGCCATAGAACGGGGTCCCTGTCACGGTAGATGATACCCTTCAAAAGGTTTATCATGAGCGTTGAAAGCATGCTGCTGTTTTGTTCTTCCATTTTATTTCCTTTATCTTGTAAATATCACTTTAGGGAGAGATATTCTTTTTATCATTTCATTGTCAGTGTATTCAATTTCCTGTGTGTCTGATTCATGTATAAGAGAGTTTTCATCCTTGCTGGCAATTACCATGTAGGTGATTATTTCGGAGAGCCCTTTTTCAAAGGGGCGGGTTTCTCCAATCTCTTTCAGTGTAACCTGGGATTTATCCGCAAGTATCATTCTAATGTTATCTCTGAGGCGGGTTTCATCCACATAGTGCTGAGAATAGAGCGAGTCCGGTACAGTGTCCGCTATACCTTTTGATAGTTCCTCCGCGAGAACAGGAGGCTTTTCAGGCGGGGTAAAGAGTTTTCTCTCCATGGGCAGATCGATTACGGGCGTGAGCGAATCCAGCTCAAAAAAGTCATTTTCTTTTGGAGGATTGTTTCTGATTTTAAGTGCCTTCTCTTCAACTGATTTTATGAGATCCATTATTCTTTTGTTGTCGAGCCACTTCTTTTCATCGAGAAATGTTCTGAGCTGTTCGTTGAGATTTCCCAGGATTTTTTTTGCCCTGTCTCCTGCATCAAGTAAATTATATTTCATTGAGTGAAGTACTGAAGAACCGCCTGTTTCTGCAAGACCAAGTATTTTTTCTACATTCCTGTCCAGTTCATCCTGACGGTTCTGTGACATGAGAAATACCCAGAATGCAGAGAAACTTCTGCCCTGTTCTGACTGTTCAATCGAGTCGTGCTGATTGAATATTTCATCGAGTATTTCAGATTTTCCAAGCGTGCCTGTTGCAATTTTTTCCCTTGCCCGGCGGTCGAGTGAACGGAAGTTGTCTTCAACCTCACGAAAGTCTGACATGAGGTTTCTTATCTGCTCTTCAATGCGCCAGAGGTTTTCCCTTATCTGCCTTGTGTCGAAAGACGCGATTTGCCCGTCTTTTATGCGCTCGATTTCCATGTCTATCTCCGCCTTTCTCTTCTCGAGTTCGGCGATTCGTTTTTCAGGGTCAGTTTCTGCTGAACTCACCAGTTCTCTCAGCATGGTGAATATGAGAAGGAGTCTCGATTCAGTACCTGCGAATTCTTTTTTTTCAAAGGTTCTGATCCATTCAACAGCCTTTTCTGCAGCAGGGGTGATGTCATATTCGGCTTCATCCCCTGTTCTGGGATAGTATTTCCTGACCCATCCGTGCGTACTTTCAGACCAGTCATCAAGGTATTCGGATGAGCTTCGCGGAAATGAATCCTCCCCGTAAATGGAACGGATGTGAATGAGGTAGTCATCGAGTTTTTCCTCAAGATAGGATTCTTTTATCGAACGGATATTATCCCTTATAAATGTCATCTCAAGAAAGCTGATTACAAGCGGGGCGGAATCAGCAGAAAGGAGCCGCCATGCAGGATGATTTTTTCTAAGTGATTCAAGGTATTCATAGTTCATGTTTTATAAAGGATGTTTAAAGGGTATTGCTGGCAAGGATTTTTTGTTTAATGAATTCTTAAAAGGCCTTCCACAGAAAGATCTTCATCAATATCCTCCCAGCAGATTCCCTGTCCACGGCCAATAAGTCTCCAGTTATTTCTCTGTTCAGACGTGGCTGCTGAAAGTCGTGGAAAATAATCAATAGGGACGCTTAAAATCCTGCCGTCTTTAAGATATATGGTAAGCATTTGATTATCAATTTTGACATCAGTTGCATAAGCAGAGAATTTTTGTTCATTTTTTAAAGTGCTCATTCCATTTTTCCTCTATTCTGGTCTGATGTTCGAAAATTAACTCTTTTATTGTTTTTATATCTTTTGGTTTGAAACCATCATTGCTGGCAAGTTTAACTGGTTTTATCCAGAATTTTGCAACACATCCAGCTTTTTCAATATGGACATGAATAGGCTCATATCCTTCATTACTGTAAAAGAAAAAACGAAAACCATTCTTTGTGAATATAACAGGCATTTGTTACTCATTTACAATTTTTGATAAATTTATCCAGGGATAGAAGTTAAAGTCAATGTTTTTTTTGAGGATTAAGAGAGCAGCAGAGACGTAGCGCGCTACGTCTCTGCTGCAAGTTGAATAAACAATTGACTGATTGAAGATAAGTACTTATATTAGTACTTGTTTGAGTCTGGAGGAGGATATTATGATTGCAGCAAATTTCACTGAGTTCAGGTCTGATCTGAAAAAGTATCTTGATGCAGTTGAAACTGATAATGAGACAGTAATAATAAAAAGAGGCTCTGGCAGGGGAACTGTAATGATTTCTCTTGATGAATATAATTCAATTATGGAAACCGTTCATCTTCTGAGTTCACGGAATAATGCTGATCGTCTCCGTGAATCTATTGATCAGATGAAGTCAGGAAAATCTGTTAATGAAAAGCTGATTGAAGAATGAAAAGAATCATTTTTTCAAAAAACGCATGGGAGGATTATGTTTCCTGGCTCAAAGATGACAGAAAGATGCTTAAAAAAATCAATGAGCTGATAAGGGATATTGAAAGAAGTCCTTTTGAAGGAACTGGAAAACCGGAACCTTTAAAATATGATCTCGCAGGTTTATGGTCAAGGAGAATAGACCGTGAGCATCGGCTGGTTTACCAGGTCAAAGATAATGATATCCTTGTTTACAGCTGTCGTTTCCATTATGATACCTGAGTTTTTATTTTGCAAAATTCTGTCCAAACCTGCTGAATTTGTTAAAATTTGGCAACTTGACTTGCTAAATTCGCATTAATTTGGCAACTTAGCTTATCAAATTCTTATTAATTTGGCAAGGTTGAAGAAACAAACTCCCTTATTGCCAGAGCGCACTCTTCAGGTTTTTCCTGCGGAACAAAATGCCCTGAATCAATTTGAACGAGTTTTGTCTGTGGGGTTATTTTAACAAATCTCTCTGCCATTTTTTCTGTGAGAACAAATGAGTCTTTTCCGCGGATGATAAGGCAGGGGCATGTAATTTTTTTAACGTATCTCCATATCCACACAGAGTCTATTTCATACATCCTTGCTTCGTTTTCAGGTGTGCATTTAAGTTCTGCTGTACCATCAGACTTTTCATGTACAGAGTGTTCACACCAGCTTTCAGTGAATTCATCCTTCCAGGTTCTGAACATTCCGCGGCCTCTGAATTTATTGATCACTGATTCCATGCTCTCAAAGGTTCCGGTTCTTTTTCGTGCGCCTTTTGGAAGTGCGAGAATGTGTTCCTGATTGATGAATCTCAAAAATTTTCTCTTCATTATTTCATACGGAGACAGAAGAACTGGATCTATAAGTATGATTGAACTGAAAAGTTCAGGTTTGCGTGATGCTGCAAGAAGCGTGATTGCAGAGCCAATAGAATGTCCGATTCCGCAGACAGGAGCAGATGTTTTTGCAATGAGAAGACTGCACAGATCATCTGCAAAGGGCAGCCAGTCTTTTGTTGTAAGCCAGTTTACCCCGGATGAATCCCCCTGTCCCCTGATGTCAGATGCTATTATGCTCAAATCATTTTTCAAAAGATCGAAAAAGGGCAGGTAGGATTTCGCGCACATACCGTTTGCGTGCAGAAAGTGAGTTAAGTGATTTCCGTTTCCTGTTCTAATGAGGTGGATGGTTTTGTCGTGGATATCGGTATATTCTTCTGTGTATTCAGGATTCATAGCCTGCTCCCAAAAAAATATCCCCGGCTTTTTATAAAACAGCCGGGGTAAAAACTTGAAATTATCCGCCTGATAAAATCGCGATATTAAAAAATAAACATAAATGTTCCCTGAGTTCTGTAGTCAGTTGCAGTTCCGGCGTCTTTCCATTCGGTATCCATCTTGGCTACTTCAAGGCCAAATCTGTAGTTATTGTTTGCATAGAACCATGCATTTCCCCAGACTGTGCTGTTCTTGGTTCTTCCTGATCCTGTTGCAAGATATTTGTCATCAGGATTGTCGAATCCGTATCCGCCTGCGAGCTGAAGAGGAAGCCCGAGTTTTCTGAGGTTCAGTACAAGCTGTCCCCATGCACACTGAGTCTTCACAGCGTTGAAATCATCACCATCCATTACAACTCCCTGGCCAATTCCACCGAGGTTCTGGTCGATGTTTTGTGCGTATGTATATGCACCGGAGATGCTTACAAAGTCATATGCAATCTTGAGGAATCCCATTGCAAACCATGAGTTAACGTTAACTGCATCGTATACGGTATCAGTTCCTTTTGTGTAGGCTTTGTCCCCATTTTCATCTTTCCATGGAGTATGTCTTTCTTTCATGAAAGAACCGGTTCCACCGAATACGATACTGAGCTTGTCTGATGGATTCGCTTGAAAGGTAAGTCTTGACTGGAAGATTGGAAGCATGCTTGCCTCACCAACACCTCTTTCATCACCGCTGATTCCCTTGGGACCGGTATAAAGAATATCTGCTCCGTCATTTCCCTGTGCTCTTGCAGCTGTAACTTCAAGAGTTGCTTTGAAGTCTTTGTCACCAACAGACTGACCAACTCTAACCTGAGCTTCCCTCATAAGAAGAAAACCTGAAGCAGTCATTGGCTGAAATGTTACCATTTCAGGAATAACGAGTTCCTGAATTCCGAGCATGTTGAACTGACCAATAAGAAGGAATGTCTGGGTTGGCCATGTGAATTTTGCAAATGCATGTCTCATACGAACCATTCCCTGTCTGTCACCAGAAGAAGAATTAGCTGTATCTCCCCAGAAGTCTGCTTCTATAAGAGCAAAACCCTTTGCACCGAGAAATTCAGGTGTATTCATCTTGAATCCGAGTCTTGATGCACGCGCTGAAGCAACAAGAGATCCTCTTGTTTCATCATCAGTTTTGCCTTTCTGGGGCATAACGAAGAAGGGAGCCTGCTCGCAAAGAACATTCTTTGTATTGTAAACAGCATCAACTTTGACGAAACCATAAAGCTGAACCTTCCACTGGTCTCCGTCGTAAATCATAATTTTTTCAGGTTTTTTCGGAGCTGGAGCTTTCTCTTCGTTCTCAGCAAACGCTGATACAGCGAATACAACCAGTACTGAAAAAACAGCTGTGAGGGATGTTAGTCTTTTAAACATAAGCCTCTCCTTAATATTTAATCACTTACAGTTTTTGTAGAATCCAGGAAAGCAGAGAATAATTTGTATTTAATCCTCTTCATCATGGATGTACTGAAATAAAAGTTACTGAAAAGAGGTTTGATTTAAATAGGTGTATTTACTGAGATGTATGTGGGTGAATATTCCCACACGCCTGAGGCCGGATAACAGAGCTTTTCCCGTTGAGTTTGTAGTCGATTGACCATATAGTGTAAGGGGATTTAACTACATACTTTTAAGGATATCCACCCATTACTTTTTATTCTCAATTTAATATATATTTCCTTTATAATCGTTATAAACTCTGCTTTTTATTATTGATGCTGCGGAGAATTGCCCCCCAATACTCCGCAGCACTCACCCTGAACGCAGAGAGAGAGGTAATATGAATTTTGAAATGGAACTCGGAAAAGACATTGTTGAGCTCGAAATATCTGATGAAAGGGTATTCGGTGTTCTGGACGGGCCTGATATCGAACCTCTTGATATTGAAAAACTCAAGAATGTTGTAAGTACAGGAATAAAAAAAACCACTCCTTCGGATATTAAAGAAAAAAAAGTGGCAATAGTGGTGCCGGATCATACAAGACTTTGGGCCAGGGGAGATCTTCTGGTGCCGGTTATAGTTGATGCTCTTCTCGAGCTTGGAGCTCGTAAGGATAATATTGTTGTAATAATAGCACTTGGCACGCATGGAGATGCGCCAGACGAAATGTTTCCTTCTCTCGTTGGAGAGGGTACATCATCAAGAGTCAGAGTGCTCAATTCGGCCAACAAAAATTATGACAGACTGACCCTTGTTGGAAAAACATCTTTCGGAACTGAACTCTACATTACAAAGGAAGCCTGTGAAGCAGATCATATAATTCTTTTCGGAGGACTTCTTCATCACCTTATTGCAGGATTCGGTGGCGGCAGGAAATATATCCTTCCGGGGATAGCCGGCTATGACACAATACAGCAGAATCATTCTCTTGCATTGCTTAAAGACGGCAGTCCTCATCCGAATGTCTATCAGGGAAACCTGGAAGAGAATCCGGTTCATATGGATATGACTGAAGCTGCTTCAATGTTTCTTGCTGACAAGACATCCTGTCTCGCTGCTGTTGCTGCAAATGGCAGGGGTGATATCTTCCATGCAGAAGTCGGTGACTGGAAAGAGGTTTTCGAAAAGGGATGCCTCGAGGTCAACAGGGCGGGATGCGTTGAGATCAGTGAACCTGCTGACTTTGCCATTATCTCTGCAGGCGGGCACAGAAAAGACGGCCAGCTGTATCAGTCAACCAAGGCTCTTTTTAATACATACAATGTTCTCAAAGAGGGCGGAAAAATACTTTTCTTTGCTGAATCAAGGGAAGGAGTCGGCAGTGACATGTTCGAGGATATCCTGATAAAATATAAAGGCAATCCATCGGCCATTGGTAAAAAACTGGTCGAGGATTTCAACATGGGTGTGTATGTCGCATACCGTGTTGTAGATATTCTAACAAGGTTCGAGGTTACTCTCGTATCATCCTTTTCAAAAGAGAAAACAGAAAAACTCGGGTTTCTCTATACAAACGACGCAGCATCATATGTAAGTAATCTGGAAGGCAGAGGACTCATTATACCTTCTGCTGAAAATATACTTCCGGTTATAACAGATAAAGCATAAATCCTCCAATCAACAAACAATTTCCATGTTGCACCCCTTCTAAAAAAGGATGCCTGCGAAGGCATCCTTTTTTCATGTGCTCATGTTTTTTCTGCACCAGTCTTCGTATTTTTTGCATACCTCAAGGTATTCCTCTGTTGAGACCAGAGGAGAGTTGAGTTCTTTCAGCATGTTTTCATCAGGCGTATTCCCTGATGCAACTGTTCTGCCGCATTGCTTTATGAGTTCAAGTCTGTCTTCAAGAAGTGACGGCCGGGTGATCAGTGCCAGTGATCCGGGTATGCATATTTCTCCTGCTGATGCTGAAGAGAAATTATCTACCTGTGCCCAATATGTCATAACCAGTGGTCTGAAAGTTTCAGGTTCGGGAAACGCGCATGTGCTTATAAGGAAAAAATTTTTAGGCATTCTCCAGTTGTATTCATGACGAACTCTGCCTTCTGAATCCTTTCTCAGGAAGGGGCTCATGCAGCACATACACCTGTCAATAACGGTTTTCATCTGCGCGCTCATGTTGTCAGTATACACCGGTGTTGCCACTACCATGAGCTCACTTGACTGCATTGCCCTGTACAGAATTTGCATGTCATCTTTTATTATACATTCACCACATGTTTTGTGCATACAGCTGAGGCATCCCCTGCACGGAGATATGTCCATTTTTTTAATATTGAAAACACTTGCTTTTGCTCCGCCTTCAATAAGTCCCTGTCTGAATGAATCTGCAAGTTTGGCGGTAAGTCCCTTTTCACCTCTTGCGCTGCCGTTGAGTATAATAGCATTCATGGTTTCCTCCGTTAGTTGTTTTGAGCCTTCGACGAGACTCAGTCTGAATTCAGGCGGCGTTGCCCTGGAATTGCCTTCGACAGGCTCAGGCGGCGTTGCCTGGAATTGCCTTCGGCAGGCTCAGGCGGCGTTGCCTGGAAAAAATATTATTAACAGCAACGCCTGCTGAGCTTGTCGAAGCATTATTAACAGCAACGCCTGCTGCCTGTGCTGAGCAGGGCTTAAGCCTTCAGGATACATGTTTTAATTTAGCAATTTTTCAGCTTTCAATAAACCGGGGGATTTATGACATAGTCTGTGGGTGGATTCCTTTACACGAAGCCGGAGGAGACTTGCCGCATGGTGAAAAGGCTCCATGCGGCAGAGGATTTACTGTTCTGCGGCTTCTTCATCCCCCTTTTGAACTTCTTTGCCTTTTTTACCTATCTCATACCAGTCTATGTTTCGCGTTATGTACATCACTGTACCGAGAACAGAGAAGAGAAGCAGTGATCCGAGGAACAGGGAATAGTCCTCGTTTTGCAGAAGAACATACAGGATTGCATATAACAGAGCGAGGATACCCGCCATTATAAACCCTCTCGATCGGTTCTTGAGAACCTTTATACTGTAGCCCGTTATGAGAGCTATTACTGATACTGAAGATATAAGATAAGAGAATGTAAAATTGGTGTGTTCTGAAATTGACACAAATAGCAGGTAGAATATTACCATTGCACATCCTATCATAATATACTGAAGCGGGTGAATCGAGAAGTCATTGAATACCTCAAAAAGAAAGAAACAGAGAAAGGTAAGTGCAATGAAGAGCATACCGTATTTTACCGCCCTTACACACTTCTGGTAAAAATCAACAGGCATGTACATCTTAACTCCAAAGGACATGTTTTGCATTCTGCCTTCTCCGGGATTGCTGCCTTCTGTCCACTGCTGCGGAAAGTTTCTGCCGAAATATGACACTTTCCAGTCTGCCTGAAATCCACTTTCGTCTATTGTTCTTTTTTCAGGAAGGTAGGCTCCGAAAAATGACGGGTGCTGCCATACTGAAGAGAGGTGAACCCTTGTCTC
>CAZEJW010000029.1:13594-33418 GCA_964512685.1 uncultured Leptospirales bacterium | reverse complement strand
TCAATTGTCAACATAAATGACCTGACTCAGCAAAGTGCAGGTGGAGCAGAAGAAATGGCAGCGAGTTCTGAAAACCTTCTGGTTATGGCAGAGGAGATGAAAGAAAAAATAAATTTTTTCAAGCTTTAAATCCCGTTCCTGTGATAAAATAAAGGCAAAGCTGACACAGCTTTAAAATAACTGGGATGGTAAATACAATGAAAATTTACCCAAAGCCGGATATCCTTGTCAGCAAATGCCTTGGATTTGAAAGATGCAGATACAATGGGGATATTATAAATGATCCCTGGATAAAAAAACTCGAGCCGCATGTTAATTTCATTGCTGTTTGTCCTGAAGCAGAAATCGGACTTGGGATACCAAGAAATCCTGTGAGACTGATTGATGAGTCAGGTGATCTCAAACTGTATCAGCCTTCCACCGGGAAGGATGTAACAGCTGAAATGAATTCTTTTTGTAATGAATTTATCAAAGGCCTTGGTGATATTGACGGTGCCATACTTAAATACCGGTCCCCTTCATGCGGGCCATCAAATGTCAAAATATATTCAGGGTACGATCCTGGTGCAGGAACACGAAAAGGCAAAGGGTTCTTTGCTGAAATAGTGAGCAATGAATTCAATAACCTCCCGGTAGAGGACGAGGGAAGACTGAACAATTTTTTCATAAGGGAAAATTTTTTCACAAAGGTATTTCTTCTTGCTGGATTCAGGAGCATTTATCGGGAAAAAATATTTAAAAACCTGGTTGAATTTCACTCAAACAATAAATACCTGTATATGGCAATGAATCAGTCTGCCTTACGTGAAATGGGAAAACTGGTTGCATCTCACAATAAAAACAATGAAGCTGAAATTTTTGACAAATACAGGGAATTGCTTTTCAGGGCTACTGTTAAAAATCCTGGAACGGGATCATGGATAAATATACTGCAGCATATGTACGGAGGAATGAATGATAAACTGTCAGAGAATGAAAAGTCCTTTTTTTTAAATTCCATTGAAGAATACAGGGATGAAAGAATACCGTTAAGTGCGGTTTTGAGAATTATAGAATCATGGGCAATCAGATTCAATGAGAAATACATTCTCGATCAGAGTATCATGAATCCCTTCCCCAGAGAGCTTATTGATATCACTGACTCAGGCAAAGGCAGAGATCTTTCGTAAATCAACCCGCTTTTTCAAGTAAAGACTTCAAAAACAACAACAGTCTTTCAGCAGATTTTATCTCATATGAATCGCTCTTCAAACCAGCAATAAATCTATCAGTTGATGTGCAGAGCTTCCCAATAATAGATATATCCTCAGGCAAAAAAGTGGTTCCTTCATAAGTACCTTCATATAACCAGTCAACGAGCATTTTTGTATAAAAAAAATTCAGATCAAGCCTGCCGTTTGATTCTTTTATATTAGCCAGCAAAGTCTGTTGTTCAGGGATTACAATATCACTGCTTCCCCAGTGACCTGCATGAAGCACAGTATCAGCATGATTAAGAAGTCTCATGACTTCACTGCCCGTAAAAGAAATTTCAATATTCATTGCACAACTCCTTCATTTTACAGTAATGAATCAAAAATCAGTATTTATTCCTGAAAATACTTTTTGACGCAAATGAAAAAATATAATTGTTCCCGCCGTCTTCGGCGGCGGGAACAATAGAATTTTTCTTCTGCAATAAAGTTTACGAATAAACACTGATCAAAGATTAAGATTATTCTTTAAATCAAGAGCATTTTGTACAGAATAGCCAAGTGCATCATTATTAAAATAAAAATATCCTGAAACCGGATTATTCTTTTTGTCAATACCTTTTACATGTGAAGCAAAATCAGATAAAAAGGATTCAGTATAACAGGCAGAATAATCCTCTCCATGAAATCGTGCATAAATTCTTTTTGAAGAGACAATAAGATCATCAGGCATATCAAAACCGTAAACAGAACAGAACACTCCCCTGCCCTCAAGAATCCCATAAACATCCTCATGCCACCAGGAACTGTCCCTGAACTCAAAAGCCAGGTCACAATCAGTTTCAGATATCTCAAGTACATGTTCGAGTCTCGTCATGTTTTCTGATGACATATGAAAAGAAGGAGGCATCTGAAAGAGAATACAGGCTGTTTTTTCTTTCATGAACGAAACAGTATCATAAAACTTACCAAGAGAATCATCAATATCATGAAAGCGTTTAATATGCGTGAGGATTCTCGGAGCCTTGAGAGTAAAGGCAAAATCATCAGGAGTCTTTTCCATCCACCCTGCCATTGCCTTTTCAGATGGAGTTCTGTAAAAAGTCATATTCACTTCAACAGAATTAAAATGTTCAGCATAAAAAGAAAGCCATTTTGTTTTGGAAACACCGCCGGGATAGAATACTTCTTTCCAGTGATCATAACTCCAGCCGGATGTGCCAATATATATTTTTTTCATATCCCTGCCAGTTCTTTAAAAGCTGATAAATATCCATAAAAAAACGACCGCTGACATATTCAACGGTCGAGTATATTTTAAAACAGAAGGTTAGTCAAGAGTTATGACAGTATTATGATTTACTCAGCTTTTCACTGATAATCTCGCGCAGTTTAACCTTATCTATTTTACCTATAAAGTTATGCGGAATTTCATCAAGAAACTGGTAACCGTTTTCCGCGTCAGGAATCCACCATTTTTCTATTTTCCCCTGCTCTGCGTACTGAATCATATGTGTCCTGATATCCTCAACAGTTGCTTTCTCGTCCGGCTTGAGCACAATACACGCGCAGGGCCTCTCATCCCATTTATCATCAGGGATTCCAATAGCAGCACATTCAAGTACAGCAGGATGCATACTAACGGCATCTTCCAGCACCAGGGTTGAAATCCATTCCCCTCCGGATTTTATTGCATCCTTAACCCTGTCTGTTACCATAAGATATCCCTCAGGGTCAACAAATCCCACATCGCCTGTATTAAGCCAGTCATTAGCCCATAATTTTTCAGTATTCTCAGGATCATTGAGATATTCATGAGTACACCACGGAGTCCTCACCTGAATTGCGCCAACAGTCTTTCCGTCATGCGGCACTTCATTCATTTCACCATCCACCACTCTTCTCCTGGAAAAAACCCATGGAATACCGCTTCTTATAACATAATCAATCTGATCATCAAAAGGAATATCCGACTTATCAACCTGCGGCTGGCCAAGTGTCATTGCAGGGCAGGTTTCAGTCATCCCATAACATGATATTGTTTTTATTCCCAGCTTCCAGGCCTGTTCTGCAAGCTGCCTGGTTTCCTTTGCTCCGCCAAGAGCGACCCTCCAGTTACTGAGGTCATATTTTTCCGCATCAGGATGAAAAACAAGCATGTGAAGAATTGTGGTAACACAGTGACTAACGTCCACCTTTTCCTCGTGAAGCCAGCGGAGAATCTTATCCGGCTCATACCTTCCGGGAAGAATATACCTGCATCCCATCATAAAAGCAAAGTATGGTACTCCCCACCCCTGCACATGAAAAAGCGGAGTCAAAGGCATATATGTCTGGCCTGCCTGGAATTTAACCGGAGGGAAAACTCCCCATTGAATACATACTGCAATAGCATGCATTACAAGTTCTCTGTGAGTAAAAACAACTCCCTTGGGATTCCCGGTTGTACCGGAAGTGTAGCAAAGAGCAGCTTTTGAATTCTCGGAAATTTCCGGGAATTCATAATCATCATTCTCCCCTGCAAGAAGCTCTTCGTATCCGATTGTATTGGGCAGGCTGGTTTCAGGCAGTTTGCCATCTTTATTGTCTGTCATGAGCACGAAAGTTTTAACTGTGGGGATTTCATCTTTCATGCTTTCAACAAGGGGGATAAATTCTTCTCCTACAAAGAGAACTTCATCCTTTGCGTCATTTATACAATATACTATCTGCTCAGGAGACATTCTCACATTCACAGTATGGAACATGCAGCCATAAAGGGGAATAGCCCAGTGAGCCTCCAGGTACCTGTAAGTATCCCACTCAAGCATCCCTACTGCATCTCCCGCCTTTACACCAAGTGTTTTGAGTGCATTCGACAGTTTTTTTACCCTTGAAAGATGTTCTGTATAGGTATACTCAAAATCATCTCTGTATTTGATAATCTGGTTTGGAGCATAGTTAACACCATGTTCAAGAAACATCCTTAACGTCAGTTGATACTGGAATCCAAATGGCTGCATATAATCCTCCTCTGGAATGAAATTATTATTCTTATAAAGAAACTCCTTCAGTTTAACAGTGACCACGGTCAGTGACTTCGGTCACAGTAATAAGAACAAAAATCTCTTTCAAGAACAAATACCATTTCTCAAACATTTTTTTCTAAAACATATGCTGTTCGGAATAAAAAACAGTACTCTGAAGCCAAAATCTTACTTAAGGGGTATCTTTTGGTGTGATTTTAAAACCAGAGAGGATAGTTCTGAAAGTTCTTTGCATAACTTCTTCAATACTATAATTGCCATCATGAAGGCACCAGTCATATGTAATGCCACGGGAAAAACTGATAATCCATCTCGTCAGTTCCTCTGCAGACAATGAATCATTGATTTCTCCCCTCTTCATTCCCACTTCGATTATTTCACGAAGGATCCTGAAATAGGGTCGATCTTCAGATATAAAAAAATCTGTTCCGGATTCAAGCTGGCTCTTGTATATCTGGCGAACGAACCTGACACCCCTCGCATTGGCAAACGTTGCCTGAAATCCTACTGTCATGATAATTTTTTCTATACTGTTAAGGTCTTCAGGGAGAGTATAAACCTGAGCTGAATACTCTTCATCAACAATCTTGTAGATTTCAATGACTATATCGTCTTTTGATTTAAAATGATTATAGAAGGAACCTTTGGCCACACCAGATTCACGACAGATCTCATCAATGGTTATATTTTCAAAACCCTTTTCTGTCATCAGACGAAAGGCTACACTGTAAATCTTTTCACGTGTAATCTCGGCCTGCAGCTGACGTCTGGTTTTTCCGCTTTTTTCATTCTCTGTTTTCATGTTATTCCTGAAAATTCCCATACTTTTATTTAACGAGAATCTGGTTTATTTATACAATTTGGATAATTATTAAATGAAACGTCCCATTTAAAGTGCAATTATTCTGCTACAGTCAAGAATATTTTATTTAACAATCAATGTTTATTCCTGAACTTCATTATATAAAAAAACAGGTTGTAAAAATTATTCTTTATTGATTATACAGAAACAGCCATAACATTCCACCCAGAAGGAGAAGAACCATGCCTGATATATACAAACAGCTCCAGGAAAGACTTGAAACATACTCCTTTGGTTTCCCTGAAAGTGAGACAGGCACAGAGCTTGAAATCCTGAAAAAACTCTTTTCAGAAGAAGACGCGCGCATATTTTTGCTGCTGTCTCCAAAACTCGAAAAGGCAGATGCAATAGCAGAAAAGGCAGGCATGAGCGAACAGGACATTACAGACAGGCTCGAAGATATGGTTCAAAGAGGTCTGCTTTTTAAAAGCACAAAGAAAGACATGATCCGCTATAGTGCAATACCATTCATGCACGGGCTTCTTGAATTTCAGATAAAACGCCTGACTCCTGAACTTTCAGTTTTATGGGAGAAATATTACCAGGAGGCAATGAGTGAAAGGATTGCAAAAAGCACAGAATCCTTTCTGAGAGTTGTACCGGTGAATCAGTCCCTGGAGATGGAACACCATGTTGCATCATTCGAAGACGCATGCAGCATTTTAGAAAACGCAAAACTCATTGCAGTTGCTGACTGCATATGCAGAAAACATAAACAGGTAATGAATGAAGGCTGCGAAAAACCTCTTGAATCATGTTTCATGTTTGGTTCCATGGCCCGCTATTACATAGAGAATAAACTTGGAAGAGAAATTGACTATAATGAAGCTGTAAAAATTTTGAAAAATGCTCAGGATGCAGACATGGTAACACAACCATCAACGTCACAGAATCCAGACGGCATGTGCAACTGCTGTGGCTGCTGCTGTGGAATACTGAATTCCATCAAGTCACATGAAAGGCCTGCTGACCTTGTTTTCTCCAATCACTATGCGGATATTAAACCTGAAGACTGCAGCGGATGCGGAATATGCATTGACCGCTGCCAGATGGATGCCATATCCATACCAGAAAACATTGCCATTATAGAAGATGGAAGATGTATTGGATGCGGACTCTGTGTAACAACCTGTCCGTCAGACGCGCTCTTTCTTGTGGAAAAAACAGAAAAAAAACTGCCGCCTGAAAACGGAGTTCAGCAGATGATTGCAATGGCCAAAAGAAGAGGGGTAATTTAAATCAGCCGCTGAAGGTGAATTTATCATTCTCATAGATACTAACACAGACCTTTACAACTTCAGGGTCATACCAGATTCCGCTGTGTTTCACAAGTTCATCCAGGGCTGCTTTATCTCCTTTTGCCGGACGGTAAGGCCTGTGCGAACTCATCGCTTCCATTACATCAGCAACAGACACAATTTTCGACTCGGGTAGTATCTCATCACCTGAAATTCCAAGAGGATAACCTGATCCGTCGAGTCTTTCGTGGTGTTCATAAGCAATTCGTGCAACGTTACCCGGGAAAGGTATTTTACTCAAAAGCTCATAGCTTACGACAGGATGAACTCTTATGAGATCGAACTCTTCATCCAGAAGCACCCCAGGTCGGCTCAGTACACTCACAGGAATTCTGATTTTCCCAATATCATGAAGAAGACCGGCAGTTCTTATTGCATCACTTTTATTCGAATCCAGACCCATATGTCTGGCGATCAAAAAAGCAAGTTTTGACACCCTCGCCTGATGACCGGCAGTATAAGGATCAGTGCTCTCTGCCATACGGGCCATGACCATTATTGTTGAATCAAGGATCTGATTGATAAGTTTTGTCTTTTCAGCAACTTTCTTTTCGAGAATAATATTTCTGTTGCTCAGCTCCTCCTGCATGGAGATAATAGACAGATGTGTTTTAACTCTTGCATTGACCTCGGCAGAATTGAAAGGCTTGGTGATAAAATCAACAGCCCCAAGTTCAAAACCCTTTGTTTTATCTGAAACATCATTCATTGCAGAAATGAAAATAACTGCAATATCACGAGTCCTTTCATCTTCTTTAAGTCTTTTACATACCTCATATCCATCCATGTCCGGCATCATGATATCCAGAAGTATAAGACCGGGATTATAGTTGAATGCATACTCCAGAGCCTTTTTCCCGTTTTTGGCAATGCCTATCTGATATTTATCCCTGAGGGTATGAACAAGTATATCAATATTGGTAGAATTATCATCTACGATCAGGATATGCCCGGCGTTAGTATCTTTGTTCATTTCATCCTCCGTCATTCAATAATGATATTTTTTCTCTTCAAAATATCTTTCAGCAGCTTTTCTGCTTCTTCATAATCGTAATTTTCAATATAATTTCTGATTTCTGAGATATTGCTCTCCCCTGCACAATTGACAGCCTTTTCCAGTACCTGTTCAATATGCAATGGATCAGCTTTTTTCAGCGACGCAAACAATTCCTTCAAAATTTCCGGAGTTATTTTTTCAAGAGCATCATCCTCATTTCTTATTTTTTTATTTTCCTCAGCAATTTGACTTATTGAAGAAAGCACAGCGGACAAATCAGACAAAAGATTATCGAGCAGGGAACGATCGGGCGTAGTTATCGGATCACCATTTACTCCTTTCATTGAAGCAGCTTCCATTTTTAAGGCACTCAGTGCAAGATCTTCAGCGCCAATACTTCCAGCGCTTCCTTTTAAGCCATGAGCAAGACTTCCAAGAGTGGGCCAGTCTTTGCATTCAAAGGCAAAGTTTAAATCCGAACTGATAGAAAAATTATTATTTAGAAACCTTATGAGAATCCCCTTATATGACAGTTTGCTGATATTCAATCTTTTCAGCGCACTACAAATATTGATTCCAGGCAATTCATCAGGCAAAACCCTGTCATCATTCAAGTGATTTTGTTTACTGTAATACTGGCTCTCTGTATGAACTCTCCCGGAACATTTAACCAAGGCTTTAAAAAGAAGGTACTGATCAATTGGTTTTGAGACATATTCAGTCATACCTGCTGCAATACATTTCTCCCTGTCACCGCTAAGGGCATGTGCGGTCATAGCAATAACAGGAAGATTTTTATAAACAGGATTCTCTCTTATTACACTCGTTGCTTCATATCCATCCATTACAGGCATCTGTATATCCATAAGCACAGCATCATAATTTTTCTCAAAAACCCTGAAAACAGCATCTTTGCCATTATTGACAAAATCCGCATTTATACCCGCCTTATCGAAGATTGAGGCTATAATATCCTGGTTGACCGGATTGTCTTCAGCAACAAGAACGTCAAGTCCTTTAACAAAAGGGATAAGTTCGCTATATCCATTATACCTGTTAGCGATATGCTTCCTTGTTTGTTCCTTATTTTTACTGAAAACATTCACGATAGTATTGAATATTGTGGAAGAGTGAAAAGGTTTGGTTATGACTGCATCTATCAAGTCACTGTAATCTTTGAGAACATCTTCCGGAGCAGTATATGCAGAAACAAGTATCACGGGAACAGGAGCTTCAACAATATTTCGTATAACACGGGCTGTTTCAATACCATCCATTCCCATCATCTTCCAGTCAATGAATATTATATCCACTCCCCTGCCAGTGGTTACCCTTTCACTGATAATTTTTACTGCCTCGTTTCCTGAAGATACCGTCTCCGTGATATAGCCAAAAGATCGACATATCTTACTCAGCAGTTCTCTGCTTTCGGGTCTGTCATCAACTATCAACACGTCAAGTTCATGAAGCTGTTCAGGGAAAATATTATCTGTTTCTTCCCCCTGAGATTTAAGAATAATAGTAAATTCAAACTCAGTATATTCTCCCGGAACACTGTCTGCTTTGATTTCACCTCTCATCATATTCACGAGCTGCTTTGTTATGGACAAGCCCAATCCGGTTCCGCCGAATTTTCTTGTTGTGGAAGAATCCCCCTGAACAAAAGGAGTGAAGAGGTTCTTTATCTGACCGGGTTCCATCCCCGGGCCAGTATCCTTAACCCTGAACCTGAGTTCGATCCTGTTGTCAGCAAAAACTCTGTTTGTTTTTTCAATCTGAAGAAGAATAAGCCCGGGTTTGTCCATGAACTTTACAGAATTACTGATAAGATTATTCAGTATCTGCATAATACGCAGCGGATCACCCAGATAGTTTCCGGAAACAAGAGGATCTATATCTATGAGAAACTCAATATCCTTCTCGATTATCCTTGAGAGGAAAGGACTCACAGTTGTGTCAACAATTTCATGAAGGCAAAACGAAGCTGTTTCAATGCTCAGTTTTCCGGCCTCTATCTTTGAGAAATCAAGGATATCGTTTATTATTCCGAGAAGAGTTTTTCCCGATGATGTTATTATTTCAAGATAGTGATTCACTTTTGGTGGAACATCCTCCTCAAGGGCCAGATCAGCTGCTGCAATAACCCCGTTAAGAGGAGTACGTATTTCATGACTCATATTTGCAAGAAATTCACTTTTTGTTCGTGCAGCGGAATTCGCCGAATCCCTTGCCTTCTCAAGTTCAATATTTATTTTTTCCAGTTCATTTGTTCTTTCTTTCACTCTCTGTTCAAGGGTTTCATTTAACTTCTTGAGTTCAGATTCAGTTTGTTTGCGTTCTGTTATGTCCTGAAAGGTTTCCAGTGCAGCAACAACCTTTTTTTCATCATCATAAATCGGTGTCACTGTGAAGAAGAACCACCTGCCTTCAGGTTTGAATTTAGGGAAGAATCCTTCTCCTTCATACGTGCCCTTTATATGTTCAGATTTTCTCCAGTGAGAATAGTAAAGCTTAAGTTCATTAAACTTTTCGTCCACAACAAGGTCTGCCATAAGAGGCCGTTGGTTGACATAAAAAACCTTCCATTGTTTGCTTGAACCAATTATCTTTGATGCTGTTATACCAGTTATAATTTCACATGCTTTGTTCCACTGAATGACCCTGTGATTTCTATCAATTACAAAAGTTGGAATCGGATTTCCCTGAATTATCTGAATTAGCTCTGACCTGCTTTTTATCAGTTCCCCCCTGGTTCTTGAAAGCTCTTCATTCTGCTTCTTCATCATGTTCCAGGCGTCTTCTTTTTCACTGATTTCACTCAGCAGTTTCTCGTTTATTTTTTTTAATTCACATGTTTTCTCATCTACCTTTTTCTCAAGGGTTTCCCTGTATTCCCTGTTTTCATTCAGGAGATCAGCCTTTTCAAAACAGTTTTCAATAGCAGAATCCAGAAGCTCAAAGTTCACAACAGGTTTTGTAAGATAGTCCCATGCTCCGGACTTGAGTGCTTCAATCACATCTTCGATTTCACCGGTTCCTGATATACCAATAAGTGGGAGATCAGGAGATCTTTCATGCATCATTTTGATTAGTTCCTGACCGTTTATTTTGGGGAGAATGAGGTCAATGATTACAAGGTCAGGATTATGTTTTTCATATGAAGCCAGTCCTTCCTGGCCGTCAGAGGCGGTAAAAACTTCATAGCCCCGTTTTTTTAGGTATGTTGAAAATGTTCGTCTAAGAAGCTCTTCATCATCAATATAGAGGATTTTTCTCATATGATTATCATTCTGTAATGCTGCAGTTCGGGTTAAACCGGGCCTGTAATTATACAGCCCCGGATCAAAACGCATAACATTACAAGAATGATAATACTGAAATGAGTTTAATTCAAGATTTTTTGCCTGTTAGAACTCTGCTGAGATTCCTCCCTGCATTGAGAAGCCAGGCATTGGATAGTCATAGAAACGGTTGGTTCCGTCTTCAACAGGCTGACTGAAACCCGGAACATCAGGTCCCAGATAGTATGAGACAGTTGAATAATCCCTGTTTGTTATATTGTTAAAATTCATGAACACTTTGTATCTTTCAAGAAAGCTGTAACTGATCTTTGCATTGAGAACAAAGTAGTTATCAAGTTTTTTATGCTCAACTGTATATGATGTCCCCATCATCTTGAAAGTATTTTCCTCTTCGTTTGCATATACATCTGCAACATACTCTCCATTGACTGATGCATACAGACCGTATTTTTCAAAAGAAATTCCTGCAATGAGCTTGTGCTTTGGAGCATATGGTATGGTTTTGCCATTCTGTTCATTGTCAATGAATGAGTATCCTGCTGAAAGGCCAATCATCTTAACAGGATTGTACTGCAGGTTGAATTCAAGACCATTATAATCAAAATCATCTGCATTTCTCCATTCTGTAAATCCCATGCCAATTTCACGCACGAATTTATTTTTCGAATAGATCCTGTATCCTGTAACGCTCACAATGAGTTTTTCAAAAAGAGACTGTTCAACACCGAGCTCTATACATGTATATGTTTCAGGATCAAGATCAGTATCGCTCTCATCGATTGTTTTATCTCCAGACCACCATTTGTTATAGATCTGAATGATGTCAGGAAGTTTAAAACCACGCGCGCCTCTTGCATGAATTTTAGTACTGTCTGTTGGGTTGACTATTGCACCAGCCTGCCATGATCCATAGTGGCCATATTCTGAATTATGAGTATAACGTCCGCCGGCAGAAAGAATGAGCACTTTGTTTAAAAACCTGTGTTCATCCAATGCAAAAAGGGACTGTTCATTGATATATTTATCATCAGTATATACATCACCGTTAAGTTTATTCTCTGATTTACCGCCATATCTTCTGGCCTCTGCGCCAACAGTAAGAGTATTGTCTTTAAGGATTTTAATGCTCTCCTTGAGTTTGGCTCCATACATGTGATCATCAGAATTATACTTCTGTGCATCATCCTGTACAGGAAGCTCTGATTCATGATGTCCCCTGTTCCAGTAGAGCTGGAGAGATCCTTCAAGCCTGTCAAAGTTATTTCCAACCTGGATTACTGTTCCGCCACGGGTCATGATAAAATTTTCAATATCATGATTATCAAGAAAAACAGAATTGATTCCCTCCGGGCCCGGATCATTGATATTCAGCCTCATTATGTAACCGTCTAATCCGAAATACCAGTTTTTGTTAAGGGCATATCCCATATGCATGGTTCCGCTGTTATTCATATACCTGGAATCATATGTGGTACCTGCAAATTTCTGTTCACGATCACCATCAGTATAACGGAAGTTGTATGTTACTCCATAGTCAAAACTGCCGAACTTGCCAAAATGCTGAACAGAATCGTCTGTTGTATTGTCGGTTCCATATGACGCGGTTATCTTTGTTGCAGTACCTTCTGTGCTTTTACGTTTTGTAATAATATTGATAATACCGCCCATGGCACTTGACCCGTAGAGAACAGGCTGAGGTCCGTGAAGAACTTCAATGCGGTCAATATTCTTCATTGTAAAAATATCAGCAACAGGATGATTATTGATCATCATTGTTGTATCCATACCATTGATGAGAATCGGCAATCCTGTTGACGGACCGCTGCCTGTCTGGCCTCCCCATCCTGAAACACCAATACCCCTGATGCTCATGGATGCTGCTCCGCTGTCAGCAACACCAAATCCCATAACACGGTTGTTTCCTGTATAAAAGCTTGGCACCTTTTCATTTATCACATTGATGAGATCGCCCTTACTGGATTGTTCCACCTCTTTTCCTGATATAACAGATGTTACACCCGGAGTTATTTTCCTGTCTTTTACCAGAACTTCACCAATGGTAAAAACCTTCTCTGATGTTTTCACTGTGTCATTTTTCTCAGCATTTTCCTGAGAAAAAAGCATGCACTGTAAAGAAATCAGAAAGAAAACAGTCACAGCCACTGTAAATCTTTTCATTTAAGGATTCCTCCCTGAACTGTTAGTTTTCAATAGAGAATATTTACACAGATAAATATCCCCCTGAACTTATGACTAACAGGAAATTGTGAAAAAACTGTCAAGAACAAATAACACGAATCTAATAAAAATGCTACCGGCTTCATAAACGCACTGTCTCATTGTTCCACTAAAAGAACCTTTTGTTTGCATAAAACACACCACCGGTGTTACTATTTTAGAAAACATGACTTGACATAAATAACACGAATTAATCATTGTTGTTACAGTACAGGGTTACAGGAGTAAACATGCATCATTCACTCAGAATAAAAAACACCCTGCTCATGGCTGTCTTTACAGGCCTGGGCATAGCAATACCAATACTCTTTCACCTGCTGGGACTTGGATCAGTTTTTCTGCCAATGTTCCTTCCTCTTGCAATAGGAGCTTTTTTTCTGTCTCCCCTGAATGCATTCATTATTGGCTTCACAACCCCACTTGTATCAGCGCTGCTCACAGGCATGCCCCCGTTCTATCCGCCTGTTGCTTTTGTAATGATGGCAGAACTTGCACTCTTCTGCATGCTGATTTCAACGATCAGGCACAGAACAGCCATGCCGGCAATTGCCATAATGATAATCGCTGTTCTTTTTGACAGAGCACTTATATGGATAATCTACAGTTATATGATGCCACTGTTTCAGATTCACGGGCCTGCATACTCGCTCTACGACCTCCTGAAGAGCCTTCCCGGAATTGTAATACTCCTTACTGCGGTTCCTGCAGCTATTCCCTTACTCGGGAAAATTCTTGCACAGCAGACACTGCGCCCGTATGAACTATCAGAAAATTCAACACATGGAGAATAACATGACAACAGCCGAAATTTCTTACAGCGATAAAATAGAATATTTCAATAAACTTGGCCCAAACTGGGACGAAGAAGTAGGAAATGACGATGACAGAAAATCAAGAATCGAAAAAACCTTTGAAAGAATCAGCATCAATGAAGGAGACAGGGTTCTTGACGTTGGCTGCGGCAATGGAATTGTAATACCATTCATTGCAAAAAAAACAGGCCCCAATGGTAAAATAACAGCAATAGACGCTGCACCTGAGATGGTAAATACTGCAGCAAAGAAATTCGCGTCACTCGAAAATGCTACATTCATGCCTGGCATTCTCGAAGAGGTAAATCTGGAGGATAATTCATTTGACGTGATAGTCGCTTTCGCGGTTTTCCCGCATATTGAAAACCGGCAAAAGGCTCTTGGCAGGATGAAGAAACTCCTCAGTGAAAACGGCAGGCTTTATATATTTCAGCTTTCCGATTCCAAATCACTTAACGACTTTCACAGCAAACTCGAAGGCCCTGTAAGCAGGGATGTAATGCCTCCTGAAGATGAAATGAGAAAACTTCTCACTGAAGCCGGATTCACTGTAAAAGTCTATATTGATGAAACAGGACTGAATTTCATAGAGGCAGTCTGATGCATCTATTACCGCTCCCGGGGATTATCTCTGCAGCCCTTCTCATACTGCTTCCTGTTCACAACAGCAGCATATGGGCAACAGCATCATTTTCATGCATACTCATACTCTACCTTGCATCCGGAAACAAACCGGGAGTTATAATAAAAAGAAATATCTTTATCCTTTCATTTATTGTTTTCTTTAATGCTTTTGTTTTTATTTCAGCAGCAATCAGTGATTCTGCAGCTGATACTGAATCAGCTGTTATTACATCCCTCAGAATATTCCTGGTCTACAATGTAATTACAGCCGGCATGTCAGTCATGGGAAAGGGAGGAGTTCTCTGCCTGGCAGAAAAAATCCGCACACCTTCTTTGAGACTCTATTTTCTGCTTCTCACAAGAAGCGTATCAAACCTCACAAAAGATCATACCCACATAGTAAGGCAGCTGAAATCAAGAATAGACCTGAGAAGCAGGGATAAATACCTTCTGCCGCGTTATTATACAACGAACCTGATAACAAGAGAAATCCGCAGGTATGGAATAAACCAGGGAGTTCTTCTCTCCCGAATGCCTGACAGCTATAAAATTGATTTCAGCAATTACCCGGTTTCAGCAAGATCTGTCACTGCATCAGTGATTGTTACACTTGCAGCCATTGCCGGCATTATATCACAGAGAGTAAGTTTCTGATGGATGCACTGAAAATTGAAAACCTGAGTTTCACATACCCTGACGGAAGATCCGGGCTTAATGATGTTTCTTTCTCTATTAAAAAAGGAGAACGCCTTGCTCTTGTAGGATCAAACGGAAGCGGCAAGTCTACTCTTTTGCTTCACATAAATGGTCTTCTCGACGGCAAAGGAAATATAGAGGTAATGGGAATGCCCAGGAGCCGGGCAAACATGAAAAAGATAAGGAAATCCATAGGCTATCTTTTCAGCCAGGTTGACTACCAGTTTATAATGCCTGACCTCAGAAATGATATACTTCTCAGCATACCTGAACACTATTCAGGTGAAAGCAGGTTGAATAAATGCAGCGAATGGCTTAAACAATTCTCACTTTCCGCTTACAGCGAAAGAAGCCCTCTTGAACTCTCGTCAGGAGAAATGAAGCGCGCTGCACTGGCTGGCGTTCTCGCGAGAGAACCTGAAATCCTTATCCTTGACGAGCCGCTCAGCAATCTCGATAAACAGTCAAGCCTTCAACTCATTGAAATACTAAAGGGGCTGCATCATACAATGGTATTTGCCTCACACAGGAAAATACTGGTTGAAAAACTCGCCACAAAAATAGCCGTTATGTACAATGGGCGCCTGACCGGGATATATCCGGCTGAAAGGATCAGTGAAATCCCTGAGATTCAAAATCTTTTGTTCTAAGTATTCTCATAAATAAAAATTTGCACTTTTACTGTTGACATATTGACAGCTTATAATTAAATTGAATATTCAAATATCCTGAAGACGAGGATTATTCTGAGTCTGTGGGATCTAAAAATCAAATCCTGATAACAAGGTTTGCTGAGTTAAAGGGAGGTATCCTCATGAAAACATTTCCATAATCCATCATTACCTGAAATCAACTGTGGCAGTCAATTCATGTCTGCTGATATCGACAGTGGAATAAATCCGCTTTAACCCCATTGATATAAACCTGATTTGCATCCCAAAATCTTTGAAGAGAAGGGGATGAGGAGATGAAGAGGAGATTATTGAGATAAGATAATTGTTTGTTTTTACTGAGGCATTTTATTCTTTTTGGGCAGTTTGTATTTTATTATCTCTTATATCTCTCCTGCTATCCCCATATCCCCTTTCTCTTAATTTATTAAGATGTGAGTACAAGTCAGCAATAAAAACGGAGGTAATGTATGAACATGGCAGAAAAACAGTCCGTCAGGGAATGGATGGACAATGTAATAAAACAGGACGAAATAGACCGTTATCTTGATAATGGTAAAGATTTTATAGATGACGAACTCATCAACAAACAGATTTCAGACAACCTTAATCCTGATAAAAACAGGATAAGAGAAATCATGGATAAGTCATTTTCACTTGAAAGGCTTAACCCGGATGAAACAGCTGCACTTCTCAATTGCGAGGATGAAGACCTCTGGCAAGAAATGTTTGAACTCGGAGGAAAAATAAAAGAGAAGGTCTATGGAAAAAGAATAGTAACCTTTGCCCCTCTCTATCTCAGCAACTACTGCGTTAACAGCTGTCTCTACTGCGGGTTTCGAACAGAGAACAGTGAATCACGCAGAAAAAGACTGTCCGAAGAAGAACTAAAAAAAGAAATTGAAGCACTGGTGCAGCAGGGTCACAAGAGGCTGATAATGTCATACGGAGAGCATCCCTCATCTGCTGCCGACTATATTGCAGATACTCTCAGAATCGCATATGAAACAAAAGTAGGCAATGGAGAAATAAGAAGAGCAAATATCAATGCTGCTCCAATGTCAATAGAAGACCTTAAAAAACTCGCTGAAGTTGGTATCGGGACATACCAGGTTTTCCAGGAAACCTACAGTCATGAGCTCTACAAAAAACTTCATCCAAAGGGCCTCAAGGCCAATTACAGGTGGAGGCTGTATGCTCTTCACAGGGCAATGGAAGCTGAAGTTGATGACGTGGGCATTGGCGCGCTCTTTGGAATATCAGACTGGAAGTTCGAGGTAATGGGACTTCTTTATCACACAATAGACCTTGAGAATAAATTCGGGGGCGTTGGCCCGCATACAATATCCTTCCCGAGAATCGAGCCTGCAGTTAACACTGCCTTCAATGACAGAACCCAGTACAGGGTTTCGGATGAACAGTTCAAAAGACTCGTTACAGCAATAAGACTCTCGGTTCCGTATACCGGCATGATTCTCACTGCCCGAGAAACCCCTGAGGTAAGAAGTGATGTCTTTCCTGTTGGCTGTACACAGCTTGATGCAGGATCGAATATTGGAATAGGAGCTTACAGCGCGAACGAGATAGAGGTCGAAAAACAGCAGTTTATTCTCGGTGACACCCGGGATCTCGACACACTCATCCGCGAGCTCGCCTCAAAAGGTCACATAACGTCTTTCTGTACTGCGGGATACAGGGCCGGCCGGACAGGAGACTATTTCATGAACATAGCCAAGAAGGGAAAAGTACAGCACCTGTGCATGCCAAATGCAATAACCACCTTCAAGGAATATCTCATGGATTATGCTTCTCCTGAAACAAGAGAGATAGGTGAAAAACTCCTGGAAGAAGAGGTTGAAAAAACACATAATCCTGAAGTAAGGAAAAAACTGAGGGAATATCTTGTGAGGATTGAAAATGGCGAAAGAGACCTCTACTTTTAATATAACTGATAAAAACAAAAACAGCTTCGATGCTTTCTGCAGTGACTTCAGCAGAAAGCATCCTGAAGTCAGAATAAGGGTGTCACGCATCTACGGCAAGAGATGGTCTTTCATTGCCGGTGACTCTGAACAGATTGAATTCGATACAGAAAAATTCAAAATCGATGATGAATACGGAGTATCCTTGAGTCCTTCACGCAATGTGGATAAATCGATGATAGAGGAAATTTTGTCAGAGATTGTTAATATTACTATTTAATCCCACGCAAACATGTAGAGACGTAGCGCACTACGTCTCTACACCTCAGCCCGCATAAGATAAAAAACAGGTTCAGGGATTTAATAAAAGTTCTATTTTATCAAATCTTCAAAATCCTTCACTGTCACTATTTTTATTTCTCTAAACGGGTTCAAAACCAATAAATCTTTATCTCCTGTAATAATACAGTCTGCTTTTGAAGAAACTGCAAGATCAAGAAGAAAATTGTCTTTAGGATCACGACATTCTATAATCGGAGAGGAGGAAAGTTTTGATGTAAAATTAATCCTGTTTTGTAAAAGAGAATGCAGGGCTTTGACTCTTTCCTGTTTTATAATTTTTTTTAACTTTGGTCTTGAAAGAACTTCGAATATTTCATCATGCAATTCTTTAGAAAACAGAGAGTAACTTTCCGTTTTATAATTGCATCAACTAAAACAGAAAGCTGAGAACCAACACAGAAACTGATCCACAGGTTCGTATCAACTACGATTTTTATAACGTTCAGATCTGACATATTCAACTTCCTGAAGAATTTCATCTTCGGTTATCTTATCGGTTTTCAGACTGTCGAGTATCTGCCTGAACTTATACTCAAATATGTCATCTTCAATTTTTTCAAAAAGTTTAACCTTTTCATCAATTGGCATTTTACTCACAGCCTCAATCAATTCTTCAGAAGTTACTGTCATATTGATCTGCATAATTAATCTCCGTTTATTATAATTATCTCAGGAAATTTTCAATATTTATTAAGAAAAGCTATATTCTTTCTTTTACTCTTAAAAAATACTCCATTAAAATCAATAGTCAAGTTAAAAACAACCACATGTATGAATCCCTGACAATCCGGGCTATATTACCCTATTCCTTCCTCCCTTACCCTGCCCTGGTTTTTTATCAAGCGAAGCAATCAGTTCCTTAATATATTTATCAAAGAGTACCGGATCCATGCAGTCTCCCTTGTGGGGATAAATATCATACAACACCCTGTATTCTGCAGGAGTAAGGTTAGGCATTATTACATTTGCTCCGCGCATAAGTCCATGGCTTCTTCCAGCTGTTCCTGACTGAACCTCAAGTGCGGTTGTAGCAGGAATATTTGCCCACGGGCACACAATTCTTGCAAGAGCCAGAACCCTGCACACAGTGAGTTCATCACTTTTTATTTCATCTGCCTTATGCATTTCTGCATCCATATGACCGAGTTCTGTTTCAGGATGCGGCAGGTACGGGCCAAGGCCAATCATGTCAAGGTCGAGTTCCCTGAACATGAGAATATCATCTGCAACAGATGACCAGCTCTGGCCGGGAATTCCTATCATAACACCGCTTCCGGTTTCATACCCCATGCTTTTCATTGAACGCAGCAGTTCAAGCCTTGAAGGAAGATCCTTGCCGGGTTCAGGGTGTATTGTGTCAAAGAGCTGCCTGTCACTGGTCTCAAACCTCAGAAGATACCTGTCAGCGCCTGCGTTCTTCCATGCAGTGAGTTCATCTTCCGGTCTCATTCCAAGGCTGAGTGTAACTGCAAGGCCGGTTTCATCTTTTATTCTTTTTATTATATCTTCAATGAATTCTTTTTTTACGCCTGCATCCTCTCCGGCCTGCATAACTACTGTTCCATAGCCAAGTTCCAGAGCGTTGTATGCACAGGACATTATTTCATCCGCGCTCATCCTGTACCTTTTGAGTTTCTTCATGCTCCGGTTTATTCCGCAGTATGTGCAGCCCCTTTTGCAGTGATTGGATATCTCAATGAGTCCCCTGAGATGAACCTCATTACCGGCATATTCAACAGTCTCTTCATGAGCCTTTTGCCAGAGCAGATCAAGCTCACTTTCAGAAGCATCCTTCAGCCAGTATAAAATATCTTCTTTATTCATGTTTTCAGATAGTGTGT
>CAZEJW010000029.1:929-13494 GCA_964512685.1 uncultured Leptospirales bacterium | reverse complement strand
GCATCCTTCAGCCAGTATAAAATATCTTCTTTATTCATGTTTTCAGATAGTGTGTGCAAGTTAACCTCTTTATAAAAATTCGCTTCAGCAGGCCCTTCGACTGGCCCTTCGACTGGCTCAGGGTGAACTCAGGGGCGTTGCCTTAAAGAACCAGTTTATATTACAGCAACGCTTGTTGAGCTTGTCGAAACAATTAGCTTTGACTGGCCCTGATATGTACCCACATTTCAACGAACAGAAGAGTAAGGGGATACGGGGATAACAGGAGAGATATAAGAGATAATAAAATATTTATTAAATTCTTCCCAAGAGATTCCTGCCTTCGCAGGAATGACGCAGAACAGAAACTACCGCAAAAGAATAAAATGCATCAGTCGCAAACAAACATTTTATCTCTACAATCTCCTCTTTATCTCCTCATCTCCTTCTCTTGTCTGACTTGAGGGTACATTTCAGGTCTCCGCTCAGGGTGACCTTCTTCAGTTCAGGGACGATTCTCTGTAAACCTCGAGTGCTGAAGGGAATGGCCCCAGAGCCCTTTCAAATATGCCAAGTGAGTATGCAATTGTAAGGCCATAATTCGTTATTGGAACTCCCTGTTCACGGCAGTGCATTATTCTCGAAAGCATCTCACGCCTGTTGAATACACATGCAGCACAGTGAATAACGAGCTTGTAATCAGAAAGATCAGACGGGAAATCATGGCCCTGCACATGATGAAAATTGATTTTACCGCCTGTGTACTGGGTAATCCATCTCGGAATTTTTACCCTGCCAATATCCTCACCAATGGGATGATGAGAGCATGCCTCTGCAACCAGAACATTGTCTCCGCTCTTCAGTGTATCAATTGCGCAAGCTCCTCTCACGAACTCGGAAATATCACCCTGTCTTCTTGCAAAGAGAATCGAAAATGAAGTCATCATTATTTCACGGGGTGTGTCAGCAGACACTTTGAGAAAAGCCTGGGAATCTGTAACCACTACCTTTGGAGGTTCCTTCAGCCTGTCAAGAGCTGTCTTCAGTTCCCTCTCCTTTACAACCATGCACAGGGAATCATTGTCGAGAATATTTCGTATTGACTGAACCTGCGGCAGAATGAGCCTTCCCTTGGGAGCTTCCTTGTCAATTGGCGTTACAAAAACAGCAAGCTCACCAGGGCCAACAATATCACCGAGAAGATCAGGATCTTTAAGAAAATCAGCAGGCACGCTTTTTAGCAAAGCTTCCCTTAAATCAAGTATACCTTCACGCTTCACAGCAACAGTCGATACAGTCTTAACATTCAGTTCTTTGAGTCTTTCTTCTGTTTCCGCGTCAGCAGATGCGTTATCTGATTTATTGAATACAACCACAACAGGAACTTTTCTGTTGGTAAGCTCCTCAAGCAGGTGTTCCTCAAAGTTTCCCCAGTTTCCTGCTTCTGTAACAATAATGCCAAGGTCTGTTCTGTCAAAGGCTCTCCTGGTTTTTTCAATACGCATTTCTCCAAGAGCGCCTTCATCATCTATGCCTGCTGTATCAATAAAAACTACAGGCCCAAGAGGCAGAAGTTCCATTGGCTTTTCAACAGGGTCAGTAGTTGTACCTGCAAAATCAGATACAATTGAAACCTCCTGCCTGGTGATTGCATTCAGCAGGCTCGACTTGCCAACATTTCTTCTTCCAAAGAGCCCTATATGAAGTCTCATTCCCTTATTGGTTGTCTGGTTCACTGATTCCCCCCATCAATCTTTTTGTCCCTGTGTTCAGTCATTACAGGAGATCCGAGCCTTGAAACCGACTCCGGGCTTATTATTTCATTGAACTCATCTTCAGTCATTACTGTTTCCGAGAGAACAGCTTCCCTTATTGACATACCCTGTTCTTTAGCAGTTTTGATTATATTTGATACGCCTTCATATCCCATAAAGGGCACAAGAGCAGTTGCAACTGACGTTGAATTCTCAACGTGTTCCCTGCATTTTTCCTCGTTTGCCTTTATTCCCTGCACACAGTTTTTCCTGTATATATCTGTTGCGTTTATCAGAACTGATAGCCCGTCAAGGAGGCAGTGTGAAATCAAAGGCATGAACTGGTTCAGCTCCAGGTTCCCCTGTGATGCAGCGTTTGTAATAACACTGTCGTATCCCATGAAAAGCATGGCCGCCTGAGAAACCGCCTCTGGAATAACAGGATTAACCTTTCCGGGCATAATGGACGAACCAGCCTGCCTTTCAGGCAAGCTTATCTCACCAATGCCTGCATCCGGCCCTGATGAAAGAATTCTCAGGTCAGTTGCTGATTTCAGAAGTGTAACAACATATGCCTTGAGAATACCTGAGACCTCAACAAAAACATCTGCATTTGCTGTTGCCTCAACCATATTTTCCGCCCTTGCAAAACCTATCCCTGTAAGAGCCCTGAGCTCGTCAACAACCCTGAATATATATTTTCTTGGAGCGCCAAGGCCGGTTCCAATTGCAGTTCCTCCGAGGTTAACCACTCTCAGTCTTTCCTCGCACTTGTAGATTCTCCAGTGGTCTCTTGTAAAGGCTTCACCATAGACTGACATCTCACGCCCGAGAGTTGTAAGCACTGCATCCTGGAACTGGGTTCTTCCAACCTTTACAATATGCGCAAACTCCTTCTCCTTGGCCTGGAATGCCTCCTGAAGAGCAACAATGGATTCCTCGAGAGTGCGGACCAGCCTTATACATGCAAGCCTGAGAGCTGTCGGATAAGTATCGTTAGTTGACTGGTGAAGGTTGATGTCATCAAGGGGAGATATAATATCATATGAGCCAGGGGATTTGCCAAGGTATTCGAGTGCCCTGTTGGCGATTACTTCATTCACGTTCATGTTGGTTGATGTGCCTGCCCCGCCCTGAAGGCAGTCGACCAGTATATGATCATTAAGACTGCCGGATGCAAGGTCTTCACAGGCCTGAATAATCACCTGGGGAATTCTTTCATCAGGCCAGGCTCCAAGCGCCCTGTTTGTTTCAGCGCATGCCTGTTTAACAATACCAAAGGCTGACACCAGTTCAGGATGAACAGGCCGGTTTGTAAGCGGAAAATTTTCCATGGCCCTCCGGGTATGTATTCCATAATACCTGTCAGAGGGTATTTTCTTTTTGCCGAGAAGATCTTTCTCAGTTCTGAATTCATTGCTCATCAGGGGATTCAATATTCCTTTATTTATTGAGTCGGCTAAAGCAAAATTCAGTCACCCTGCATGAGTTTTGTCAACCCAATAAAAAAAATCATCCCCCTGTTCTTGACATGCCCCTTACTCCCCTGAGGGAAGAACATCCAGCGTCAGATGAATAGCAGTCAAGGTGATGGCCATCACCCTTTGTTTTCATTGCAGCAAGAATTATATCCTGAATAGAACTGTCAGGCTCATGATTTCTAAGAGGGGTTTTGAGATCAAACTCATCCCGGGCAAGAAGGCATGTTTTAAGTTTGCCGTCAGACGTAAGGCGAAGCCTGTTGCACCTTGAACAGAACTTGTGAGTCATTGGAGGAATAATTCCAATCTTCATTGGATATTTGCCCTGGTAATCAAAATCATACATAAGTGAAACAGTGGTATCAATTTTCTCGTTTCTCCTGAAACTCCCTCTTTTCATGAACTCTTCAACAAGAGCATCAGCCTTAAGAAAATCACATGTCATGTCCTTTTCTGTAAAAGGCATTCTCTCAATAAAACGAATAGCAACATTCTTATCTTTGAAAAAATCGAGATACTCATCAAGGTCGTCAATAGTCTCCTGCAGAAGAACAGCATTGATTTTCAGATTGAATGAATCAATAGAGAGCACCCTCTCTATTCCACGAATAACAGAGTCAAAAGCATCAACACCTGTTATTTCTTTGTATCTTTCACGGTTAATGGTATCAAGGCTGATATTAAGGCTGTCAACCCTGAGGCGGTGCAGATCATTAACATATTTTTCAATAAGAACACCGTTGGTTGTAAGGCAGAGTTCGAGATCAGGAAACTGTTCCCTGGTTTTTTCAATAATACCGATAAAACCCTTTCTAATGAGAGGTTCACCGCCCGTAAACCTCACCTTTTTAACACCCATATTCACGAATATTCTTATCAGTTCTGCAAACTCCTCGTTTCTCAGAACATCATCATGAGTCAGAAAAGTAATACCTTCAGGAGGCACACAGTAGAAACACCTGAGATTGCACCTGTCAGTAATTGATATTCTGAGATAATCATGTTTGCGGAGATACCTGTCTGTAAGCATTTCTTTACCCTTGTGCCTGAATAGTTCAGGAATAAACACTGACAAAACATGGAGTTAAAAATTCAGAGGAAGCTTCAGGAGGAAATAAAAAAATCATATTCTGCTCTTGCAGGTCACATAAAAAATTTCTTCACTGGTCTCTTTTGAAAAACCCACAGCTGCATCAAAGCTCGGCATATTTTTCTCATTAGCTGAGTTTACAGCATGATAATTGATCAGAACCGAAACTGCATAAATAACAGCATTGCCAACAACAGCAAAGGTTATCCTCTGCGCAGCTGCATCATACTCCCGCCTGTATTCTTTTACTGTTTTGTAACTCCCGTTGGGCCCAGCAAAATACAGTTCATGGTCAGGGTCAATAGATTTATTTGCTTTTTTTGCTGAAAAATAGAGAGACCTTGAATACTCCCACTCCCTGTAGTAATAATAACAGAGCCAGGCACCCCCGCTCTTGAGCAGGGCAAACACAGCGCCTGTAATGTAACTCCCCCTGTAGAAATGTCCGCCGCCGGGCACCACTATATCGATTGCAATGGTGTTAAACAGGGAAATATCCTCATTTTGAGAAGGCTCATTAAGAATAATGGGGGATGAAGAAGCCGCGGTTTCGGAAGCCGCAGCCATAACAGAAGAAACATTCAGGAACAGGATAAATATGCAGATAGCAGTGATTAAATTGGCTGTTTTTTTGAACATTATTCCTTTTTCATGCTTGAAGCATCGATAAAAGTAAGAAAATTTCTTCTGAAAAAAGGGTTCCGAGGCTCACTCAGGCATGCCTTTGAATACATTCTGAATGCCTCATCATTGCTGCCCATGAACTCGAGCACAATACCGAGATTATTGTATGCAGCGAATGCCTCAGAATCTTCTCTGATAACATCCCTGAACAAAACCTCTGCCTCATTAAAACGCCCTTCCAGAGCAATGCTGATTGCCCTGTTATTTATCGATGATAAGGGAGAAAAGGAACAGATTCCAGCAAAATATTTTTTAACCGGAACTTTCCTGGATTGAGAATCTTCGGATTTATTATTGCGAACGAATCCCGAATCATAAGAATGGGAATTGCGCACAATCTTAATACTGTGCACAATTCTCACGGGACTGTATGAATAACAGGAGAGACTGAAAGCAAAGAATGGTAATACTGATATTTTACAAATCTGCCTCAGTTTTTTCACTGGTCTCCTCAATCGCTCTTGCGACATCGAGTATCTTCTTTTCCTGGAAATGACTTCCCATTACCTGGAGGCCAACAGGCATTCCATTTGAATGTTTCCCGGCTGGCACTGAGATTCCGGGAATTCCTGCAAGGTTTGCTGATATAGTAAGGATATCCGACATATACATCTGAAGCGGATCACTTATCATCTCCCCAACCCTGAAAGCAGTGGTTGTTGTAGCAGGAGTCACAATTGCATCCACTTTTGAAAAGGCCTGCCTGAAATCATCAATGATCAGCTTTCTGCCCTTAAGTGCCCTGAGGTAATATGCATCATAATATCCCGATGAAAGAGAAAAGGTTCCGAGAATTATTCTTCTTTTAACCTCAGTTCCAAAACCTTCACTTCTGCTTCTATTGTAGAGAGAAAGAAGGCCCTGATCACCCCCGGCTCTTGTTCCGTATCTTACTCCGTCATACCTGGCAAGGTTTGATGATGCCTCTGCTGTAGCAATAAGGTAATAGATCGGAATGGCATACTCAGTATATTTAAGGGATATCTTCTCTATTTTCGCTCCCATGCCCTCAAGGGCTTTTACTTTTTCACGTATAATACTCTCAATTTCAGGATCAACACCATTGAAATACTCCTCAGGCACTCCAATTACCATGCCTTCAACGCCTGATCTTTCTGCATCAGGCCCGAAATCGATTGTCTGCTCAATGGATGTTGAGTCCCGGTCATCCTTTCCTGAAATAACAGAAAGAAGAGCAGCTGCATCATCCACTGTATTCCCAAAAGCACCTATCTGGTCAAGAGACGAAGCAAAGGCAACCAGCCCGTATCTTGACACCCTTCCGTATGTGGGTTTGATTCCAACCACTCCACAGAAAGCAGCAGGCTGTCTTATTGATCCTCCAGTGTCAGATCCGAGAGCAAAAGGTGCAAAACGGGCTGCAACCGCTGCTGCTGATCCGCCTGAACTTCCGCCCGGAACCCGGCCTGTGTCATGCGGATTGAATGTTGGGCCAAAACACGATGATTCTGTTGTTGACCCCATTGCGAATTCATCCATATTGGTCTTTCCAAGAGTAACCAGACCACCGGCAAGCATCTTTTCGTAAACGCCTGCACTATAGGGTGATACGAAGTCTCTGAGAATTGGAGAACCGCAGGTTGTTTTAATGCCCTCTGTATTAATATTGTCTTTAACTGCAACAGGAATACCATCCCATTTTGAGAGAGGTTTACCGTTTTTTCTTCTCAGGTCTGACTCAGCAGCCTGAGCAAGAGCAGTTTCTCTGCTTATTGTAATAAATGAGTTTATCTTTTCATCAAGAGATTCAATCCTTTCAAGAAAAGCAAGGGTCATCTCCTCAGAGGTGGTTTCTTTTTTTTCGAGCATATCTGCCAGTTCAAAGGCATTCTTTCTGAATATCATCTGTACGACTCCATATATATCATTCATCTGACGATTGAATCCCATGTTTAACCGGGATTCAGTCACCTGTAGTAACTCAGGAAACAAACCTGAGAGGAAGTGTCAATCAAAATTCTTATTGACTATTTCCACGCCCGATCATATCCTCAATCATAGTACGGTTTTCCCGATGCTGCTTTTTAGCTTTTTTGGATAATATCCACATCCCAATCATTCCTGGAGACTTCAATGCTACGTAATAAACTGATACCTGTTATCATGGTTGTCCTGATATTTTCATGCGCAAAAAAATCAGAAGGCCTTAAACAGGAAGACATGCCATCTTTTATCAACAGATTTATGTTAATGCATGTTCGATACCACAATATTGACGATGCAATGTCACAGCGCATTCTCAATAACTATATCAACATTCTTGATTATGGCAAGTACTACTTTTATGAAAGTGATATAACAAAATTCTCAAAATACAGTAAAACAGTCGACAACATGCTTGAAGACTATGATTACAACTTTATTTTTGAAATATTTTCAGTATACAAAAAACGTTTTGATGAAAACATGAAGCTCTTTGACTCTCTGCTCGAACATAAATACGACTTCAACAAAGATGAAAAAATCATTGTAGACAGGGATGATGTTCCCTATGCCAAAAATATCAGCGACATGAGAGAACGCTGGAGAAAGAACATAAAGCTTCAGCTCCTCAACTATATGTCAGGCGGCAAGGATGTAAATGACTCAAAAAAGAAGCTCAGAAAAAAATACGACCTTGTTAAAAAACGCGTTGAAGAAATAGACCAGGAGAAACTGCTCGCGAAATTCATGAATGCAATATCAACAGCAATGGACCCGCATTCAAACTACCTCACAAGAGAAGAGCACGAAGACTTCAAGATATCGATGGAACTCAAACTCGAGGGAATCGGAGTAAGACTCAGCACTGAAGACGGATTCATACTTGTTGACAGCATTATTCCGGGCGGAGCAACAGACAAACTCCCTGAAGAAATAAGACTCAAACCAAATGACAAGATTGTTGCAGTTGCCCAGAAAGAAGGTGAGCCGGTTGACGTTATAGACATGGACCTTCGCGATGTTGTAAAAAAAATAAGAGGCCAAAAGGGCACAGAAGTAAGGCTCACAATTCTGCGCGAGGCTGAAAACGGCGGCAAAACAGAGAGATTCATTGTACCAATCATCAGGGAAGAAATAAATCTTCAGGACAGTGATGCGGAATCAGATATCTACCAGCTGCCTGTCGGCAAATCAAAAATGAAAATTGGTTATATCAAGCTTCCTTCTTTTTACCAGGATGAAGAAAGAGCCAAGAGTTCATCATCTGATCTCAGGTTTCACCTTATGCAGCTTCAGAAAAAAGGAGTTCAGGGAATAATACTCGACCTCAGGAACAACCCGGGCGGACTGCTGCCTGAAGCTACAAGAATAGTCGGGCACTTTATTGAACAGGGACCTGTTGTTCAGATAAAATCAGGTGATGACAAACCCGAAACACTCAATGACAGAAATCCTGAACTGCTTTACGGAGGGCCTCTTGTTATACTCATAAACAAACTGAGCGCCAGCGCTTCAGAAATTCTTGCAGGCGCCATAAAGGATTATAAAAGAGGAATCATAATAGGACCGTCTCCCACATTCGGCAAAGGAACAGTTCAGTCATACAATCCAATACCCTACTTCCCGCCATCAGCACAGGGACAGAAGGGTGCGATAAAAGTGACTACTCACATATTCTATCAGCCCGGAGGAACTTCCAATCAATTGCATGGCATACATCCGGATATTATTGTTCCTTCGATAACATCCATATGGGAAATCGGAGAAGACAAGACCAGGTATCCGCTCAAGTGGCAAAGAATAAAGCCTGCTGAATTCAAAAGATGGAACCTGGCTGATAAAAATATTGTTTCACAGCTGAGTGTAAAATCCAAAGCCAGAATTAAAAATGACAGGAAGTTTATTGAGCTAAGAGAAAAAATTACAAAGTATAAAAACCGCCTCAAAGAAAAAACAATCAGTTTAAAAGAAGAGGCAACCATGGAAAAACAGAGGGAAAAAGAGATCAAGAAGACTATAAAAAAAGACAGAACCAGGAAGACAATAGATCTCGAGAATGATATATTTCTTTCAGAAGCTTTCAATATCACTGGTGATTATATCAAACTGCTGAAGAGAAGCGGAAAAGTAAGGTAATACATACAGGGAACGGCTAAAGCCGTTCCCTGTTATCATAAAAGTAGTGAACGGTTATCATAAAAGTAGTGAACGGTCGCGACCGTTCACTACTACTGATTATACATATACCGCTTTTATTCCATCCATAGATTCCACAATATCATACATCCTGCGATCAGATGTTACACATTCTTCAGCCCCGGAGATTATACAGGAACCAATTTGTATAGCATCAAGAGTCTTTACTGTATACAATTCAACAATCTCTATAACTCTGGAAACCAATTCTTTATTAAACTCAATACCCATAAAATTATTTATATCAAGATCCCATAATTGAATAGCTGTTTCGTACGTTTGCTTATCTACCGTATGTTCTCTTTTTTTTCTTTTTAATGCAGAACGGATCTCAATTGGAGTAATCGGCGAAATATATATAATATCATTATCTGAAAAATACCGGTCTATTACATCAGATCCATCTTCTTCTACATACCTTTTTATTAGTGAAGAGGTATCAATAAATATTACCATATTTCCTCTTCCCTTATGCGAAGTACAGTCTCACTTGCTGTTTCTCCTGAAGATCTGCCTCTTTTCTTCACATCAGCCCAGTTTCTCCTGACATATTCTCTGTTATCAGCGTGATATTTTTGAAGAAGATATTCAGCATAATCCATTACTTCCCTCTGCAGGGGCTCAGGCAATTTTTGCAATTCCTCAATTTTAATCATTTAGATCACCATTATTCAATTTAATAACATCCTGTCAGGTTAATTTATAAATAACTATATTTACCTGAATGTCAATAAAAACATATATTTATTTCTCTCCCGGAATATTATTGAGCCAATATCCAACAGCCGTTCCCTGTTATCAGAAAAGTAGTGAACGGTTATCATAAAAGTAGTGAACGGTCGCGACCGTTCACTACTTTTTTATAATTTATTTTCACTGCTTATTTTAACTTTACAACTACGCAGACATCCGCTATAAGAGCTTTATTTAATCTTTCCAGAACATTAATGAACTGCCGGAGGAAAATATAATGAAACACATTGCATTCTTTACTTCTTCTGTACTCATACTGGCCGCTTTATTTGTCTGCAGTGCAGATGAAAAATCAAACAGCTCCCCCATAACAGAATGCAATGATGGAATAGACAATGACGGAGACGGCAGGATTGACTGGATGTATGATACCGGCTGTGCCCATCAGCTTGACAATGACGAAAAAGCATCAACCCGAGACAGGGAAGACGGGTTCACGACATTCGAACCAGATAAAGACAGTATACTGATATATGTCAGCTCATCAGAAGGAAAGGATGAAAACGATGGGCGATCACCAGCAAAGCCTGTAAAAACACTGACACACGCTGCATCACTGGTCAGGGACGGCCACAATGATTTCATGCTTTTAAAACGGGGAGATACATGGAGGGGAGCAGGACTGGGAAGATTCAAGTCCGGCAGAGATTCGGATCATCCCCTTGTTATAACATCCTATGGAGAATCAACAATCAGGCCCCGCATTGAAGTTCAAAATTACTTTATTGATCATAACGGCCGTGAAAAAAACTTTGTTGCCATTCTTGGACTGCAGGTAGTGCCGTATCAGAAAATTCCAGGCGATTCTGCATTTGACGGTGGATCAGGAGGAGCATTCAGATATGTTGGCGGCGGAACAGGACTTCTGATTGAAGACTGCCATATACTCTATGGAGAAATAATCCTTCAGTCATATGGAGGCTATCATTACAGGGATATTGAAATCCGCCGCAATATTATCGAACATAATTACCACGTTAATACCTGTAATCAGAATTCAGCTTATCGTCCGTCAGGCATGTATGCATCTCATGCAACCGGGCTCACCATCGAAGGCAATATATTCGATCATAATGGCTGGAATGAAAATGTCCCGACTGCATGTGCCACCATGTATAACCACAACATGTACCTGAATGCAGATGATTTAATTGTACGGGGAAATATTATAACCCGTGCCTCAAGTATTGGCATAAAAATGAGGTCTGACACAACAGGTGATACAAACAACATGCTGTTTGAAAATAACCTGCTGGCAGATGGAGAAATAGGAATAAGTATAGGCGGCAATACTGATGAATCACACAGGTTTGAAAAAGTAATAATCAGACGAAATGTATTCAGCCAGATCGGCATAGGAAATCCAACAAAGCGCAACTTTGCATGGATGCTTGATGTTCAGGACAATAAAAACACTGTTATTGAAAACAACCATTTCCTGCATCAGCCATGGTATAACAATGCCTATGGCATTCAGCTCAGAGGCAATTCGAACTCGGACATTTCAGTGAAGAGCAACCTGTTCTATAACCTGAAACAGCGGGCAATTTATATCAGAGATGCTGCAAACGGTGATAACATCAGAATTTCAGGTAACACTATTGCTGACCCTGGAAACAATTCCAGCCTCATAGATCACAATGGGAATTTTGATAATGTTTCCTACCGGAGCAACCATTACTACAGCAGCAGCGGAAACGACTGGTTCAGTGTAAACGGCTCCAGGCAAACATTATCAGAATGGCAGAAAATTTCCGGTGAAACCGGGGCTGTTTCATGGACAGGTAAATTCAAAGACCCCGACAGAACCATAGGCAGTTATTCTGCATCTCTTGGCTTAAAGAACAGCCTTGCAGCTTTTATTACAGAAGCAAAAAAACAAAGCCGGCTTAACCGTCGTAAAGAGTTTACTGCTGCTGCAGTTAACGATTATATACGCAATGGATTTAAATAAATCGAGATAAATTTACAACAGACCTGAGTTTAAGGAGATCGTTTGAAGGATTGCGCTCATAAATCTTTGAATCTTCAATAACCCATTCAATTGAATCATTACTGAGCAGTTTGAGCTTTGCCCTGATTTCTTTGGGAATTGTTATCTGGAATTTTGATGTTATTTTAGAGAGCATACAAACCTCCTTACATCTATGTATAAGTAAGGAACAGAAAAGAGTCAAGTATTAATATAACATATCGATTCAGCAGTATCTCTTATACTCCCTGAGTTTTTCCCTGATATTCTCTTTTGTAACCGCAAGGGGATCAACTCCTGAACGCATGAGTTTTATTCTGAGATAATCCCTTTCCTCTGCTGTGTTTTCAGAACAACAATCTTCAAGAAAGATAACAAGTTCAATACCATAGGATTTAAGCATTTTGTAGAGAAGTTCATATCTTTCCTCTTTTGTTCTGTGTCCGGGAGCAAGGGGTTTGTATGTGAAGGCATCAAGAATCTCGTAGTAGATGTATTCTGACTCAGGGTTGAGTGAAACATCGAACTGCCTTCTTCCAGATGATGAATCATCCTCTGTAATAAGAAAGCCCTCTTCTTCTGCAGTATCAAGCAGACTGCCGTCAGAGATATCATCTGCATAAACCATACATGAGATATATTCATCTGCTGTTTCGGTTTTTGTTTCATTGATATTCTTTAAAATATTTGCAAGGTAATCCACAGTAAGGTC
>CAZEJW010000029.1:0-919 GCA_964512685.1 uncultured Leptospirales bacterium | reverse complement strand
CATCGGCGCCCTGTTTCCCCTGAGCTTTGTCGCACTTCGACCGGTTTTCGGTTCAAGGTAATCCGCAGTAAGGTCAGGAGGAAATGCTGATGCTGCCTGAAATATAACAAAGAGATCACTGTTTGAGAGAAGGCCCGGTTTTGATTTCCTGTTAAGGCTTATTCCCCTTACAAGACTTCTCATTGTATTGTATTTTGCTGAAGCCTGCTGCAAAACCGGGATATCTATTTTCCGTATGTCAGTTCCTGTTATCTTTAAAAATTTTTCAATAGTTTCATGAAGGGAAACTGCAGAATCTTTGCCATATCCTGAAACTGCTGAACAGGCAAAAATATTATCCTGCTGTGAAGATTTAAGGGATTCAGGCACAACAGCATAATCAAATGAATCAGTAAGCATTGAAACAAGTTCATCATTATTCATGGTTTCACTCAAAGCAGAAGGAATCCTTACTGGCAGAAATCCGAATGAGTAAAGAATCTCCTGCGGAAGAAGCTCATGAACATACCCTACTCTTCTGAAACCATTCCTTTCACTGAATGAACCTGTGAACATGTCATACTGGTAAAGCATCTCCCTTAAAGGATCAACAAGATGGCTCAATTCTGCCTGTTTCATAAATTACTCCCTGTTTTCTGCTGAACTTAGAATCACCCGGTCAGTTGCCGACTGCTTATACACAGGCAACCACAATAGACATCTCCAGACCTGCTGACCAGTAAAAAACAGGATATTTCATATGCTTCAGCCTGCATTGCTGTTGAGGAATAAGATGGATTTTTTACCCGGAAGTGTCTCAGACACGTAATTACATATCTCTAATATATGATTATATATCTCTGATACATAATTATATATCTCTGATACATAATTATATGTCTCTGATACATAATTATATGTCTCTGATACATAATTATAT
>CAZEJW010000028.1:0-33472 GCA_964512685.1 uncultured Leptospirales bacterium | reverse complement strand
TTTGCCTGGTAATCATAGCCGGTTGTGATAAACATAAAGAAAAGAAATATATTACAATTGTCAGAACTGTATGGACAGGGGTTTCAATAAAATCTGCAATAACCTCAAGGATACTCAGGGTTTTGGGATATGAAACTGAGGAAAAAATTGTTTCTGTTCCTCTTGCATACAGGGCGCTGTCTCTGGGGGAGGCAGATTTTTTTATGGGTAACTGGATGCCCTCAATGAAGGAAATTGCTGAGCCGTATTTTAAAACCAGAAAGGTTGTCAGATATTCGCTTAATATGAAAGGTGCATGGTATACTCTTGCTGTGCCAGCATATGTTGCAAGAGCAGGACTCAGAAATTTCAGGGATATTCATAAATACAGGAACAGGCTGAGGGGCGAAATATACGGAATCGAAGAAGGTAATGACGGTAATGAAATCATAAAAAAGATGATCAGAGAAAATTTATATAATCTGAAAGGATTCAGGCTCATTGCATCAAGTGAAGCAGGTATGCTGGCGAGAGTAAAAAGGGCTGTAAAGAAGAGAGAATGGATTGTTTTTCTTGGATGGGCTCCGCATCCCATGAACAGGCATGTTGACATGACACCTTTAAAAGGAAGCACTGAAGAGACATTCGGTCCGAATAATGGAGAGGCATGTGTCTATACCAATATACGTCAGGGGTTTGTTCAGGATTTTCCAAATGCTGCCAGAATGCTTGCTAACCTGGATTTCCCTGTCCCAATGATGACTGACATCATGGACAGTATGCAGAAAAACAGTATTCACCCTGAAGAGGCTGCAATGCTCTGGTTAAAGGCTAATCCATCGGTTATAAAAAAATGGCTGAATGGGGTTAAAACCCTTGGTAATCTAAGCGGAGAAAAGGCCTTCAGGGATTATCTGGCAGAGTGGGAAAACTAAAAAATTTTCGCGTTGTATGAAAACTCGTAAACAGATTAAAGGTACTGAAGAACCATCCACGTTACGCTGATTGATGCAAAGACCGGCAGGATCAGTCCTTCTGCAAACCATGCAGCAATAGCTGCAGCAGTTACACCAGCAATCCCTGCAGCAGGGTTTTGCGGGAATGATGTAATAATCCCTGGAAAGATCAATGCACCAAGAGCAGCAATTGGCATGTAATCGAGAAATCTTTTCAGAAAGGGAGGCATGTTCTCTTTCATTGTTACAATGAATGGAATTGACCTCAAAGCATAATTTGCTGCTGCACATGCCAGTATAATAATCAGTTCTCTGCTCATTATTCTGCCTCCACAATGGATGTTTGCCCAGGGGCTTCTTCATCCTTAAAAACAGCTGCACCAATGGCTGTAACAGCAAGCATGGATATTACAATAGCCCAACCGGCTGATACATTCAGCTTTAGGCAAAGGATTGAATTCAGGCCACCTGCTGCAAGTGCAAGAAAAACATATTTAAAGCCCTTCTTTATTTCAGGAACGAGAAGCGCTGCAAAGAGAGCAAAGAGAGCTCCTGACATTGCATCCTGAAGTGATCTTGAAAGAAAAGATCCGATTGTAACTCCTGCAATTGTACCGGTTGCCCATCCCAGCCATGAAAAACCTTCAAGGCCGTACATGAATGCCCTTGATACTGATCCTGGCTTCAGTGATGCAACAGAAAAAACCTCGTCAGTTACAACAAAGGCAAGAAAGATTCTGTCGAAGATGCCATTGAATTTTATCTTCCTTGAAACTGAAGCGCTCATTATAAAGTACCTGAGATTCATCAGTGCAACAGATACAATGATTTCACCTGCAGCAGCACCTGTTGAAAAAAGGTTTATTGCCATAAACTGTGCTGCGCCTGTCACATTTGACATGGAGAAAATAATTGCCTCAAAAGATGAAAGCCCCGCGCCAATGGCAAGGATTCCGAATGCCAGTGATGTTGTAAAATACCCTATAAATATTGGTATGGCGTTTTTAACGCCTTCAATAAATTCATGTTTGCTGTTTGTCTGAATCTGTCTGTTCATTATGCTTTTCCGGTTTATCTGCAGGAATGTTTAATGGTGTATCCTGTTGCGGAATTCATTCATGACTTTTTTCAGGAGTACATTTTATGTCAAGAGAAAGAATGTAAAGGCATATAAAACAGTGCTAAAAATAAACATTTAAGCGTTAAAATGTCAGTTCTATAAAAGTCGAAATATTAAAATATTTGTTCCCATGCAGAGTATGTTTGCAGAAAAAATGAGTAATACCAGATTTTTAATCAGGGATTTTTTTTGTGTTCTGTGACAATAAAATTTTCCGTTTTTTTAAAAAATCAGGTTTCGGGGTTGACGTTTATCTGCTTTTTATGTATTTATATCGTATCGATATATAGCGAGAGGATGCAATGCAGGATAAAATATTGCTTGGTTTTCTTATGAGCGGCCCTAAAACAGGATATGAAATAAAAAAACTCATGGAGACAAGTACTGACTTTTTTTTCAGTACCAGCTTTGGAAGCATTTACCCTGCATTCAAAAAGCTTGAAAAAGCAGGTCTTGTTAAAGTGAATGAGATGCAGGAGAATGGCAAACTCAAAAAGAAATATACAATAACTCAGTCTGGCAAAAAGGATTTTACCCTGTGGCTTGAAACTTCTCCTGAAATATCGAGAATCAGGGATGAAGCTCTTTTGAAGATTTTTTTCCACTCTCATATTTCAACAGAGGCAAGAGAAATTCAGCTTAATGAATATCTTGTAAAACTCCAGGCTCAGATAGAAAAACTTTCATCTCTCTGGGATAAACTGCTTAAGCTCGATGTTGACAGGTTCAATATGCAGTCTCTTGAATTCGGAATCGATTATTATAAATTTATTTCAAAGAAAGTAAAAGAACTGATCAGGCAAAATGCATCAGAATAATAAATCAGTATTATTACTTAAAAATAATTTTTAATGTAAAAGAAAGAAGATTGTTATCCCCGTCGCCTTCGGCGGCGGAGATAACAGGGTTTCTTCTTTATGTAATAATATTCAGGAATAAATATTGATAATAAATACACAGTTTAAACAAAGGGGGATATTATGAAAATTACAGTACTCAATGGCAGCCCAAAGGGGGATCTCAGTGTTACAATGCAGTATATTCTGCTCATTAAAAAGAAATACCCGCAGCATGAATTTGAAATAATTAATATTGCAGCAAGAATAAAAAAAATCGAAAAGGATGAAAAAACCTTTGGTGAAATAATCGATGCAGTGGAACAGTCTGACGGCATAATCTGGGGGTTTCCTCTATATGTTGGTCTTGTTGCTTCACAATACAAGAGATTCATTGAACTCATTTGGGAGAGAAACGCAGAAAAAGCATTTGCAGGCAAACACGCTGTATCATTCTCTACATCGATTCATTTCTATGACAATATTGCACATAACTACATGCATGAAGTATGTGACGATCTTGACATGAATTTCGTTGGTTTCTATTCTCCTGACATGTATGACATTATGCAGGATGATAAAAGAGAACAGCTTCTTATTTTTGCAGAGAATTTTTTCACTGCAATCGAGAAAAAAATAAAATTTCATAAAGAGAATCCCGCGCTTCCGGTAATTACAGAATCATATGTTCCGGGAAGAGTTGATTCAAAGCTTGAAAAAACAGGGAAGAAGATTCTTGTTGTAGCGGATCTGGCCGGGCAAAGATCCAATCTTGAAAATATGGTGAACCGTTTCTCTGAGTCTTTCAGTGATGATGTTGAAGTAATAAATATAAATGATGTGGATATAAAGGGCGGATGCCTTGGTTGCTGTGAGTGTGGTTTTGACAATGAGTGCGTTTATGAGAGGAAAGACGGATTCATTGATTTTTATAATGAGAAGATGAAAAAAAGCGATATAGTGATATTCGCATCAGAAGTGAAAGACCGTTACCTGTCAGCCAAAATAAAAGAAATCTATGACAGGGGATTTTTCAATACCCACACTCCCACTCTCACAGGAAAACAGATTGGTTTCATTGTATCTGGCCCGTTATCAGGGATGTTCAACCTGAGGCAACTTTTCCAGGCTTATTCAGAATGGCAGCTTGCCAATATGGCAGGATTTGTTTCTGATGAAGGAGATTCTGCATTTATAGATGAAAACATCAGCAATTTTGCAGAGAGGATATTGTCTTTTGCAGAAAAGGGATTTCTTGCTCCTCCTACATTCCTTGGCGTTGGTGGAATGAAAATTTTCAGGGATGATATATGGGGAAGGCTGAGATTTGTTTTTCAGGCAGACCATGCTTTTTATGAGAAAAACGGTTTCTATGATTTTCCGCAGAATGATCTCAAGGCAAAAGAGATCAATGAAAAGATGTATGCTCTCACAGGGAATCCTGAAATGAGGCAAAAGGTCAAGAAGATGATAAAGGTGGAAATGGTGAAACCTCACCAGTACATAGTGGAGAATAAATAATATTAAAGTCTGTATTATTGCTTAAAATATTTACTTAATTTAAAAGAAAGAAGATTCTTATTCCCGCCGCCTTCGGCGGCGGGAATAGTAGAGCTGTTTTTTGTGTTATAAAGTTTTGAAATAAAAATTGACTTACAGTATCAACTGCAAAGCAGTTCTGAAAGTTCATCAACACTCCGGCATATATGGTCGGGAGAAGTGGTCATGAGTTCTTCTTCCGACCCGTATCCGTAAAGCACTGCACATGACGCTATTGAATTCTTTTTTGCTCCGATTATGTCATAGTCCCTGTCGCCAATCATAAGGGTCTGGCTTTTATTCAATTTGTTTCTTTCAATCAAACTGTTAATGAGCTCTCCCTTGTCTGTCATGCTTCCATCCATGTTGCTTCCGGTAATGTCAGTAAACAGTGATTCTATTGAAAACTGTTTAAGTACCTTTTCTGCGAAATACAGGGGCTTGGTTGTTGCAATGAAGTTGTTGAGTCCGTTGCTGATGTTTTTTTTGAGCAGTTCTTTGATTCCTGAATAAAGGCGGTTTTCTTCGATTCCCTTTTCTGCATAGTATTCCCTGTAAAATTTCACAGCCTTTTCCGATTCATCTGCATTCAGGCCATAATATTTTCTGTATGAATCTGTCAGGGGAGGTCCAATGAATGATTCAGGTTTTGAGGAGTCAGTTTCTTCAATTCCCATCTTTTTAAGGGAATATTTTACAGAGTTGATAATCCCTTCTGCTGAATCTGTTACTGTTCCATCCAGGTCGAATATTATATATTTATAGTTCATATGGCTTCAGTTAGCAGGGAGAGTTTTTTTCTCACTGCGTTATATATTTCCCTGCGTTCAATATATTTTGCTGCAATCATGAGTTCTGATCCATCCTGTATAGGGCCGTATTCCTTCTGGGCCATTGCCAGAAAATCTGCCCTTTCCATTCTTGAATGGAGCCAGGCCCTGAGTTTTATATTGCCTTCAGCTGCTGCTTCTTCTATCAACTGTTTAAAATTTTTTGAATCATAGGGGTTTTCAGGAAATGAGTTTTCAGCAATGAGAAGCAGGGCTTCCAGGGCAAATGATATTACAAATGTATCTTCATCCCCATAAGGCTGTATGTCTTTAAGAAGTTTTTTCAGTTGAGGAGGTGTGTTCTCTGAAACTGCAATTATCTCATTGGCGGTATTTATAAATGAGCAGAAGTTTTTTGCTTTTTGTTGAAGGTCCATTTTTTTCAGTCCATGCGTTTTTTCCACATTGTTATTGCCCGTGTGGTTTCTGTCTTGTCATCATTTCTCAGGAGACTATGCAAGAAAATTTTTTCTTCATTGTTTTTTTTGCAGAAAACATTACTCCTCAATAGATCCCCATAGAAAGCTTCCGCCCTGAAGTTAATCTCTATAGATTTTATCTGATATTCTCTTTGTATATTTTCAGGTACTGCCTCAGTGAGGTAGTCGACATAGGCTGCGTTGTTTACATGACCATTCGGGTCAAGATCGCTTAGTCTCACATAAAAAGGTTTGGTATTGTGAAAAGCTTCAGGAAGACTTATCCTGTCGAAATTGCTGCCAATTGCATGGCCTTCTTCCGGGGAGAACTGATTCATAATCTCTTGAGGTATTGCAACCGGTTTTCTTGTGTTTATATCGATCAGGGCTAAGGCCGCTGTTGCTCCGCCGATAATGATTGAATTTTCATCCCTGATGGTGAATTCCCTGTATGCTGTAAAATCCTCTGCCTTTGAACGCCATGTTTTTACAGTAACGGAGCCTTCGCTTCCCGGGTATGACTCCATTTCCAGCTTTAATTTTGAATAAACCCATGTTTTCCCGGATGATGAAAAATCATTAACGGATGTGCCAAGGTTCCTTGAGTGCCTGTCTGCTGTTCCCTGGAGATAGTTGAATATTGATTTTATTGATACATGACCGCTTTGATCAAGTTCATAAAACATTACTTCAAATCTGTTTGAGTGAATTTTTTTGAGTTCCATAAAATTTTTATATTTAAAGATCCTCTGATGGTCAAATGAAAAAAGAATGATAATTATTATTTAAAGAATTATTCAGAATGGAAATTAGGATAAGGCGAAATTATGAGGATATTCGTAATTTATCTGATCAGTAAAGTTTTAATAAAGAGATTGTGCAATAAGGGATGATTCGTGATGGTGGTTTTTGTGATGCTGTATTAATGGATTCTGGATGGCATTTCAGAGGGCTAAAGTCATAACTGAAGTTGCCTTTGTGGCTGAAATTTTGTAAGTTTAAAACAGCCTGTTAATGAAAAATAAAAAAGAGAGTTTAATATGGACAGGATTTTTCTTGTAATACTTATCACATCTCTTGTTTTTGCGGTTGTTTCATTTCTCTATATTTTGATGAACTACAGAAATCCTGATACTGATGCTGAAGTAGTAACTGTTAAAACAAGGGAAAACAGGGAAAGTTATGAGAGAAAGGTGGACGTACTTTTCAGTAATCTTGAGTTCATTAAAAAAAAGGAGCATTACCATAAAAAAACCGGTACAGACCGGTAAAGAAGGTTTTCTGTATTCCCTGTCGAGAAACCATTTTCTTTTGTAGAAAAATCAGTTGACCTCTGCCTTCTTCAATGCATTTATTTGGTATTTTGAAGGGGGCTATATGCAGGAATATCTTGAAAAAACGGAATTTTTTAATTATGATGATCCCTATATAATGAGCAGGCTTGATCTCATAAAGGATAAGGCCAATTCTGAAAAAGAATTATCATCAGAAATTTTCACCTTTGTAAGAGACACTGTTTCTTACACCCCATATGTGGATTTTTTCTCCAAATCAAGTTATATTGCAGGCAATATTATCACTCAATCCCACAGCTTCTGTGTGCCCAAGGCAATATTGCTTGCTACTATGTGCAGAGCTGCCGGAATCCCGTCAAGACTGAAATTTGCAGTGATAAGGAACAATCTCCTTTCGAAAAATCTCAAGACAATGATGAAAACCGATGTTATATACGGTCATGGTCTTGCTGAAATATTCATTGATGGGAAATGGTTTCAGGCAACCCCTGCCTTTGATTCTAAGATGAGCAGAAAACTCGATTTCAGAATCGTGGAATTTTCCGGTGATTCAGATGCGGTTCTTCCCGGAACAGACCAGGCCGGAAAGATGCATGTCGAATATCTTGAATATACAGAATCTTTTGCTGATTTTCCGTTTGAATATTATACAAATTATGTTTCAGACAGCTACCCGGGCTTCAGGGAAAATATGGATCTTTATCTCAAAATGATGAAGACCTGACAGGAGCCTTACTGTTTTGTAAATCCCTTGACACAAGTCCAGGTACATTTTTTTTGTTAACCACCCGCCTGATCACTTTGATCAGATTGAAACAATATACATATATGAGGACAATGAATGAAGAAGACTGGTTTTGATAATGATTTATATGTAAAAGAACAGGCCGAACATATTATTGAAAGAGCTGCAAAGTTTGACAATAAACTCTATCTTGAATTCGGAGGCAAGCTTTTATATGATTATCATGCCGCAAGAGTTCTGCCCGGATTTGACCCTAATGTTAAAATGAGGCTTTTAAAAGAACTGAGAGACAGGGCAGATATTATACTCTGTATATATGCTGGCGACATTGAAAGAAAAAAAGTAAGAGCAGACTTTGGGATTACCTATGATGCTGATGCCCTTAAACTCATAGATGATCTTAAAGACTGGGGAATTGATATTCTTGCAGTGGTTATCACAAGATTCGAAGATCAACCTTCGGCAGTTATCTTCAAGAATAAACTCGAGCGAAGCGGTGTGAAGGTATATACTCACCGTTATACTAAAGGGTATCCTACTGATGTGGATCTCGTTGTGAGTGATGAGGGCTATGGAGCGAATGAATATATTGAAACAAGGCATCCCCTTGTTGTCGTAACAGGGCCAGGGCCAGGAAGCGGTAAACTTGCCACATGCCTTTCGCAGTGCTATCATGATCACACAAGAGGGATCAGGAGCGGCTATGCCAAATTTGAAACATTCCCTGTCTGGAGTGTGCCCCTAAAGCATCCTGTCAATGTGGCGTATGAAGCAGCTACCGCAGATATTGGTGATTTCAATATGATAGATCCTTTTCATCTTGAGGCATATGAAGAGAAGGCAATAAATTATAACAGGGATGTTGAGTCATTTCCTGTGCTTAAAAGGATTCTGGAAAAGATTCAGGGATCCCAATCCATGTATAAATCCCCTACGGACATGGGAGTGAACAGGGCAGGTTTTGCAATTGTTGATGATGAGGCTGTCAAAGAAGCATCCAGACAGGAGGTAATCCGCAGGTATTTCAGATATTCATGTGAATACGTGATGGGTTTTGTGGATAAATCAACAGTTCAGAGAGTCGAGCTTTTAATGGAGGATCTTGGAGTTAAGCCTGAAGACAGGAATGTTGTGCTGCATGCAAGAAAAGCAGCAGAAGAAGCACAAAAGAAAGGAGGCGGAAACGAGAGGATTTATTGCGGCGCTGCAATCGAGCTTGAAAACGGAACCATTATTACTGGTAAGAATTCATCCCTCATCCATGCTGCGTCGAGCCTTATCCTCAATGCTGTTAAAGAACTTGCAGGTATTCCGGACAACATTCCGCTTCTTTCGAAGCATATCGTGGAATCGATCAGCAATTTTAAAAGAGATATCCTGGGGGCAAAGGCAGTAAGCCTCGATCTTGAGGAAACACTTATCGCTCTAAGCATAAGTGCAACATCTAATCCAACAGCGGCCATTGCAATGGAGAAACTGAGAGAACTCAGAACCTGTGAAATGCATATGACACATATCCCTACACCTGGGGATGATGCAGGGATCAGAAAGCTGGGAATAAACATTACTACTGACCCTAATTTTTCGACCAATGGTCTTTTTGTGATGTAGTATCAGCCTCCGTCAAGCGAGGAGTGTTCATGCTCCAGGAACCACGAATCAGGATCTTCGAGATAGAGAAGAGTATCGCTTAATGCAAGTGAATGCTCTTTTTCTATCCCTGCAAGAAAAGTGAAAAAATTTATTTCCATTGGGTTTTTACATTTGGAAGCCAGGTCAGAATAGAATTTGGCCCCATTCTTTTCAAACTCAATGGCTTCTTTCAGCGCATCTATATCATCTTTATTGTGCTCTTCTTTGCCTGCATTTTTAACCAGGTTACCAAGTGTTTCTCTGACGTTAGTTCCCTTAACATCTATGGGGATATCCTCAGGCCATTTTTTTTCTGAAACAAGTTTTTCATAAAGGCTTTTGATTCTTGCCATGTGTTCTTCTTCATCCTTTGCGATCAGGGTGAAGATATTTTTTGCAGTTGGATTTTTGGACCTTTCGGCTTCGTTGAGATAGAACTTCATTTCGGTTTCTTCATTTTTAAGTGCCATTTCAATAGACCGCATTTTTTCCATGAAAGCCTCCTGGGGTGTGTTATTAGTTCAATGTGTTGGCTGTAATCATTTTTAACATGTCATACAGAGCGAAATCGAAGTATGACATGAAGATAGTATTGAATATTTAAATTTTTACCTTTGCTCTTTCTATTCAATATTAAACTCTGTTTTGAGCTAAAGTCAAGATAAAAAGATGATAGTGTGGAGGAGCGGGCTCAATAGCCCGGAGAGGAGTCAGTCAAGATCGTCGAGCCATCCTGCGTCTGGATTCAGTTTCTTTTTAAAGGTTTTACCAAGGTCTTCAGGATTTCTTGCCTGATGATATTTTAGGTATATTTCATCATCAATTATTCCAAGTATTTCAATTTTCCCTGTGTAGTGAGACATTATGAATTTGAAACGTTTGCTGTGACCATTCATCTGTTTTTTGGCTTCTTCAAGAATTTCATATCCCCTTTTAAGAGGAACCTGAAAGTGATTTTTTACCCTTTTAACCGGTCTGCACTGGAAAATGTAGTATGGATTGATTCCGTTTCTTACCAGCCTGTTCTGAAGTTCTGCCATAATATCAGGGTCATCATTTACCCCTTTAAGAAGTACGGTTTGATTGTTGAGTATAACCCCTGCCTGAATAAGATAATTGACAGCCTCTATGGATTTTTCACTGAGTTCAACAGGATGATTGTAGTGGTTTACCACATATATCCTTTTATGATTGTAAGAATAGTCTTCAAGGAGATCAAGAAGTGATCTGTCATTTATTATTCTGTCCGGAAATGCTACAGGAATTCTTGAGCCGAATCTGATAAAGTCAATGTGATCTATATCAGAAAGTCTTTCCAGAAATTTTTTAATCATGGATGTTGGCAGTACAAAGGGATCTCCGCCGCTTATCAGCACATTGTTGATTTCTTCATGTTTTTCAATATAATCAGCTGCTTCATTGAAATGCTGAAGAATTTCCTCAGTCGAAAGGCCTACCATTCTTTTTCTGAAACAGTGACGGCAGTATGCAGAACATCTGTTTGTTGAGAGAATTAGGGCATCCGGTTTGTATTTGTGCTGAAGTCCAAAAAGAACTGTGCTTTCTTTCTCACCGCTTGTATCATAAGATCCCTCGAGATTGAGTTCCTCAACAGATGGAACAATAAGTTTTCTTATTGGATCATCAGGGTTTCCTCTGTCAATAAGTGACATGTAGTAACGGGTGATCAGCATGGGGTGCATTTCAATCACTTCTTTCAATTGTTCCTTCTCTTCAGGCTGGAGATCAATATATTGCTCCAGTTCAGCGATTGTAGATATGCTATGCTTCAATTCCTTACCCCAGCTGGTGTTTTCAGTATTTCTCAGATATCCATTGTAATACATACCAACCTCTTGTATTTATTATGTTTATTAAATGTATTTTAACACACTAAATTTTATATACTTTATATGCCTAATGCATATAATATTTAGTCTTGGAACTTTTAATGCATTTAAAACGCTTTCAAAGAGCCCGAATAGTGTTGTTTCTGCTTTTGTCTTCTGAATAAAGACTTCATAATAATTCTAACAAAAAAAATTGTCGGTTTCTTTCAGCGGGAAGGTTTTTCGAAAAAATCTTTATTTTTCCCGCAGGATTCTGCTAATCTGTGACAACAAATTAAAATCGGGCGAGATTTTCTATTTTAACCATTAAAATTGAAATTACTAATTCTGTCAATAAATCAAAAAATAATTGTTGGATAATTACGCTTTTATAATGCAATAATGAAGGAATGAGGCAGGGTTAACTCTTTTAGAGTGATTATTGATTTTTTATATGAACCGTCCTTACCGGAAATGGAATTTCAATTCCTTCAGTTTGGAATCGTTTGTGCAGTCTTTTAATGAATTCATGCTGAACATAATATTTATCGATGAAATCCTTTATTTTTAACACTACAGTGTAATCGATACTGAAGTCATTGAAAGTATGAAATCTTATAACAGGGTCTTCGTGTGTTACACCTCCTGGAAGCTCTTCCATTACTTCTTTTGCTATTTCAATGGTCACCTGTTCAACTTTTTCCAGATCACTGCTGTAACTGACACCAACGGAGACATAGAGTGACATCTCCGGTTGAGGAAGAGAATAATTGGTTATTATGCTGGAAGAGAGTTTTTTGTTAGGGATTATAAATATATTGCCTTGTATCGTTTGTATTGTGGAATTTCTCCAGGCAATATCAACAACAGTGCCTTCTTCGCCTGAGTCCAGCTTGACATAATTACCTATTTTTATCTGACGGGAGAGAATAATATAAATTCCGGCAAAAAGATTCGAGAGGGTATCCTGGAGAGCAAGAGCAACAGCAAGACCGGTTACACCCAGGGCTGTCAGAATCGGTGTAATGGAAATGCCCAGGAATTGAAGAATTATCAGTATTCCCAGGATAAAAATGATTATTTTTATAAGATTGGATATTATGGATGTTGCGGGAAATGCTCCATTCCCGGTTGTACTGTAAAGTTTTAAAATTTCACCTGTAATCTTTGCAATCAGGATTGTAAAAAGGAATATTACAATAACGATAAGTACCTTCTGGGAGGCTGCAACAAAATCCTGATTGAGCTTTGAAGTATGGACTGCTCCATAGAGACCGGCAAGAATGAAAAATATCGAACTTCTGCCCCTGAGAGTGGCAATAATTATATCATCGCCCTGCCATTTTGTTCTTTCAGCGAAAGTTTTCATCTTTGATAATATTATTTTTTCGAAGATGATTCCTGCAATAAAACCGCCTGTTATAAAGACCGCAGGAATTATTAGCTGGTTGATTATTCCATATATTTCATTCATAATATTTATTGTTCCCATTTTGTCTTCGCACAGGAAGACATTATTATGGAAATGAAGTCAATAATTTTATTAAGAATTGAGGTTCCGGATTATTCTTGCAATGATCAACAGTTTCGAGGAATATGACAGTTTGTGAAATACAAAAACTGTGTCGCCAAAGCTGACATGGCAATCTGTATTGCAATAAAGTAAATTAACAGGGAGTCTGAAATGGGAGACAGTACAGTCTGGATAGATTTTGACACGATGGAAAATTTTATGAAGGATGTCTTCATTGGCGTGGGAGTTCCTCCTGAAGATGCAGCAGTTTGTGCGGATGTTCTGATAACCTCAGATAAAAGGGGAATTGATTCTCATGGAGTAAACCGTCTTAAACCGATATACTATGACAGAATTAAACAGAGAATTCAGTTTCCTGAAACGGAATTTGAGATACTGAAAGAGTCTCCAACAACGGCAACGATTGATGGGCATCACGGGATGGGGCATGTTATAGGGAAAAGAGCCATGCAGATGGCAATAGATAAGGCTAAAAAACTCGGAATGGGGATGACAGCAGTAAGGAACTCCACTCATTACGGTATATGTGGATATTATGGTCTTATGGCAATAGACAATAATATGATAGGGATTACAGGAACCAATGCAAGGCCATCCATAGCGCCAACATTTGGCATCGAGAACATGCTTGGAACCAATCCTCTGGTATTCGGCCTGCCTACGGATGAAGAGTTCCCCTTTGTTATAGACTGTGCAACCTCTGTCACTCAACGGGGTAAGATAGAAGTCTATGCCCGGGAAAACAAAGAGATGCCTGATGGATGGGTTATAAACAGGGATGGAACCTCGGGAAAAGATCCCAATAAGGCTCTTGTGGATCTTGTAAAAGGAAACGCTGCACTTGCACCTCTTGGAGGGATAGGTGAGGATGGCGGGGGATACAAGGGCTATGGATATGCAACAGTAGTCGAAATCCTTTCGGCTGCGCTTCAGGCCGGCAGTTTTCTGAAAATGCTTTCTGGCTTCGATGGGGATGAAAGGGTTCCCTATAAGCTGGGACATTTTTTCATGGCAGTGGATATATCCGCTTTCACTGAAGTGTCATCATTCAAAAAAACAGCAGGTGATATTCTCCGTGCCCTCAGAAACTCAGAGAAAATGCCAGGTGCTGAAAGAATATACACTCCCGGAGAAAAAGAATATGTTGCATGGCTCGAGCGTAAGGAAAAAGGAGTTCCATTAACTCTCAGTGTTCAGGAAGAAATAAAAACCATGCAGAATGAACTCGGTCTTACTGATTATAAATTTTCTTTTTAGAAAATTCACTAAATCTTAACAACTGCAGCCCCTTTATTCAGTATATGTGTAAAGGGGCTTTTTATTTTAAACCCGCCCGTTAAAAAGACCTGACCGGTCATTTAAAACCATTTTAACCATCGGAGATTATTTGTGAATTCAGCTCAAAATGCAGTTAAGGAATTCAGTATTGAATCCAGAAAAAAATATTCCATATCCTTTGCTCTTTTAATGATTGTCTTTCTTGTTGTTTTACAGAATTCAGTTTTTTTTGTTCTGCTTCTTAAAAAGGATTCATTGACTGCAAAACAGACTGCCCTGAGTAAAACAAACATGTTTTTAAGAGAGAAATATTCTGAGCATCTTGTATGGAGTAATGATCTTGCAGAGTCAATTGCACTTAACAGAAATTTTACAGGTGAGCTGAATCATAATGAAACTGATTTTGCAAAATGGTATTACGGGTTTTCAGGTACAGCAGAATACTGGGAATTAAAAGATGAACACAGGGCTGTATTCGATAAAATAGGGCCTGTAAATGTAAATCTTCATAATTCTGCAAGGATGATATATGGAGAGAAAACAGGGCAGGGCAAACTTACTGTTTTCAGAAATAATACAAAAAAATATCTCGTTCAGATGGATAAGCTGATTAGTTCCTACATAGAAATAAACTCCGGGATGATAAAAGAGAATATGAAGACTCTCGGGTTTTATTCAACTTTGATAAGGATCGGGGCTCTTGTCTCATCATTGGTTATATTTGGTATCATCCTTTTCCTGAGCAGAAAAATTATCAGATCAATTATTGAAAATAACAGTAAATTCGGGGGTGCATTCATAAGCCTTGCAGAGGGAGACCTGTCTGTAAGGATGGATGAAACAGGAGGTGATGAATACCGTGTGCTTTCAAAAAGATTCAATCATTTTTCCGGTATGATAGCAAATGTAATCAGCGGTGTCAGAAGCCTTTCCGCAGATATGAATCAGGCAACATCTCATGTGGCATCTGTTACATCTGACCTGTCAGAAAACTTGAAAGATCAGTCAGCCTTTGCCGAAGAAATCAACTCCAGCATGGAACTTATAAAAACAGAAATGCATAATGTATCTGCAGAGGCTTTTCAGCAGTCTCAGAGCATAACGGTTCTTGCAGATGTACTGGATGAAATGATTACAGGTATTCAGAATATAGACAGTCAGGCAGTGAAAGCTGCTGGTCTTTCATCAGAGCTTGCATCAGAGGCTGAAAGCGGAAGAGCAAACATGAATGATCTCAGGGGGCTTGTTACTGAAATTGCAGGGAGTTCCGGTGAGATGTCATCTGTAACGGAAATAATAAATGACATCTCTGACCGGATAAATTTACTTTCGCTTAACGCAGCAATTGAAGCTGCCAGAGCTGGAGACAGTGGAAGGGGATTCGCTGTTGTTGCAGATGAGATTTCCGGCCTTGCTGCAAAAACCGCGAACAGTATCAGGGGAATTGAAGCTTTAATTAAAAAAAATACAGAGACATCAAAACGAAGCGAATTGAGCATAATCAAAACAGCAGATATAATCGAAAGTATTATCGTCAGTATTTCAGATCTTTCTTCATTTATGCGGGAGATTTCATTATCCATTTCCGGGCAAAGAGAGCTTGCACATACCATCAATACGGAAGCATCAAGGGTAAGGGAAGGCGATACTGCCATCAGCAAATCGATTGAAGAGCAGAAAAGCGGAATATCCGAAATAACGGATGCAACAGCAAGAATAAATGAACTCATTCAACAGACAGTTGAAAGGGTGGATGTGATTCTGGAAAAAATGTTGTTGCTCGATAAAAAAGGAAAAAGGCTGAATGACAGTATTGAATATTTTTCAGCATAAATAAAGCTGTGATTTCCCCCTGCAGAGTTTTATAATCGGCAGCCGGGCTGTGAATCTTATATCCCCCTGAAATCCTTCAGTTTCCTGTAAAGCCATATCCTGGTTTTAATTGTTTTACCTTTTTTGAATTTTATAAGATATGGTTTGCCTGATAATGAAGATTTTGATGCGATCTTTTCTATAAACATTTCAGCGGTCCATTTATCTTTTGAAGGAGCAAACCAGCTGTTGATGGCTTTGTTGAGTTTCATCCTCAGGTGTTCAGCAGCCTCATGAGGGGTGTGACTTTTCCCGTTTCTAATAAATTCTCCATCAATTTTACTCACCTCAGTAATAAGAAAATCGATCTTTTTTTTCTCTGATCCCCAATCCGCATAAAGAGGTATTGGGGCAAGAATTATTGAAAGGGCTAAAAAGGGAATGAAATAATTTTTCAGGATCATAATATCTCCTTTTGTTTTAATATTGTAAATCCTTTACAGTTATTTAATAACATCATTAAGGAATAAAGGGAATTATCCGTAAATATAAATATGCGTGTGTTGTCCTGTTGAAGGACAACAGGCCCGAATCTGACAAGTATTCAGGGGTGTTATGAGATACATAAATACTCTTATTGCGGTTATATCAATAGTTTTAGTTGCTTCGTTCCTTAATGCTGAAGAATCACTTTTTAATGCAGCAGGGCTTGGGGATGTTAAACTGATTAAAAATCTGATCTGTAATGGACATTCAGTAAAAATAAAAAATGATTCAGGTGATTCTCCTGAAGATATAGCCCGAAGTAATGGACATGCTGCAGCAGCAAGTTTTCTCAACTCTCTGAAAATCAAAAGGTATCCAAGCGGCAGCACATACACCGGACAGATGAAAGACGGAAAAGAACACGGCTGGGGAGTGTATAAGAGTTATAAGGGCAGTACATACTGCGGTGATTTTCTTGAAGGATTCTTCCACGGGAATGGAAAATGGAAGTATGCTAATGGAACAGAATACAATGGCAGGTTTAAAAAGGGGCTCTTCCTTGACCGCAAGATAAACAGAAGGGATTCATTTGGTGACAGTTCAATTTTCTCTGCAGTAAGAAACCAGCACGTTGAAAGAGTCTGGCTTTTGCTGAGAAAGGGGGCAGATGTTAATATCAGAAACATCAATGGCCAGACTCCTCTGCATTATGCAGCATTTGAGGGCAATGCAGAAATAGTGAAACTTCTTCTCGAAAATGGTGCTTTGATTAATTCAAAGGACAACTTCGGGCTGACGCCTCTTCATCTGGCCGCATATGAAGGAAAATTAAATACAGTTTCCGTTCTCGTTAGACGCGGTGCAGGTGTCAATGTCAAAGACTGTGATGGAATCACTCCACTTCATTATGCAGCATATCATGATTCAGTGATTTCAGCTTCTTTTCTTGTTGAAAACGGAGCGGGGCTTTTTGCTCGAGACCGTAACGGGAGAACGGCTCTGTATCACGCGACCCAGCTTAAAAGAAGAAACATGATTGAATTTTTAAAGAATAAAATGAGAAGCTTCAGGCAGGCGAATTGATTATTTTTCTGACAGCATTTCTGTTTTGCTGATTGCTTTTTTCTACCAGCGAAAATTGTTTCCTGGCAATATTGTATTCTGAAAGTGAATAGAAAAATACAGAGCCAGTGTGTTCAGAAAGTGATTCTGAGTGTACTCCAAGTGCTTTGTTAAGGATAAATTTGAATTTTTCTTCAGAAGTATTTTTTTGATGTGATTGCTGAATCTCATTGATTATCCACTGAGTAGAGAGCGGATCTATAACTGCAATTGTGTAGAGATACCAATCATCAATATTGCTAATGATGATTTTTTTTTCTTTTTCTGTTAAAAGTTCATGTGCCGGGCACAGAAAGCCATCACATATCTTTTTGCCGAAAAGAGAGAGGTCCCTTTCGTCTGACTCATTGAATGCCGGGTGAATCAGGCATCCCGGCCTGTTGGGTTCAAGAAATCCCTGGTATGGACATATGTGCGATGTGTTATCACGAAGAGTATCATTGTAACGATATCTCAGGTCATTCTCAGTTTCTCTGCCCGCATCGGCAGCCCTTTCCTTTCCTTCTTCAAGGAAACCGGTAAGGCTTTTTTTCGATATGTCTTTAAAGTTGAGAAGGCCGCAGCATGCGCTGCAGCCCTTCTTCCCGTCAGGTTGGCAGAGAATTATTTTTTTCACTGTTTTCAGCTGATTCTTTTTTTTGTATAATTGAGAAGACCGCCCTCAAGAAGAATCTCTCTCTGCCTTTCTGATGCAAAGAGTTTGAATATGTAATCTTTGCCGTCTATTTCAACCGGAATCATGTTACCTGCTTTTACATGAGAGACTGCATCCTTTATTACGAAGGAATTCCCCTTTTTTATTTTTTCATAATCATCCTCGTTTTCGAATACAAGGGGCATTATTCCGAAGTTGATCAGGTTGCCGGAATGAATCCTTTCAAAAGACTTTGCAATAACGACTCTCACCCCGAGATGCATTGGGCAGATTGCAGCGTGTTCCCTGCTTGATCCCTGTCCGTAGCTTTGACCTCCGACTATTGCGGTGAAAACTCCATTTTCTTTTCTTTTCAGGGATTCACCTGAAAAATCCGGATCAACATTTTCAAATACGAACTCAGAGTATCTGGGAATATTGGACCTGTATTTTAAACGCTGGCCGGCAGGCATTATATGGTCTGTTGTAATTTTATCCCCGACTTTTAAGCCAATTTCACCGCTTATAGTATCCTGCATTGGATCTGTATACGGAGGGTTCCCGATATTTGGTCCGCGAAAAATTTCTTGTTTTTTATAGGATGGTTCTATTACCATGGAATCATCCACAATGAAATGTTCAGGCATTTCGATCTCTGGGTAATCCATGCCGGCATTTGTCGGATCAACGAGTTTGCCCGCAATGGCTGAAAGCGCAGCTGTTTCAGGACTCACCAGGTAAATCTGTCCTGAGCTTGTGCCTGATCTTCCTTCAAAATTTCTGTTGTTGGTTCTTATGGATATCCCCTCTGTAATCGGGGCCTGACCTGCGCCAATGCAGAATCCGCATGCAGATTCCATTATTCGGGCACCGCTTGATATTATATCAGCCAACGCTCCGTTTCTTGCAATCATTTCAAAGACCTGCTTTGAGCCCGGTGCAACAATGAGGCTGGTTTCGGGATTTATTTTTTTGCCTTTGAGTATTTTGGCAACAGTCATGAGATCCCTGTATGATGCGTTAGTGCAGCTTCCAATCGCTACCTGGTTTATTGTCATGCCAGCGAGTTCTGATACTTTTTTAATGTTGTCCGGAGAGTGAGGGCACGCAACGAGCGGTTCTATTTCTGAAAGGTCTATCTCGATCTTTCGTTCATACTCTGCATCTGCATCAGGAAGAAGCTCCTGCCACATGTTTTCCCTCTCCTGTGCTTTAAGGAATTCTTTTGTGATCTCATCACTGGGGAAGATCGATGTGGTAACCCCGAGTTCCGCACCCATGTTGGTTATTGTTGCTCTTTCCGGAACTGAAAGGGTTCTGATTCCGGAACCAGTATACTCAACAACAGAGCCAACGTTTCCCTTTGTTGTAAGGATTTCAAGCACCTTAAGAATAATGTCTTTTGCTGTTACCCAGGGCCTCAGCTTGCCGGTAAGTTCTACATTTATCACCTTTGGCGAAGTAAGATAGAAGGGACCTCCGCCCATTGCAACCGCAACGTCAAGTCCGCCTGCGCCAATTGCTATCATGCCAATGCCGCCGCCTGTTGGTGTGTGGCTGTCAGAACCAAGAAGTGTGGCTCCGGGACGTCCGAATCTCTCAAGGTGAACCTGGTGGCATATGCCGTTTCCGGCTGCAGAATATTTTATGCCATAGCTGCTGTTCATTGTCTGAAGGTATTTATGATCATCTGCGTTTTCGAATCCCATCTGAAGGGTGTTATGATCAACATATGATACCGATATTTCAGTATTGACTCTGGGGATGTCCATTGCCTCAAACTGAAGATATGCCATTGTGCCTGTTGCATCCTGAGTGAGCGTCTGGTCGATTTTTATCCCGATTTCATTTCCGGGGATGAGTTCCCCATCCATGAGGTGTTCTTTTAAAATTTTATAGGTTACACTGTATCCCATTTTTGTCTCCTTTATTGTGTGAATCCCCTGAAAGTTTTATCTGTTTTAATAATGAATGAAGGGGGGAAAGATCTGTTAAGTAAAATTCTATACTTGAAAGCTTGTATTTCTATCAAGTACTTTTTTTCATCACATTATCGCCTTCTTTCTTAACACCCGCATGTAAAAAATCAGGATACGAAAGCATGTGTTAGATAAATCAACTGTCGAATGATGGATTTAAATATTTTTGAATGCAGCGGTTCAGTTCCTGATAATTGAATGGTTTTGCAATATAGTGATCACATCCAGCTTTTATGCAGTTTTCCCTGTCTCCCCTCATTGCTGCTGCTGTCAGGGCAATAATGGGTGTTCTTGGGGTATGTTTGTGATTGTTTTCTAAAAATCTTATTCTTTTTGTGGCTTCGAAGCCGTCTATTACCGGCATTTGCATGTCCATGAGTATAAGATTAATGGATGAGTCAGATTCGTATTTTCTTATTGCTTCGTGTCCATTACTGGCTGTTTCAACCATGTAACCGAATTTTTCGAGTATTTTGAGTGTGAGTTTCTGGTTGATGATGTTGTCCTCAACCAACAGAATCCTGTATTTTTTTGCTGGAGATTCATCCTCTCCAGGTAATGGTTTTTCTGTTTCATTTTCTTTTTCGGCGATTTCATAAGGGAGTGAAAAATAGAAAGTAGATCCATGATTTTCGCCTGTTTTAGACTTAATATTGATTTCGCTCCCCATGAGGGTTATTAGCCTTTTTGTTATCGTTAGTCCAAGGCCGGTTCCTCCGTATTGCCTTGTGGTACAGGCGTCTGCCTGTCTGAATGAATTAAAAATTACTTCCTGTTTTTCTGCTGGTATACCTGTGCCTGAATCTTTAACATAGAAATGCAGCCTGTTATTTTTGCAGAGTTCAACAACAAATTTAATATGCCCCTTTTCTGTAAACTTAATTGCATTGCTGAGGAGGTTGTTGAATATCATTTGCATCCTTGTAGGATCACCATAAATCCAGTTGCTTATTTTGTCAGGAATATCATAGCTGAATTCAATTCTGTCCTTCTTGTTTTCCAGGAGAAGAAGGGTGTCAGAGTATATTTCATGAAAAAGGGTTTTAATACAAAACGGGATGTGTTCAATTGTGAATTGACCTGCTTCCAGTTTTGAAAGGTTCAGAATATTTTCTATGATACTGAGGAGCAGTTTCCCATTGTTGTTTATATTCTCCAGATATTCTTTGTGTTCTGAATTAGGGTTGTCTTCAGACATGAGTGCTGCGTATCCAATTATTGCATTCATGGGTGTTCTGATTTCATGAGACATGTTGGCGAGGAATGCAGTTTTAAGTTTTTCAGATTCTTCTGCAATATTTTTTGCGCGCTTTAGTTCTTCTTCTGCTTTTTTTCTTTCAGAAATATCCCTTGTAATTCCAAGAATTTCAGTAATATTTCCATCGTTCTCTTCTTTCCCTGTTGCACAAACTTCTGTCCATACACTGCCTTTTGTTTTATGCCACATCTCAAGTTCGATGGTAATTCCATTTATTATTTTTTGATATATGTTTTTATCTTTATCGTAAAAATCATTTATGTGTTGTTTTAGTATTCTGAATGAGTCAGGAGTGAATATTCTGGAAAAATCTTTATAAAGGATTTCTTCAGAACTGAAGCCTGTTATTTTCTCAATTCCGTGGCTGCAGTATGATATTTTTTTTTGTAGAATATCCATTATCCAGATATTGTCAGAGGTGTTTTCTGCAAGCAGACGGAATTTTTCAATGCTGTTCTGGTACTCTTTTTCGGTTTTTTTTGATCCGGTAATGTCCAGAGCAATGCCGAGAATTTCTCTTATGTGTCCGTTTTCATCTCTTGCAAGCGAGGCTCTTACCTGCATCCATTTATGATTATGGTTTTTGTCGAAAATTTCTACTTCAATATTTCTCACTTTTTTAATGTCTGATTTTTCTTTTTTTTCGATGGAAAGGCTTTTTCTGATCTTATCAATGATTGATTTATAACAGGATTCATTCATGATATCCCGTATTGTCATTTGCCTGATCTCATCAAAAGAATATCCCAGGAGCTCAAGTGTGGCAGGACTCACATAATTGAAGGATAGAGAATGGGCATCTATTATCCATACATTGTCTGAAAGATTTTCTGCAATAAGGTGAAATTTTTCCATGACAGATCGTGAATAAATTTCTGATAACATTAGATTTATTTTTTCTTTCAGCAGGTTGTCCATGTCCCTAATCGCAGGAGAAGAATTATCTTGTTGGATTATTCTCCCGATGTTGAGAATCTCAAATCTGTCAGCTTTACTTTTCAGGGGGATAATGTTGAATTCAATGGTGTACGCATTCTTGTTGTTTGCCGATAGAAATGTTCTGTAAAGAAATGATCTTGAGCCGCTGTGGCTGTCATTTACAAGACTTATAATTTTATCAATTTTGTATTCAAAAGGCAGGTCAGAGGTATTTCTGACAGCGAGTTGTTTTTTTATGGGGCCGATTGTATTCAAAAGTTCCTGATTCATGAAAAGAACATTACCGTCCAGATCATTTGAAAAAATCAGGTCTCTGTTGTTTTCTGAAGGGGCAAAAGGTTTGCAGAAATTATTTAATTTCTTCTTTTGATTTAATATAAACTCAACGTTTTGTTCTGATTTTGTTTTTTCAAGAATTTCTGCTTGTTTTTTCATTTTGTCCGCATAAGGTTAAATTATATATATTTGTTTTGAATACTGAAGCACTATTAGAGTAGAAAGTCAAGGAAAACCCGGGATATGAATTTTTTTTATTAATATTTTTAATGAAAAAAACCGAGAAATAAATATGAAAATATCATCAGGATTATCGCAGATTATTCTTCCCAAAGTATCCGCTGAGGGTATTAAAAATCAGAAAATATACCTATGGCCCGAGTACAAAGAGGGTAGAGTTCATAAAATTGGCCAGATTAAACAGAGGAATACCCCCTATATTGTGCTGAACAGTAAGAGTAAAGATGAGATGAATGACATTATAAGGTTGCATTCTGTTTCATCAGAACCGGAATATAGTGGGAATGCCTCAATCCACAGAAAATTACCTTCAGCAGAAAGAGGGCTTCTCTTTGATGCAATAGTATAAAATCTTGACATTTCAGGAATAATATTGTTTATTCAATCATTGGAAGTCATACAGTAGTTTGACTTCTAAAAATTATTAAAGGGGTATTGTATATGAAGAAGATAGTTTCTCTTTTAATTGCATTGTTGGTATTGGTTTCATTTTCAGCTCTGAGCGCACAGGAAGCTCCTCAGATTAATCTGAATGTTAAAGCAGGTATTGCTTACCCAAGTGACATTGAGCAGGTTGGGTTTGACAGTGAACTCGGTCTTGATGTATGGATTAATAAATTCTTTGCTGTTGGTATTCTTACCGGTTTTGGCTGGATATCAAAGGAATATGATTCTGGAGAGAGCCTTGATTTTGGTCCAACTGCTACTCTAAGTGCAAGTGAAGATCTCAATATCTATTCACTTCCTGTAATCGGGAATATCAAGATTGGTCTTGGAAATTTTAAGGAAACGTATGGCATAACTCCTTATGTTTCAGCAGGAGCCGGTTATCTGTGGGTGTTTCACAGGATGTCTGATGCAAACGAGACCTTTAGCGGTTTTGCATGGCAGGTTGCTGGAGGTGTTGCTTTTGATCTTGGAGAAGGCGCTAATGGAATGCAGGTGCTTGTTGAAGCAGGATACCGGGGAACAGAAGTTGAAACAGAATATAATGGCAAAGACTATGAATTAGAGATGTCAGGACTTATCGTACACCTCGGTGTAAGCTTTCCGCTTTCAGGTGGAGATTCTTACTGATAATAAATGAACAGTATAATAAAATAAGGGGAGCATGGCTCTCCTTATTTATTTCACTGCGCTGAATATACTTTCAACTTTTTCGTGTTTTTTGTCAGATTTACGCTTGGTTGCTTCTACCTTCGCTCTCACCCTGTAAAATGGCTGAAGAGATTCCTGAACCTTTACCACCATTGATTCTATTATTGAATCAACCTCAATTGTGAGTTCATCCAGTTGTTTCTCTCTTTGCCTGAGATCCATATAAAGGGAATGGTGCTTTTCGATTTCTTTTCTAAGTCTGTTGATTTCATTGTCTTTCTGAAGAATCAGCTGTTTGTGTCTGGTCCTGAGCTCTCTTAGCTTTGTGTTATGTTCAGTCTCCAGATTTTTTTTGAGTTTCTGAAGATTTTGGGAGCTCTCTTTTTCACATTTGACCAGTACCTTTTTCTTTTCCTTCTTTATAACTGATGATATTTGACTTTTTCGTACCAGCATTACGACCTCTTTGCGTCAGTTTCTACCGACTCTTTTTCTTTTGCCAACCTGTTATTTTTAAAAAATATAATAGTATATTTTACTGTATTATTGCCGAACTGTTTTTAATGTTCGGTAAACAGGCCGTTAGAATTTCCTTATGTCATAAAAAAATGTTATATATTTATGTCAACTAAATGCAGACTTTTTTGGTGAAATTGAATTTTCAAAGTTTAAAATGTTAACAATTTGCTATAAATGTCAAGAAATCGTCAGGTGATAACCGCATAAAAAAAGGGCTGTCAATTTTTATGACAACCCTTCATGATGTGGTATTCCCTCTCCACTTAATAAGTTTTTATGTGTCAGCCTCCGAGTAGCTGAAGTATGGTTCTTGTCTTCATGTTTGCCTGAGCCAGCATCGCAGTACCACTCTGAACAAGGATATTATCCTTGGTCATGTCGACCATAGTTTCAGCCATGTCAGCGTCTCTGATCCTGCTTTCAGAAGCCTGGATGTTTTCATACGCTGTCATGAGACCTTTTGCAGCATACTCGAGCCTGTTATAATATGCGCCGAGGTCAGCTCTCTGCTTGGATACTTTATGCAGAGCATCATCGATAACACCGATAGTTCTGTTCGCGCTTCCTGCTGTGCTGAGGTTCGCGAGGAAATTACCGGTATTTTCCTTGAGATTCAATCCCTGTGAAGTCATAGTTCCGATATACACTTTTTCCCTCTGGTGCATATTGGCTCCCATATGAAACCACATACTTGATTTGGGATTTGTTCTGGAGAAGTCACCAAGCAGAAGTTTGAATTTGTTGAACTCTGCCTGAGAAGCAATTCTGTCGACTTCATCGATGAGAGCAGAGACCTCCACCTGGATTAGCTGCCTGTCTTCCTGAGAATAAATCCCGTTTGAAGACTGAACAGCGAGAACTCTGATCCTCTGAAGGATCGAAGCAGTCTGGTCAAGATAACCTTCTGCAGTCTGTACAAAAGACATACCGTCTTCAGTATTTCTTTCTGCCTGTCTGAGACCCTGAATCTGAGTTCTCATTTTTTCAGAAACTGCCAGACCTGAAGCATCATCACCGGACCTGTTTATTCTCAATCCTGATGAAAGCCTCTCCATTGATTTGTTTACGTCCCAATGCTTGAACTTGAGAACTTTGTTTGCATTGATGGCGCTCATATTGTGATTGATAATCATAGTAACACTCCTTTGTTCTTTATAGCCCGATCTCCTTATCAGGCATTTGATACCAGGTTATGGTATTAAAAAACAGGGAATACCTTGAGCTGCCTTTCTTACTGCTAAACTGATTGATTGAAAAAACTGATTACAAAAAAGCAGAATAAATCTGCTTTTTTATTCTAACGTAAGAGCTGAAGTATAGTTGAAGTTTTCTGGTTTGCCTGAGCCAGCATCGCAGTACCACTCTGAACAAGGATATTATCCTTGGTCATGTCGACCATAGTTTCAGCCATGTCAGCGTCTCTGATCCTGCTTTCAGAAGCCTGGATGTTTTCATACGCTGTCATGAGACCTTTTGCAGCATACTCGAGCCTGTTATAATATGCGCCGAGGTCAGCTCTCTGCTTGGATACTTTATGCAGAGCGTCATCGATAACACCGATAGTTCTGTTCGCGCTTCCTGCTGTGCTGAGGTTAGCGAGGAAATTACCGGTTTTCTCCTTGAGATTCAATCCCTGTGAAGTCATAGTTCCGATATACACTCTCTCCCTTTGGTGCATATTGGCTCCCATATGAAACCACATACTTGCTTTAGGATTTGTTCTGGAAAAATCACCAAGCAGAAGTTTGAATTTGTTGAATTCTGCCTGAGAAGCGATTCTGTCTACTTCGTCGATGAGAGCTGATACTTCCACCTGGATAAGTTGTCTGTCTTCCTGAGTATAGATACCGTTTGAAGACTGAACAGCCAGAACCCTGATCCTCTGAAGTATAGAGGCAGTCTGGTCAAGATAACCTTCAGCAGTCTGTACAAAAGACATACCGTCTTCAGTATTTCTTTCTGCCTGTCTAAGACCCTGAATCTGGGTTCTCATTTTTTCAGAAACTGCCAGACCTGAAGCATCATCACCTGATCTGTTGATTCTTAAACCGGATGAAAGTTTCTCCATTGATTTATTCACGTCCCAATGCTTGAATTTAAGAACCTTGTTTGCATTGATGGCGCTCATATTGTGATTGATAATCATAGTAACACTCCTTTGTTTTCTTGATATCTGATCTCCATATCAGATTTTTTCCGGGTTACGCTAATGAAAAACAGGGAATACCTGAGGTACATTGCAGCAACCATAATGATTCGTATCTCCGGATTCATATGCTTGCTGCAATAAAAAGAGTTTTCAAAGAACTACTTTATTTAAACAGAAACAACTTATTCTGTTCGATGCTATCTTAAAAGCTGTAAAATGCCCTGTGTCTTCTGGTTTGCCTGAGCAAGCATGGCAGTTCCGCTTTGAACCAGTATCTGATTTTTTGTAAAGTCAACTGTCACTTCAGCCATGTCAGCATCTCTTATTCTGCTTTCAGATGCCTGAATGTTTTCATATGCATTCATGAGTCCTTTTGCCGCATGTTCAAGCCGGTTATAGTAGGCACCGAGATCAGCTCTTTGCTTGGCTATCATGTGAAGAGCTTCATCCATAACTCCAATATTCTTGTTTGATTCTTCAGGAGTGGAAAGCGTAACAGGATTTCCGATTATATCCTTTAGACCAAGAGATTTGGCTGTCATTGTCTGGATAAATACTCTCTCCCTCTGGTGCATGTTTGCTCCCATGTGAAACCACATTGAAGCGGCCCTGCTCGCTCTGGAAAAATCACCCTGCAGGAGGTTCATTTTGTTGAATTCAGCCTGGGATGCAATACGGTCAACTTCATCTACCAGTTCGGAAACCTCTATCTGGATGAGCTGCCTGTCCCTGTCCGTGTAGATTCCATTGGAGGACTGTACTGCCAGTACCCGTATCCTCTGGATGATACTATTCATTTCTTGAAGGTATCCCTCAGTTGTCTGAATAAAAGACATCCCGTCTTCAGTATTCCTTTCTGCCTGTCTGAGGCCCTGGATTTGAGAGCGCATTTTTTCAGAAACAGCCAGACCTGAGGCGTCATCTCCAGCCTTGTTGATTCTCATGCCGGAAGATAACATTTCCATGTTTTTGTCGATATTCCAGTGCTGGAATTTTAGCACTTTGTGCGTATTTATAGCGGATAGATTATGGTTAATAATCATATTCAGATTCCTCCATGAATCCTGATTGTGGCGCCGTCCTCCATGACAGCTTGTTGTTAAATGATTCTTACCCTTACGATTAAATCTTCGGTTTTGGATAATGAGGAATTAATCCCGATGAGGGGTGTTTAGAGACAATTAGGCGTGTTTGTGGCGGATTATTGAATAATATAGATAGTTTTTGTCTATGGTGTAATTTTTTTGCATTTTTATACCTATTCTTAAGTTCGGAATATTAAATTTTTTGCCTTAGAAATTTATTTAAAATTTTGAGTAAAAAAATTTAGGCATTAACACAGTCTATATACTGATTTAAGTATTTTTATCCTGACAGGAATAAGAGAAATAATCCAATATATAAATGTGAATAAATAATAAAAAAAGAATTGAGTCAATTTTCCAATAACGTGATATTGTTAAACACATGCCCTGAAGGGGCAGTGAATATATAATTAAAATATCTGATTTCCGGGGTGAGTGATGAAAATTGAGTTTCTCGGGGCTGCCCGAACTGTAACAGGTTCCTGTTATATTGTAAAGGATGAAGATTTTACAATTATGGTTGATTGTGGAATGTTTCAGGGGAAAAGTGAGCTTAAAGGAAGAAATTATCTTCCGAGGGTTCATACACCAACAAAGATTGATGCTCTTATTTTAACACATGCTCATATAGATCACAGCGGCCTCATCCCCAAACTGGTCAAAAGGGGCTTTTATGGCAATATCTATTGTACAAGAGCGACTGCTGATCTCTGTTCTGTAATGCTGCCTGACAGTGCCCATATCCAGGAGATGGATACCAGGTGGATTAACAGGAAAAACAAAAAACTGGGGAGAGATCCTGTTGAACCACTTTATACGGTTGAGGATGCAGAGAAATCAATGGAGAACTTCGTTCCTGTTGGATATGGAGAAATGATAGAGATACATCCCAGAATAAGTATCCGTTTCAGGGATGCCGGGCATATTCTCGGGTCTTCAATTGTTGAGATGTGGGTTGATGAGGGCGGTAAAAAAACAAAAATTGTTTTTTCCGGAGACCTTGGTCCAGGCAATCAGGCAATTATTAGGGATCCGGAGATAATTGATGAAGCAGATTATCTCGTAATTGAGTCAACATATGGCAACAGGTTTCACAAAAATAAGGAAGATACATACAATGAGTTCAGGGAAATTATACTGGATTCATATAACCGTGAAGGAAATATTATTATCCCTTCATTTGCTGTTGAGAGAACCCAGGAGATTATATTTACTCTCAATAAACTTCTTAACAGTGGAGAAATTCCTCAAATTCAGGTTTATATTGATTCTCCTCTTGCGATTTCTGCTACGGAAATATTCAAGAAAAATGAAGACTGTTTTGATGAAGAGACAAAGCAGATCCTCCTTTCAGGGGATAGCCCTCTGGATTTCCCGACGCTTCATTATACCCGGTCTACAGAAGAGTCAAAGAAACTGAACGATGAAGCCAGAGGTTCGATAATAATATCGGCAAGCGGCATGTGTACGGCAGGAAGAATCAAGTATCACCTTATGAATAATCTCTACAGGCCAAATTCAAGCGTTGTTTTTGTAGGATACCAGGCTGAAGGAACCCTTGGAAGACGAATTGTCGATGGTGCAAAACAGGTTAAGCTATATGGAGAGGATGTCGCCGTTAAAGCGAATATCTTCACTCTTGGGGGATTTTCAGGACATGCTGATCAGAATGATCTCCTGAGGTGGATTGGGAATATTAAAAATCCTGATCTGAAGGTCTTTATTGTACATGGAGAGGAAGAATCATCCGGAATTTTTTCTGAGATAATTCAATCACGTTTTGGATATACTGCAATTGTTCCACGATGGGGTGAAATATATGACCTGTCTACACTCCATTCTGAGCTGGCTTCATACGGGATATCAGAGTCATACTCTTCTGTGGATCATGAGCTTGAGTCATTGTCAAAAGCAATATCAATTCTGAATGACAGATACAGGAGAGCAAAAGAAAACAATAAAACCCTGGATGTTAAAAAGCTTGAGGAAGATATAAACGATGCTAGAGAAATGCTGTCTATTGTAATTGATGATATATAAAAGCCGGATATGGAATAAACAAAAAAGCACCATCATCTGATGGTGCTTTTTAAATTTAATGAACTGGTGATTTGAATTTTCGATCAGTATTGTTTACATCTCTTTTTCAGCCTTTAAAAAGCTTCACAGGATTTTCTTGATCATTTTCATGACTACTTCGATATCTTCCTGATTTGCATTATCGAGCAGTTTTTTGAAGAGAACAAGGTCTTCTCCGTAATTTTCTTCTCCGGTGGCGACAAAGGTTTGGCCTACGCCATAGAGAAGCCAGTCAAGTGAAATCTTGTGTTTAATGGAGATGCTTCTGAGAAACTTGAATGATGGATTTTGTGAACCGCATTCAACCTTTGCAACATATCTTCTGTCGATGTCTGCTGATTCCCCGAATTCTCTTTGAGTCATCTTCAATTCTTTTCTTACACTTTTTATTCTGTGTCTGATTTCATTGAAAAAATTTGCTTCCTTTTCCTCGTTGAGGACATCCTCGCAAAGAACCGGATGATCTTTGTAACGTTCTCTGTACTTGCTTTCTGTACTCATAGCTATGTTCATTTTTCCCCCTTTTTGTTGTTTTTGTAGGGTTTTTACAATTGAATTTTTTGTATTTCCAGTGTTACTATCCTAAATATACACTGTTTTATGCAAGTAAAATAGTGTTTTTAAGGGTTTTTTTGACAAAAAAGTAAGGTTTTTTCTTACAAAAAAATGATTAATTTAAACGTAAATACCTTTTTGTTCAGTTTTTAAACTCCATTTTAACTCCAGCAGGTTTTGGCTGATTTTTAATTGACTTGACACTTATCGTCCATGAATAAAAAAATTATTTTCAGCATTCATTTTATGCTGAATAATCATTATATGATTTATATTGCAACGGCAGGATGTTTTCTATGATATCATACAGCAAAGCCCGTGAAATAATAATGAGTTCGGTATCTCTTGTGAAGGAAGAAATTGTTCCAATCAGCGAGGCCGGAGGAAGGATTTTGGCCAGAGATATTTTTTCCGACATCAATATCCCTCCTCTGGACAATTCAGCGATGGATGGATTTGCTCTCGTTGCTTCAGAAACCAGAGGTGCTTTGAGGGATTCGCCTGTTAAAATGAGAATCCTCGATGAAATACAGGCAGGAGGAAGTTTCTCCGGGAAAAGAATCGAGCCAATGACAGCAATACGAATCATGACGGGAGCTCCTGTTCCGATTGGTGCGGATGCCATTGTACCGGTTGAGGACATTGAAGAGGATGGAAATTTTATTCTGATTAAAAAAGAAGTAAGAAAACATGATAATTATCGATTTGCAGGTGAAGATATTAAAAAGGGGGATTCTGTCCTTGGCAGAGGCAGGAAGATTTCATCTGCTGATATTGGTCTTATCGCTTCATTGAATTTCACTGAGGTAGCGGTTTACAGAAGGCCAAGGGTTGCAATAATTGCAACAGGCAATGAAATAATGGAGATCGGTGAGGATCTGAGGCCCGGGCAGATAAGGAACAGCAATGCACATACCCTGATTTCCGAGGTAAAAAAATATGGGGGTATCCCGGTATATCTTGGAATAGCCAGGGACAATACTAACGAGATTGAAGAAAAAATCCGGGAGGGGCTTGAGGCGGATATTATTATCACTACCGGCGGAGTTTCTATGGGTAAGTATGATCTTGTTAAGGATGTAATGCGTAAAATTGGCGTGAATATTTTGGTTGAGAAAGTAAGGATCAAGCCAGGTAAGCCGCTTGTTTTCGGAACTCTCAGGGAAAAGATATTTTTTGGATTCCCAGGCAACCCAGTTTCTACGATGCTTTCGTTCCTACAATTTGCAGGCCCGGCATTACTGAAGATGATGGGTGCAGAGAAAATTGATAAACCAATCGTAAATGCACGACTCGACACTCCAATTAGAAAAAAAAGCGACAGGATGGAGTTTATGCGCGGAGTATACGCAATAAATGACGGAAATCTTTCTGTTTCGACTACCGGGGCACAGGGATCAGGGATTCTTACCTCAATGAGTATTGCAAATTGTCTAATCCTGCTTCCGGAAGAAAGCAGTGGAGCAGAAGCCGGGGATATGGTGCCTATTCAGATGATTCAACATGAGGAGATATAATTCGTTGTGGGAAAAGGAATAGTTCTTTTCTCCGGCGGGCTGGATTCATTGCTTACCGTGAAGGTTTTGCAGCAACAGGATGTTGAGCTTGTAGGTATTTTTTTTGTTCTGCCTTTTTATTCCCCATTTACAGATTTCCGGACTCTCTCTGCTGTGCATGCAGCTGAAGAACTGGGCCTGGAATTAAGACTTCATTATTGCGACAGAGAGTATCTTGATATAATCAAAAATCCTGCTTATGGTTATGGAAAAGGAATTAATCCCTGTATAGACTGCAGAATTTATTTTCTGAAGAAAGCAGCCGAACTGATGAATGAGCTGGAGGCGGATTTCGTGGCTACAGGAGAGGTTGTTGGGCAGCGTCCGATGTCTCAAATGAAAAATACATTGAGATTGATTGAAAAACAGTCAGGTCTGAATGGCCGAATATTGAGGCCCCTGTCAGCAAAAATTCTTGAACCGACCATCCCTGAAAGAGAAGGAATCCTCGACAGGGAAAAATTTATGGACTTAAACGGACGTTCCCGGAAGAGACAGATGTAGCTTGCTGCAGAATTTGATTTAAAAAATTATGAATCTCCCGGCGGGGGGTGCCTTTTTACTGACAGGTTTATTGCCAGAAGGGTAAAGCATCTCCTGGAAACGAGTGAAGATTATTCTGCATATCATGTTTACCTTTTGACTGTTGGCAGACATTTTTCTTTGGGGGAAAACAGGGCTTTGATTGTTTCTCGCAACGAGGGGGAAAACATAGAACTGGAAAAGTTTGCAGAGAGGGCAGATTTAACATTAGTGCCGGAGTTTAAAGGGCCTGTTGCGCTTGGCAGAGGCGATTTCTCTGCTGATGACTTATGTGTTGCCGGAAGGATTATTGCAAGATATGGAAGACCGGATGATGATTGCAGGCAGATAAAAGTTTTTCGCAGAGGAAAGGAAATTGAGTCAATCGATGCTGAATCTGCGATGGATGATTTATCCCTTGAAAAAATGAGGATATGATGTTTAAGAAAAAAAAGGTAGTTTCTTTTTTAATATCAGGAAGGGGATCTAATTTTTCTGCTGTAGCAGAAAAATTGATAAAAGGAGAAATCAGGGCAAAACAAGGAGTTGTTATATCAAATAAAGAAAATGTATCAGGACTAGCCAAAGCCGCGAAGTATGGATTTGCCGCTGAGACAGTACTCAGAAATCAATTTAAAAATAAAACGGATTTTGAACTGGAGCTGGTAAAAATATTGGACTCTTATAAAACTGATCTGGTCGTTGCTGCCGGGTTTATGCTTCTTCTTTCTCCGGTGTTTATCAGGGCATTTGAAAACAGAATAATAAACATTCATCCCTCCCTATTGCCTGCATTCCCGGGAAGAGATGCCCAGAAACAGGCGCTTGATTATGGAGCAAAGATAACCGGGTGTACCTGCCATTTCATTGATGAAGGAGTTGATACCGGTCCGGTTATTCTTCAGGCGCCGGTATCAATTGAAGATCGTGATGATTATGCTTCATTATCAAAGAAAATTTTAAAAGAAGAGCATAGAATCCTTGCCGAATCAGTTAAGATGTTTTGTGAAGGCAGAATAAACATCATTGATCGAAAGGTTTTTATCAATTAGCTATTTTCTTTCGAATTTTTGTTTTAGGTCTTTGTCGGTTATCTGGAAGTAGATTTCCAGACCATTGTCTGATTCTCTTGATCGAATTATTTTTCCGTTTTTTAAAGGTTTTTCAAATT
>CAZEJW010000027.1:33185-33501 GCA_964512685.1 uncultured Leptospirales bacterium | reverse complement strand
GGGGTTGATACACGGGCAGGTCAAACAGGGGCTCTCGGATGCCGTCTCGTCGGGCATGAAGTCCGCCGCCTAAAAATCGGCCAGTGGCAAGAATGACCCCCTTGGATTGAATCTGTGTGTGTATATTCTGCTGTGCTGCCGTTAACATGAATTCAGATCCGTTAAATTGTTGTGAACGGATTCTGGCCCGTTTTATTACCTGAGAAATTTCTTAATTCCTTATTTTCCAGAGAGATAAAACTGTCATATCCATTATTCTTAAAACATGCTTCAGCTGACGCAAAAGAGGATGGGGTCCCTTGAAAATGAATACAAT
>CAZEJW010000027.1:17289-33158 GCA_964512685.1 uncultured Leptospirales bacterium | reverse complement strand
AGTAATAAAGCACATCTTGATATTGCTAAGAGGATTATTCTGGGTATGACTTGTTTTTCTTATGTTGTATGATAGAGATCCAAGAGTAGCAATTGTTCCTTTCATAGTCGGCCAGGTTATATTGTACATGTTTTCAAATGAATAGCCATGTTTTTCCATGTCATTGATGTTCGGGGTTAGGTTTTTTTGTCTGTGCATCTTTTCTCTGATAAAAAATTTTGAAAATGATTCAGCAAAAACAATAATGATATTTGTTTTAGGAGGAATAGTCGGTTTGTTTTCAACTTTATCCTCTGGATTAATATATATTGACTTTTTCATTAAAGGGTATTGATCGGAGATCGAGTTTAATTTGAAGCCAGTCTGTTTTAGCTTGTTGTTTAGTTTTTCAGAAAGTTTATTGTTGGAGTTGTCTTCCGGAATTAAATAATAATTGAAAAAAGAACTCAAAACCAGTGTTTCAGGGTTTGATATATAATCAGAAGCATCATATTTTTTTTCATAATAATCTCCAGGGATATTGATGAGAGAAAAAATGAAAATGGTAATTATTATTGATGAAATAACAGTTGTTTTAATGGATCGAAACAGAAGAGATCCGGATTTTTCATTGGTGTTGTAACTTATTTGGGTTAATATTTCTTTATGTGTTAATGATTTTCTAAATAGCCTGATAAAAAGAAAAATAAAGAAAATGCTTACAGCATATAGAATAAAAGCAAATCCTGTTATAAAAAAAACAAGACCACTTTTATGAAAGGCATATTCCCAGAAATTATAATCCATATGTATTCCTGTAAAGTAGAATGTGCTGAAATCAATCATTCTTATCCATAAGGAAAACAAAAAGAGAAAAATTGCAGATGCTCGTAGTGAATAAACAAGCTTTTTATTTGGAATATAATTTATCAGATGAATAAATAATGTAATGATTAATGAAACAATGCTGTAATGAATTATTAATGAACCCATAGGTTCTTTCATAAGTACTTGTTGAATTTTAGATACTTTTATATAAATAAAGGCAATAGCAAAATGCCATATAACGCAATAAAAAAGAAAGAAAATAAACATTTTAATTGGGGAAAGGAAACTTCTCAAGTCATTAGTATTTATAATATCTTTATATTTTTCTTTGATCAGGGGTACAATACAATTAAATATCAGTGACAATTCAAATAAGAGCACTGTGAAATATTGAAGATATTTATTAAAAAAAGCATTGCTCGTAAAGATGAACTGAAGAGGGTATATTAAAAAAAGAAGCAAGATATAATGTGATGAAATAAACTTATTTATTATAGTTACATCTCGAATTATATTTGTTTTTTTTAATAATAATTCAAACATAATTGAATACAGCAAGCCCGAGATAATGGCCACTATTATTGCAATGGAGAGCCGGAGAATGATATTTTGATAATCATTAGAATTATAAATGTAATATAATTGTGTATACTGAGCAATCGCTATCAGAGCGAAAACTAAAGGAGGATGTTTGAGCCCTTTGTTTAATAAAGATTTTATGTTTTTCATTGTTTTGCCATCTGTTGCTACTTCTCTTTGATTTTTGCGACTGTCTTATCTGAATCAATTTCTATTGAAAAATCTTTTTGTCTTATTACAGTTTTTATACCATTTACGAGGTATGAATATTTACAGTTTTTATTCCAGGATTTTATGTTGATATTGATTTTTGATTTTTTAAAATACCAGCCTTTATAATCCTTATTATATAAATAGCCATCAATATATAACTGTGATCTTGTTGCATTTTTAATCTTACAACAGTAACTATCTCCTGAATGGTAGTATTTTTTCATCATATAGCGAATATATGCAGGTCTTTTTTTAAAATATGTCTCAAACTCCTGTTGGCCTTGTTTAATGTTCATTTTTAATATATCAGCCTGTTTTTTATAATATTCCATAATTGTTTTAATATAATCATGTGTAACTATATGATTGAGGGTTTTCATCATCATCTTTTCAAAATATTTTTTATATTCCGGATCTTCGTGGTGCAACCTTCTGAAGAGGATATCTCGTGGGTCTTTTTTCTTCTCCGTATTTAGCATAACGTGAGAGAATGGTCTTTCCTGTTCCCACAATTTTCTTTTTTTTTCATATATATTTTTAAAACTATGATCCATGTCCCAGTTGATCCAGAACCATTTTGCATGTTTTTCTTTTTTATTTAACAGGGCTATGCCCTGATAGGGGTCGCTGTTTGCACAGACGATGTGGGAGATCCACCATCTGGTGAAATTATCGATATCAATGATGGGATTTATTCTTTTCATGGTTAATTTATTCGAATAATCATTCACCAGCATTATGAGTTTTTTATATTCAATAGGAGTTTCCTTTCTTCCTTTCATCCGTAAAAAGATATAATCGGAATGACCAAAGTGAGACACAAGATATTCTTTACTTACATGTTCGATAAGCTCATAGTTGCTTTCTCCATAATTTTTTACATTAAGTTATAATTTTACAGGTTTTGTATATGGCGCATAACATCCTATTTCTCTGCTTATCTCATATGCCAGTGAATTCACGAATGCGTATCTTGAGTCAGCTTTTTTTATTATCAGATGCTTGATTGGTTCACAACTAGCATTAAAAATCAGATTTTTTTTAAATTCAGATGAACCATAAACAGGTCGAAAGTACAATCTGAAATTCTTTACTGAATGCCTTCTGCTTGATCCTCCATGTAGTCTGACGCCAGCCCGAGTTGCGAATAATAATTTTCCTTTATCAAAGTAGGATATAAAACAGAGCCTTTCCCAGTTCCTGCCTTTCTTTGTATAATTTTTAAAAATTCCTGTTGATTCATTATATAGATTTTCTTTACTGATAAAAAGAGAGATTATTGGTGAGTCATTTAATAAACCTGATTTGAGAATTACTGCGGAACTGGGCAGTATATTCGTTGATAACTTTTCTGCTTCAGTCCAGTTATCTCTGTATACAAAACGCGAGCTGTCAATTTTGATGTAACTTGCATTGTTGTCGTTTTGTTCTGCAGCAATATTATCAGCTGGAACTATATACTTCAGTCCCAGCTTGCTCATTATCTGTCCTCTTTTTCCAAAATTTAAAAGAGGAGAGGGAAGTGTCCTGTCTTGAAGCACTTTTCTTATCGGTGTAAAATAATCGATATTTTCTACCATATAAGCCAAGGTTAATAATATTACCGAAATGAGAAAGATAGATGATTTTTTTATCATACAAAACTCAGGATAACTAGATATCCCCTATTCTATTGAAGAAAATATTGGTTTGAATGTTGTTCGAAATGTTTTTAATTTCGTTTGACAAGGTTGCCGGAATATCTTTATGCATTCGTGTAAAACTAAACGATACAACTGATGAATCATTATTTTCTGATATGCTGTCAATTTTTCCATTAGGAAAGGTTTTTTCCAGGTGGTTTAGGATGTCCACTGAGAGTGTCCTGTATTCATCGAGTGGAACTGTAAGGATTATCATGCCATCATTGAGTCTGCCTTTCAGAAAGCTAGGACCTTTTTGCATGATAAGCAGACCAATGTAAGTAACCATTAGAATTATTGCCAGGAACAATACATTGAAGGTTGCACAACAGATGGAAGTTGCAACAACTATCATGATGAATCCAATCTCTTCGGGTTCCTTTATTGGAGTTCTAAAACGAACTATTGAGAGAGCTCCAAGAAGACCGAGAGACAGTGGCAGTGAAAATTGTATACATATAAAAATGGCAGTAATTGCCACACCAAGTAAAGGAAATGCCCTGTGAATCTGGCTTCCGGTTGCCCTGTTTTTATAAAATTTCAGGTACAGATATGAGACAAGCATTGAGCAAAGAAGCGATATGAGCAGAAGGATCAGGAATGGGAAAAAACCAATATCCTCCATCTTTTGACTTCCGAATCCTGATAGCAGTAGTGAATAAATTTTATCTAATGTAATATTCATTTTTCTCCTCTTCTTTAAAGAAATTTATTAAAATTGTATGCGCATTATTTTTTGATAGCATGCGCTGTATTTGGAAAAAGCGGATTTTTTACAACCCATGTCTGTGAGAGGGTAGAGCGAAGCCGGTAATTCAGGCAGGTGACTCTTTATCTCAAAAACACATGTCTGTATATTGAAAGGATTGGCTTTCGGCAGCATAATCCTGTTTGTTCTTGGTGCGCATATATCATAGTCAATACAGATTCTTGCTCCGGTTGTGGGTTCGAGAAACCTGAGTCTTTTATAACTGATCTGGAAAATCGGGAAAACTCCCTCTCTGTATGGATAGCCCTCGGGAATCAGCAATGTCGGTAGGGTTATTAGGCTGCTGTTTTCCAGCGGCGTTTCGGCAAGTCTGGAACCTGAAAAAGGTGTCATGACCCTTATCTTATCACGGGTTCCTCCTGTCTTGAATTTTGCTTCAGCAAATGTTTTTTCATTATGACTTTGATATCTGAGACAGGAATACCATCTTACTCTTACTTTTGTTTTCAGGTAATAGCTGTTGATTTTTTCATTCAGAAATTTTTTATCCCATGTGTCATAGTATATACTTGATACAGTCCCTTCGGGAAACTCGGGATCAGGAAGGCATGTTTTTTTTAGCCACGAGATAAGGGTCTGAGATTTAGTGTTATAATTAATATATTTTATCTCAAAGGATGGTTCCCGTTTTCTTCCGGAAGTGTACATCAGTATAGGCTCCTGGTATAAAACATTTATTTCTTCAGTTGTAATATCAATGTCAATGGAAAAAATCTGAGCATTAAATCCGTGTAACAGTGAACTCAGGTATTTTTTTATGATAGCAATAAATAAATTTGATTGATAATTCTAATATTTATTTATTGATGAATTTTTCATAATTTATTCGTACATTTCTCTGTCAAGTCAAATCATATTGTTTTTTTAATTATTTGAGCATGATTTCTGTTTGCATTCATAAAGGAATTTAATTATCTGGTAAAAAAAGAATTGCTTCCCTCTGGCTTTTTGTGAGATATAATATTTTAACAGGGTTGTTGTACTGAAATATTATAAGTATAATAAACATCAATGATATTCTCCTATGGTTAATAGTTGAATATCATTTTACCTTTTCTTTATGGAATCTATTCAATTTGAAATTTACGGTGATATTAAAAAATGAATTTTAAAAGTGCAATACTGACTGCTCTGAGGGCGTTGAATAAAAACAAAATGAGATCTGCTTTGACCAGCATTGGTATCATTATTGGAATTCTGTCTGTAATTGTCATGGTTGGCTTGGGTAACAGTGCCAGGGTGACGGTTCGGGAAAAGGTTTTTTCATACGGAGCAAATGCTTTATCTATCAGAACCGATGAGCGAATGATTTCGGTTGGTGACTTGAAAACCCTAAAGGAGAGTTATTACCAGATCAGATATATCTCACCCTTTGTAAAGAAACGTTATCAAACTGTAAAATACAGGAATATTACTACTCATGAGGTTGAAGTTTATGGAGTTTCAAATGAATATTTCAGAATAAAGGAGTGGGATGTTGTCAGGGGAAGGATGTTTTCAGAAGAAGAGATTGTCAATGTTGCAAAGGTATGCACCATCGGAGAAACCATAAGAAAAGAAATCTTTCCTTTTACTAATCCAATTGGTAAACAGATAGTTGTTGGTGATGTTCCAATGAAAATAGTTGGGGTCATGGATCCTCTTGGTGAATCATTCGGGGGAAGAGATTTTGATAAGGTAGTTGTTATTCCCTATACTACAGCTAATACAAGATTTTATAAGAGGCTTGGGTTTGATGAAATATATGTATCAACCTTTAACGAGGATGCTGTTGAGCCCATAGCCAAGAATCTGAGACTCTATTTCAGAAGGAAGTTCAATATTCTCGAGGGGCAAAAGGATTCTTTCAGGGTTTACACCAGTCAGGATAAACTGAAAATGGCAAACGATATTTCCAATGCTCTTGCTATACTTCTTGCTGGAATAGCATCAATTTCCCTTTTTGTGGGCGGGGTAGGTATAATGAATATTATGCTTGTATCAGTGACTGAAAGAACAAGAGAGATTGGTATAAGGATGGCAATTGGTGCGAAGAAAAGAGATATTATGTCACAATTCCTTATTGAATCTGTTACTCTAAGTGTTGGTGGGGGTATTGTTGGTGTTTCCCTTGGCCTTTTAATCTATTACGTGATAATCTATTTTGTTGAATGGCCTTTTATCTTCTCCATCTCGTCGATACTTGTTTCAGTGCTTTTCTCAGCTGCTGTTGGTATCTTTTTCGGATATTATCCTGCAAAAAAAGCATCGAATCTTAAACCGATTGAAGCTCTTAAGTATGAGTAATCTCCGGATAAACTGATAATCCAATTATTAGTTTCCTTTCATTTTGAGCTGTTTTTTAATGAAATTATACCGGATTTGTAAAATTTAGATATTGATAGCAGGGAACCTCTAAAAATTATTTTTTTAAAATTCCAATAAATTATTAAATGTAGCCAATAGTAAAAGATTTTTAATGGAGACTCATTATATGAATGAAATAAAACTGAATCTGAAAACCAAAAGCAGAACAGGTATTGCTGCGTTTTTGCTTATTGTGCTGACAGGATTGCTGATGAGAATACTTTTCCTTGGTAATACCTTTCTTTCTTCTGATAATGTAATGCTTGCAGAAAGGATTGTAAAAAAACCGGGATTTATATGGATGGTACTTGAACAGTACGGACTTTATATCAGCCTCAGCGTTAAGCTGTTTGCAAGCCTGTGTGCATTCCTGGGAATTACTGTAAACGAGTTCTGGTGGAAGCTCCCTGTTGCTCTGGCAGGAACCCTTCAGATTCCGCTTACATACCTTTTTTTGAGGCGAATTGATTCCTCTGTAAGAACATCTGTTATTGGCGCAGGATGCGTGGCTCTCCTGCCAATTCATATTTTCCAGTCACGTTATCTGTGGGGCTATGAGGTCTTTGGTGTGATGTTTTTAACTCTTGCCCTGTGGAAACTTCTGGATTTTTTTGATAACCCTAACAAGAAAACAGGTATAATTGCTTCATTGTTTTCAGGATTATATATTATATCCCATGGTTATTTTGTTCCATTTGCACCATTGCTTCTTGTGCTTGTTTTTATGTATTCACCTGATGCTGACTCTGGATTTTTTAAAAGACTCTGGAGCGGCCTTGAAATGTATTTCAGAAATTATGCATGGCTTTTTATGGTGCTCTTCCTGCCCTTTACTGCAAGGCCAATAATTCATATGCTCAACAAGAAAACCAACCCCGGTTTCTATGTGTTTGATCATCTTCCGGATTTTGTCTCAAGTGCAGGGATTGCCTTTTCTGTATTCATTGCAGCTGCAATTCTATATTCCATTTTCAGAAAGGGCAGGGGGCCAAAAGAACCGGTGTTTCTTTTTGTTGCTGGCTTGCTGTATATGGCGCCGCTTATTTTCGGGACACCCAAGGGAGTTACGGTTGTAAAGGGATATATGCTTGTTGGAATATTCTGTTTTATGGTTGCTTCGCTAAGAGAGTTGGATAAACTGCTTTCTTCAGATACAAAAGCTGTAAATGTTATTGTTGCTGCTGCCTTCATCCTCACTCTGTGGGGTGGTGTTGAATCACTCTTTTTCAGAGACAGGCTTGTTGATCCATCTCTTGTTGTGCAGGGCAGAGGAAAGATATATGATCCCGGAACAAAGGCGGCCGGTTATTTTTTTCAGAAATATGTGCCATCCGAATCTTCTGTTCTTGCAATGCATCAGAAGATAGAGGAGCCGAATCTTTATTATTATTTCAGGAGAAAGATTTTTGCATATGACGATCTAACAAACATGCAGACCCTTCAGAAACTCAATGAATTGAAAGATAAGGTGGATGTGATTATCTGTTCGAAGTGGCAGGTTCCATATATAGAAAAAACTGGCCTTTTCAAAAAAAGAGTAGAGCTTACGGATAAGGATGAAGAATTCTACATCGCAATCTTTGCAAAAGGGAGTATTCCACTGCCCGAGCTTAAAGACGGTTTCGGTAAATACAATGAACTCTTTGACAGGGAGTTTGCCTGGAACAAAGAGATTCTTGCGGGCTTTGTATCGAATGAAAACAAATCTTTTGGACAGCTGATCCTTGAGAGCATGAAAAGAGAGAAGAATAAAAAACTCGTCAAAAAGTATCTTTATTTTCTATATTAAACTATATTTAAAAAAGCCCCTTTTTGGGGCTTTTTTAAATATTCTTATTCTTTATTACTTTTGTCTATTTAAGTAGAGCAGAAAAATAATCAATTGTTTTAACAAGACCCTGTTCGAGCTTTATCGAAGGCTCCCATCCAAGATTTTCTTTTGCTTTTGTAATATCAGGCTTTCTTCTTACCGGATCGTCTGACGGCAGTTCTTTGAATGCAAGCCCTGATTTTGAACCTGTTAATTCAATCACTTTTTCAGCAAGTTCCAGAATGGTGAATTCTTCAGGGTTCCCGAGATTTACAGGCCCGGGGAAACCTTCCCCTGAGTTCATCATAAGATCAATCCCTCTGACAAGGTCATCCACAAAGCAGAAAGATCTTGTCTGAGAACCATCCCCATAGATTGTGATATCTTCTCCTCTGAGTGCCTGTACAATGAAATTGCTGACGACTCTTCCGTCATTTGGGTGCATTCTTGGACCGTATGTGTTGAATATTCTTATCACTTTGATATCCACATTGTTCTGTCTGTGATAATCGAAGAAGAGGGTTTCTGCGCACCTCTTGCCCTCATCATAACATGAACGGATACCTATAGTGTTTACATTCCCCCAGTATGTCTCATCCTGAGGATGAACCGAAGGATTGCCATATACCTCACTTGTTGATGCCTGAAGTATTCTGGCCTTGACCCTCTTGGCCAGGCCCAGCATGTTGATTGCTCCCATGACGCTGGTCTTGATTGTCTTTACAGGATTGTACTGATAGTGCACAGGTGAAGCAGGACAGGCCATATTATAGATCATGTCAACTTCGAGGTTTATTGGATGTACGATGTCATGCCTGATTGTTTCGAAATCAGGATTTCCCAAAAGATGTGAAATATTGTCTTTTGAGCCGGTAAAGTAGTTATCCAGACACAGGACTTCATGTCCCTGTGCTATAAGATGTTCGCACAGGTGGGATCCGATAAAGCCGGCGCCTCCTGTTACGAGTATTCTTTTTTTTAAATGCATTCCTTTCTCCTGTATTTTGCTTTTCAGGGTTTCTTTTTGCTGAAAACAATTCTGTTATAGCCCACAAAATTGAGGAGGATCGCCACTCCTATACCGATGAGTGTATTGAGTTTGTATCCAACACCTGCCTTTAGGAGAGCATAGAAGAGACCCTGCCTTACCAGGAAAGATATCCCTGTGATGAGATTGAACTGAACCAGTTTTACCAGAAACGAAACTGCTGATTCAAATTTATACCGCCATGTAATAGCGGAATGAAGCAGAAAACCAACAATGATGGAGACCTCTATACTTATTGCGTATGCAATATTCTGATCGACTTCAGAGGTGAATCCCAGGCTTTCGACAAGAATTATCATGGCCAGGAATTGTGAAACTGCAACGAGAAGTCCTGTAAAAAAATATTTGAAGAGTTTGGCAGCAATAGACTGGTTGTATTTTACGATACACCATATTGCCCTGAAACCGTCCCTGACCCCGATTTTTTTGCCTTCATCATAAGTCCTTCCGTTGTAGGAAATGGCAACTTCGTATATTTCAATATTCTGAGTCTGTGCAAGGTTGGCGATTGCAGCAGTGAATTCGGGCTCTATTCCAAAACGGTCTTCGGTAAGTTCAATTTTTTCGATTATCTCCCTTTTGAATACCTTGTAGCAAGTTTCCATGTCTGTCAGGTAGATGTTCGAAAACATATTTGATACCATTGTCAAAAGCTTGTTGCCCATTGTGTGCCAGTAACCAAGGACCCTGTGGTTCTGTCCCTTGAGATATCTTGAACCGTATACAACATCAGCCTTCCCGTCAAGAATAGGCTGCACCAGATTTTTATATTCATTGGGATCGTATTCCAGGTCAGCATCCTGAACAATAACGATATCACCTGTACAGTTTGCATATCCTGTCCTTAGTGCTGCACCTTTCCCCTGATTTTTTTCGTGATACAGGATCAGGTAGTTTTTCTTTTTAATTTTTTTGAGTACATCCCTGGTGCCGTCAGTTGAATAGTCATCGATTATGACAATTTCTTTGTCGAGTCCCTTTGGGAGCGGTGCCTTTTCAACGAGCTCCAGAATCGTATTGATACTGCTGCATTCATTGAAAACAGGTATGATAATTGATAATTTCATCTTTTCCCCTTCTTGATTTCTGTTGCGGATATGGTCAACAGGCGATGGTGAGTATTCGGAGCTGATACAGTAAATTATTAATCAGACTCCCTGTTTTTGATTTAACTATTGAAATAAATTCAGAGAAGTTGTCAAGCAGAGTTTGAGAGATGGATACAATTAAGTGGCAGTGATTATTCTTGACAGAATATATTCAATTCCTGAGTATGTACGATTATAATTATTAAATCCATTCCGGAGAATGACTTATGGACGCAAAACTTAAAGCTGATCTTGACTGGAAAGAACTATCATTCAGTTATGTCAAAACGGATTATAACATCCGTTATTATTATAAAGACGGAAAGTGGTCTGACGGGGAACTGGTGTCCGATGAAAATATTCAATTACACATCGCAGCTCCATGTCTTCACTATGGACTTGAGGCCTTTGAGGGAATGAAGGCTTTTGAAACAAAGGACGGCAGAATTGTTACATTCAGGCCTGATGCAAATGGTGAGAGGCTTAACCGGACTGCAACGAGAATTCTCATGCCTGCAATTCCAATGGATATGTTTATCGATGCGGTGAGAAAGGTCGTGAAGGCCAATGCAAGATTTGTTCCTCCCTATGGAACAGGCGCAAGTCTGTACATAAGACCGCTCATCCTCGGTTCAGGGGCAAAGGTCGGTGTGGGCCCTGCTGAAGAAGCTGTTTTTATGATATTTGTTACGCCTGTCGGCCCTTATTACAAGGGAGGCTTTAATCCTGTTGAAGCGCTTATTGTTGAAGACTTTGACAGAGCTGCCCCTCAGGGAGTTGGGAATATCAAGGTCGGAGGAAATTAAGCGGCCGGGCTTATGAGTGATTATGAAGCAAAGAAAAAGGGGTATCCAATTGTTCTCTATCTTGATTCAAAAGAGAAGAGGTTTGTGGATGAGTTCGGAACATCTAATTTTATCGGCATAAAAAACGGTACTTATATAACACCTCTTTCTGAGTCAATACTCCCAAGTATAACCAACAACAGTCTGGCAAAAATTGCAGAAGACATGGGGATGAAAGTTGAAAGAAGACCTATCGATATTGATGAAGTGAAGGACTTCGATGAAATCGGTGCGGTTGGGACAGCCGCTGTTATCACACCTGTAAAGAAAATTCACTACAGGGGATCAGATATAGTGATTGGTGATGGAGAATCTGCCGGTCAGGTAATCACAAGCCTCTATCAGCGTTTGATTGAGATCCAAACCGGAGATTTTGAGGATAAGTTTAACTGGCTCGATGAGGTTAAAATCTAAAAAAGAAATTAAACAACGAGTCAGCGTTATTAAAAAAACAGCCTGACTCGTTGATTTATTTTAAACAGCAGGCTTTTTAAGAGTTTGCGTCAGTTACTCTTTTTGCCTGTACTGCAAGGTATTTCACAAGAAGCTGTTCGGTTATTGCTCCCTGGTTAACCAGGATTATTCCAATCAATCCCCCTTCGTTTTTTTGAACATCCAGCGCTTCATCGAGTTGATTCTGGTTTATTTCTCCATTCTCGAGAAGTATCTCGCCCAGTAATGGTCTTGCCATAGTAATCCTCCAGCTTTCTTTTCATTATTTCATCAGTAATCTTTTTACTGCGCTCTGCCATTGTTTAACCTGAAGATCCTTTTCTTTATCCCCCATGACGGGGTTATATGTCTTTTGTATTATATTTGTTTTTGCAATTTCGTCAATAGAATTATACAGGCCGCATGATACACCTGCAAGATAGGCTGCACCAAGAGCTGTTGATTCTGTATTTTCCGGAACGAGTACGGGTATGCCTGTTATATCGGCCTGAAACTGCATGAGAAAGTTGTTTGCAGTCGCTCCACCATCCACCCTGAGTTCTCTGATAGCTCTGCCGGTATCATTCTGAAGTGAGTTGATTACGTCCATGGATTGAAAAGCGATTGATTTCAGGGCAGCCTTGACTATTTGTTCTTTACTGGTGTCCCTTGTTATTCCGAAGATCGCACCTCTTGCATCCATGTCCCACCACGGGGCCCCAAGGCCTGTAAATGCGGGAACGAAAACGACCTCGTCTCCGTCTGCCGCAGAGAGGGCCATATCCTCTGAAGCGCGGGCATCATTGAAGAAGGTCATGTAATCCCTCAGCCATTGAATTACAGCGCCACCAATGAAAACAGAACCTTCGAGAGCGTAAACCGGTTCACCCCTGGGGTTACATGCAAGGGTTGTAAGCAGGCCGTTCCCGGAAATTGTGAAATCCTTTCCATTGTTAATCAGAACAAAGCAACCGGTTCCGTATGTATTCTTTGAAGTGCCTTCGAAAACACAGTTTTGTCCAACCATTGCAGACTGCTGATCCCCGGCAATTCCTCCGATTGGAATTCCGTTAGGGATGCCCGCACATCCTTCGGTTTTTCCAAAGGCAGAGGCTGAATTCTGTACTGAAGGCAGTATTTGGGATGGTATATCGAGAATTGAAAGAAGTTCATCACTCCATTCTTTTTTTCTGATATCGTATATCAGTGTTCTGGATGCATTGGTATAGTCTGTTTTGTGTTCCTTCTCTCCGGTGAGTTTCCACAGTATCCATGTATCAATAGTGCCAAAAAGAATGTTCCCGGCTTCAGCTTCTCCTCTCAGCCCGTCGACATTATCAAGAAGCCACTTGATTTTTGTGGCTGAGAAGTATGGGTCAAGAAGGAGGCCGGTTTTATTTCTGAATATTGTTTCGTATCCCTTTGCCTTGAGTTCGTTGCATATGCCGGTAGTTCTTCTGCATTGCCACACTATGGCATTATGCACCGGTTTCCCTGTTCTTCTGTTCCACAGGAGGGCGGTTTCCCTTTGATTTGTTATTCCGATAGATATTGCGTTTTTCAGGTTCAGGCCGGCTTTTTGAGCTGTCTCAGGGATGAGAGTCTGTATTTCTTTCCATATTTCTTCAGCATCATGTTCGACCCAGCCGGGTTTTGGGAAATACTGTGTGAATTCCCTGTATGAGGATGATATTGGTTTGCCGTCTTCGCTGAAGCAGAAAACCCTGTTGCCTGTTGTTCCAAGATCAAGTGATATAATAAACTTTTTATCCAAAATTCCCTCCTGCCATGTTGAATCACAGATTCTATATAGTAAATTTTGTCATGTCAATTAAAATAAACTGATGGTATGCTGCTCTTTGTTGAGGATTAGCAGTATTATAAATTTTGAAAAAGGCTTGAAATGCTGGCTGTTGTAAAATAACCTTACATATTTCAGATGGAGGATGCAGAGAAATGCTTGATCATATTTTTAGAAGCAGCAGACATGCTCTTTATATCGCCGAGATAGGGATGAATCATAACGGTGATCCGGAACTGGCCAGGGAACACATTCGTGCTGCGGCATTGTCAGGTGCTGATGCTGTTAAATTTCAGACCTTTGTTCCATCGAGGATGAATTCAGTATATTCTGATTCTTTGCTTGAGCAGGGATGTGAAAAAGCTGCAACAAAAAAACATGAAGATTTTTTTAAACAGTTTGTTATCCCTTTTGATGCATATCTTGAGCTGAAGGTTTTGTGTGATGATCTGGGTATTGTTTTCTTCTCCTCTCCTTTTGATGATGTATCCGTGACAATGCTTGAGAGGCTGGATGTTCCACTCTACAAGGTTGCGTCCTCAGAGCTGACAAATCATATCCTCCTGAAAGAGATAGCTCTTACCGGGAAACCGGTTATTCTTTCTACCGGAATATGTGATGAAAAGGAAATCTCCATGGCGCTGGATATCTTTGACAGGCACAGTTCTGCCGAAATTGTACTCATGCACTGTGTTTCACTCTATCCGTTGATGCCGTCTGACGTTAATTTAAAGCGGATTGTTACTCTTAGTGAACGATTCGGAAAGGCTGTTGGATTTTCAGACCACACTCCTGATTCGAAAGCATCTGCATATGCTTCTCTGCTGGGTTCCAGAGTTTTTGAGAAGCATTTTACGATCAGTTCTGCTCATGATTGTCCTGACCGGGCGGTTTCAGCTGATCCTGAGGTTTTTTCAGGGATGATCTGTGATGTTGAGGAAGCAATAGAGATGACAGGGACTGGTAAAATAAAATATGGCAGAGAAGAATCCCTTACTGCAAGAGCAGCAAGGAGAAGCCTGTTTGCAAAAAGGTTCATCCCGGAGGGTAAGGTGCTTGAAGAGGATGATGTGGTGGCTCTTCGGCCCGGAACCGGGCTTCCGGTCTATGAACTGGAAAATCTGATTGGGAAAAAATCAAAAAACGATATACCTGCAAACTATATCATAAAAAAAGAATCTTTTATTTAAAGGGTAATAAAATGAAAAAAACAATATTCTCACTTCTTATAATCCTGATTTTCATTGCCGGGTGTTCTCTCCCCTTTGTGAAAAAGGAAAGTACGTATTACAATACCGGTGACAAAATCATACTTCAGAAAACAACAGAGGCAGCAGGATTCGCCTGTGGATATGATACCGAGGTTGAAATTGACTATGTATTTAAAAATACTCCTGGTACTGTAAAAAAAACTGATTCTGCAAAAAAACTTTCTGATGAAATAAAAAATCTGAAGCCTGAAGACGCGGTTATGTTTTATGAAAAAATTTACAGACTTAAATCCGTAACGACATACAGGATGAATGAATACAGGGCAGATGAAGACTGGAAACTTTATACTCATGTAAGCAAATATCTTCTTCCCCCTCTCGAGGATTTCACTTCATTGCTCGAGGCTGCAGTATTGAAAAATGTAACTGATTACGGAAATAAAATTTCCGAAAGAAAAAAAATAATCGATCAGCAGGTGAAAGCTGAATTGGATTGACATGAAGTTTTATTCCTTTCTTGTTTCTGCATTGATACTTGCCACAGCTCTCTCTGCAAATGATTCAGGGAGAGTCTCAGTTCTTTGTTATCATGCATTTATTGACCACAGGAACCGTTATTGCATTTCGTGTAATGAGCTTAGATCACATATCAGGTTTTTGAAGAAAAACGGCTGCCGGTTTATTTCTTTTGATGATTTCAGAAAAGGTAATTACAGCGGCAGCAAAAACGTTCTTGTGACTGTTGATGATGGGAACCGAAGCGTATACACTGCATATAATGATGTATTCAGGCCTGAGGGAATAAAACCTCTTCTTGCAATATATCCTTCAGTTATCGGAAGAAAGAAATACGCCCTTACCTGGGAACAGCTAAAAGAACTTTCGGGTAACGGATGTGAAATTGCTTCACATGGTTATCAGCATCTGAAAATGAATGAGAACCTGTTTGAAAAGAACAATAAGCTCTTCCGCAGAGAACTTCATCTTTCAAAAAAAATTCTCGAAAAAAAACTTCATAAAAAGGTGGATGTCTTCGTGTATCCATATGGCCTGAAGTGCAGAAAATCCTATTCATTAATGAAACAGGCAGGATACAGATTTGCATTTACTGTCAGGCCTGACAGCATCTGTTTAAAAATGAATGAATCGGCCAGCCTTGAACTTCCGCGTTATATGATGACAAAATATAATGCGGATATTTACTGCAGCAGGGTTTTGATAGATTCATCTCATAGAGT
>CAZEJW010000027.1:0-17189 GCA_964512685.1 uncultured Leptospirales bacterium | reverse complement strand
TTTAGAGTCTGGTATTTTCCTTTTTTCCTTACGAAATAATGATAACCTATTCTCAGGATTGCTCCCATAATTGCTGTGCATATAATTTCAATGTCTTTTTCGCCTGAAATATGCCCGTTTCTTTTGGCCATTTCAAAGTCTTTTTTGATAAGCTGCATTATTTCATCTTCAAAACTGTTTATTGCGTTTTCAATTATTGGATTGAGGCCCACTCCCATTCTCAGAACAATATTGCATCTGTGCTGGTTCTTATCAAAATAGTGAAGAGTTTTTCCCACCCTGTACTTGATATACATGTGCGCGATTTCTTCAGAAGGATTATCAGCAGAATAGTTATTTATATTAACAGTGACTTCTTCCTTCCATTCATGAACATATCTGCGGAGGAGTGCCAGAAAGATATCTTCCTTGTTTGAAAAATATTGATAGATTGTGCCTTTTGCGATATGGGCCATTTCAACAATGTCCGAGACATGAGCTTCATAATAACCCTTCTGAGAAAATATAATCTCAGCACAGGAAAGAATTTCCTCCTGTCTTTTTTCACCTTTTTTCATTTCCCCTTCCAGTAATTCTATTTTTTTATTTTATAGGCTTTCCAGTTTCTAATGCTTCCCGGAATTACATATTGTCCCTGGATGTAATTGCCTTTTTTGTTGAACCAGCCTGAGTAGTCCTGTTTAAAAAAGCTGCTTACTCCGATTCTTTTTAATTCTTTCGAAGTGGTTGCAGAGCGTGTAAAGGATATTCGGTTCTTCGAGATTTTTAAATTCTTAATGCCTTCGTATACTCCGTTTGCATAATTCGGAAACCTTATTGTTCCGTATAACCTGCCGTTTTTTTCTCTTAGGTAGAGATAGCCCATATTCCCTTCTGCATTGATGCGATATGCGCCAAGAAATCTTGAGGCAGTTAAATCTTTCCGGTCCTCTTCCTTCTCTTTGGTTTCTATCTCAATGAACGAAATTTCCTCCATTCTGAGGTATTGCCATGAAAGTGCTTTGTCTATCGTCCTGGCAGAAAGAGCGTTTCTTCTTGTTGTGAAATTATTATCACTTATTCTTCCAATCAGTATGTTTCCATTGATAATGATGTTTTTGCCATTGTAGAATTTACCATCATGCATTTTTATTAAAGCGTTATATGAAGCAGTCATTGATAGTATGAACGGAAAGGACAGAAAGAGCAGTAAGGCTGGTAATAGCGCTTTTACAATTGTGTTGCCCTGTTTGTTTTTTTCATTGTTAGATTTATCTTTAAACATGTGAGAAATAACTCCGTATAGTTTCAGGATTGGGCGCTGTAAGTGTCATGACCGGAGATGGTCATGAATCAGCAATAAAATATATATCAATTTTATCGTCAAACATATATATTATGTTAATTTTATTACATGTCAAGGGAAAATCCTCCAGCTATCAGAATATGACAACGGGAGTTTCAAATTTTTACTTTTGTGATTTTTTCAGTGCTTTCTGCTCATAGAGTTTCCCATTGATGTCATCGCCAATGGCATAATATATTTCCGAAAGCTTGACATATATGTCTCTGTTGAACGAAGAAAGAATTGCGGCTTTTTTCAGATTTTTTATGGAAAGGTCAATGAAATATTTCCTGCTGCCTGACAGTTTATGATTGAAGTAGATATGTCCCAGGTGAAGATATGCATCAGCATGATCAGGTTTTATTTTTTTCAGAGTTTCAAGAGTCGCTGCAGCTTCAGTATAGTTGCTTTTTTTTCGAAGAGTAACCGAAAGGTTCATCCATGCTTCTGTCATCGCAGGATTTGCTTTTACAGCCTTTTTGTATAAATTTATCGCCTCTTTGTGATCTCCTCTCAGGTCAGCCTCCATAGCTTTTTTGTAGAGAGGGAGAGACTCTGCGAGTTTAAGTTGCCGGGCCCTGGAAAAGTGTTCTTCTGCCTTGTTTTTCTTCCCTTGCTTCAAATAGAATCGGACCAGGTTGAGATGTGCAGAGTGGTTCGCAGGGTCTGTTTCTACTGCCTTTCTGTATCGCTCGAAGGCTTTGGCGTTATATGCAAAGAATTCGAGGAGTTCTCCGCTTGAATTGAGTACCTGCGATTGAGAATGATTTATTTTCAGTGATATTTCAAAGTATTTCAGGGCATCACGTTTTTTATTTTTTATGAGATATATTTCTGCAATCAGGTTTGCAGCTTTGAATGCATCCGGTTTTTTTTCAAGGCACATAAGAAGATTTTCCATGGCATAATCATACATCTCTGCTCTAAACTGAAGTGTTCCTTTTTCCAGGTGATATTCCCAGGTTCTGGCATGGATTACTGAAAGTGGAAATATGGTTACTGTCAGGAGGATATAAAAAAACATGAAATATTTTTTTTGTTTCTGACCGGTTTTGTTTTTATTGGAAGTCAAGTTCTGCTCCTGTTGAATTTCCGGGATGAATGTTTGTCACTTACCGAAGGCGGGTGGAAAACAGGCTTCTCAGATGCTTCTTTTGTTTTTTATTAAAAAATTGCATTTCTTGTTGACATATAATATACATGAAATAAACATAGTCTCGTTTTTAAGTGGTCAGGTAGCTCAGTCGGTAGAGCAGAGGACTGAAAATCCTCGTGTCGGCGGTTCGATTCCGTCCCTGACCACATTTTTTATGCCTTCTTCTCATCCTCAGTTCAATAACAATTTCTAAAAAAAGAAATAAAACTCCATCATGAATTTTATTTTCCCCTAAAAACAAAAATCATTTTCATCTGTTATGTTTTTATCTCCGGTAAGAATCTGAGAGTAAACATATTCCAGGATTGACAATGTATTCAGCCTTTGATAATAATTGACAATATTGCAGTTCAGGAGCATTCTGGCTTAATTTATCAGCAGACTGTTACTGACAAAATCGAAAATAAAATTGTACTGATATTTCTGACATCACAATATAATCAATATACAGGAGCAAGAGATGATCGACCCAAAACTGATAAGAGAAGACATTGAAGGTCTTAAAAAACTTCTCGTTAAAAGAAATATGACTGAGGCTGTTGACCTCGATGAACTCTCCAAGGTAGATGAGGAAAGAAGACTGCTCATAACAAAGTCTGATGAACTGCGCGAAAAGAGAAACCGTGTATCAAAAGAGGTCGGGCAGAAAAAATCGAAAGGTGAAAATGCTGATGACCTCATGAATGAAATGCAGGGTGTAAATGCCGAAATAAAGGAACTATCAGACCAAATCAATTCACTTAATGAAAGTTTCCTTGATATGCATCTTTCTATCCCCAATATTCTGGATGAATCAGTACCGGAGGGGAAGGACGATTCAGATAATATTGAGATTAGAACCTGGGGCGAAAAGCCTGAGTTTTCTTTTGAACCAAAGCCTCATTATGATATTGGAACAGACAGCGGAATCCTTGATTTTGAAAGAGGTGTCAAGATTGCGGGTGCAAGGTTCTATGTTTACAAAGGACTTGCGGCCAGGCTTGAAAGAGCTATTATAAATTTTATGCTTGATCTTCACACCGGAGAAAACGGATATACTGAAGTCTTTGGACCTTTTATAGTAAATGACGAAAGTATGACAGCGACAGGACAGTACCCCAAGTTCAAGGATGAGTATTACAGAATGGAACGGGATGGACTTTCTCTTATTCCAACTGCCGAGGTGACCCTTACTAATCTTTACAGGGATGAAATTCTTGAAGATACTGATCTGCCGGTCTATGTAACAATGCAGTCATCATGTTTCAGACGTGAGGCAGGCGCAGCCGGCAGGGACACCAGGGGACTTGTCCGCGTTCATCAGTTCCAGAAGGTTGAGCTTGTCAAATTTGTGGAACCAGAAACATCCTTTGATGAACTCGAAAAGCTGCTAAACAATGCAGAGGAGATTCTTAAAAGACTGAATCTTCACTACAGGGTAGTTCTGCTCTCCAGTGGTGATACATCAGCTTCTTCTGCAAAGACATATGATATTGAGGTCTGGATGCCGGGATTAAACCGTTACCTCGAGATTTCATCATGCTCAAATTTTCTCGACTATCAGGCAAGAAGGGCGAGGATAAGATACAGAAAAGAGGGAGAGAAAAAACCTTTATTTCTTCACACCCTCAATGGTTCAGGGCTTGCAGCAGGAAGAACTCTTGCGGCGGTCATGGAAAATTATCAGAAGGAAGACGGTACATTCGATATCCCTGAAGCCCTGAAGCCATATTTCAGATAACGGATGTGCTTGTGCGGATCAGCACTGCTGAAGTATTATTTGTTATAAAACATTTGTCCGGATACAGCTAACAGTGAATGTCATTGAAATTAAAAACGATAATTTGTCGTGGAAATATATCAGAATACTTCTGGCACTTTCTCTTCTGAAAAGGAAGCCAGTCAGGCTTACGGGATCAGAAAATTTTTTTAATTCATCTCCTGAATATATTCCTGTTCTTGATGATGTAAGAATGTGTGTTTCTGATCTCTCTCTGGGTGAACTGTCTTCCGACAGTGGAGATCTTCTCTACATCCCATCTGGTATCGTTCCAGGAAACTATTCAATAGATACAGGCAAATTTTCATCGGCAGTTGAAGTTATCCTTTTTCTCATGCCTGCCTTTTTCTATGCCGATTACCGTTCCGTCTTTGAAATCGGCGGAGTGACTCATTCCTCCCTGAGTCAGCCAACGTCATTCGTGAAGGAGAGCCTTCTTAATCTTTTTGAACTTACTGGGCATTATGCAGGCCTCAATCTTAAAAGGTTCGGATTCTACGGCTCAGGAGGGGGTTCTTTTGAGGCCAGGGTTTATCCTCATGAAAAATCACAACTTGATGATATCCTGAGAACCGGCAAGAAGGAAGTAGCCGGCGTTAAGATTTTTATCTCAGGCCTGACCAGCGAGATAGCCAAAAGGCAGAAGCTGATGATTTCCTCAATGCTGGGAATAGAGGAGAACAGGGTTGTTATAATGGAAGTCATGGATTCGGATGGACTTGGTAATTCGGTTCAGATTTTTATAAATACGACTTCAGGCGACAAGGTTATCCCTCTTGTATTCAGCTGCGAGGGCAGGGTGTATAACAGTGCAGGTGATTTTATTTATGATGAGAGTGAAACCGGTGCAGAGATTGAAAAACTGATTTTGGATTGCAGCAGTTACATACAGACTGACAGGTGGCCTGATTCCTTGATTTATGAAGCGCTTCCTCTTCTCAGGCTATCCGGTATGAACACTGAAGTCCCTGATGACAACAGGGAGCTTCAGCAAATGGTTTTTCTTATGGAGAAACTCGGGCTGTAGATTCTTTCCCTTCAATGTTGGATGTGATTATTTTATCCTTGCTTTCTTCGCTGAATATTTTTTTTCTTATGGATTCTGCCTGTATTGAAAGTGCTGCAATTTTACCAGACAGTATTTTTTTCTTTTCGGGTGATGCATTTTCCAGTTCTTCAGTGAGTGTTTTAATTTCATCCCTGATTATTCTTGTCTGTATTATCCTTATACCCTTCCATGGACGGTAGTCCTTGAAGGTCCTTACCGGGAGGAGGTTGTATCTCCCTTTTATTCTCCCTTCTTCTTTACTGAGTTGAAGTTCAACTATTGCTGATTCCTTTGTTCCCTTGTCATTTTGATTGGAAATGAAATTACCGAGACTGTAGAATATCCTGGCTTTTCTTCCGTCTGACGAAGTTACATCTTCTGATTTCTGCAGCACATGGGGGTGGTGGCCTATCACAAGATCAACACCGGCATCGATATATTCTTTCATGAGTTTGCTGTCTTTTTTTTCCGGAGTTCTCTTGTATTCAACTCCGGTATGGGCTGCAAGGATGAGAAAGTCGCATTTTTGTTTGAGTTCAGTTATCGCTTTTTTCATTACATCGCTTTTATAGAACCAGCTGATAGAAATTTTCTTTGTGTGTTCAGGCATTGGATAATTGAGAACTCCTGTGCATGCAAGGAATCCGATTCTTATATTTTTAATTTCAATAATTTTACCCTTAATAGCAGTGTTGTCTTTTCTGTCCACTCCAATGAATGGAAAGCTGTATTTGTCGAGATGGTCCATTGTGTCAACTGCTCCGTCAATGCCTTGATCGAGAATGTGGTTGTTGGCAATTGTAAACATGGTGAAACCGGCTTGTTTGAGTGAATCGAGAACATCAGGGGTGCAGTTGAAGATTCCGTTTTTGCTTTTGTATGGCGGAGATACAGGGAACTCGAGATTGCCAAGCACAATATCGGATTTGTTGAGCCGTGATTTTACACGTTCAAAGAGAAAGTCAAATCCATTGTTGTTTATGGATTTCCCTGTTGCAGGATCTTTTTTTGAGTGCGCTTTTGCTGTATTTTTTACAGGTATGTGCATTATTATATCGCCTGTAAAGGCAAGGTTTACGGTTTTCTCTTCTGCAGATGCGCACATAACAAGGAAAAAAAGCGGGATTATTATTGCGAGTTTTTTCAATTGATTCTCCGGTTTTATTATAATAGCACTTCTTTTGAAAATTTCTATGAAGGTGTTGCTGTGTCAATATAAAAAATGTATTTTTATTTTTCGATTATTTCTGAATTTGAATTAGTATGTTTGTGAATATTTCACTGTTTTTCCATGTTTGCAAGGCTTTTTTGAATGGGGATGATGAATTTGCCCTGGCATAGGTTATTGTCTTCATGTTAAAATTAAATTACCGATAATTATATACAGAATAATATGTAGCAGAAGAGAATCAATTATCCCCCCGTCTTTGATCTGAAATGTACCCACAAGTCTTAGAAGAGAAGGAGATGAGGAGATGAGGAGATGAGGAGGAGATTATAGAGATTAAATGATTATTTATATGTGACTAAAGCATTTTATTCTTTCGCGGTAGTTTTTGTTCTCAATTATACCGCACCAGGTAACATAATTAGCTAAAGTCGTATATGAAGCTTTATGATTTTTATCCCTTATATCTCTCCTGTTATCTCCATATCCCCTTTCTCTTTTCTTTATTAAAATGTGGGTACAAGTCAGGTCTTTGATGGCGGATATAGTTGAACCTTTAAGTTGTATTAAAAATATTTTAGTAATAAATATTGATCTTTCTTATAATAAAAACAGAACCCGGGAATTTAAAACAGGAGTATTATGCCAATTGAAAGAATAATTCTGGAACTTATACCTGTTCCAATTTTTTTCCTGATATATTACAGGTATTTTTCATACAAACCTGTATATCTCAAACATCTCGAAGGGTTTCTTTCCGGTATCGCATATGCTCTGGTGCTGGTTCTTGTTTCTCCCTATCTGTCAGAAAATATTCTCAATGCCGGTGCATTGTCTGAGGGATTTATATGGGCAGCCTTTATTGAAAAGGCAGGTGCCTTTGTTGTACTTCTGATCATCCAGAGGAGTTACAGGGATTTTACTGTTCTGGAAGGGGCTGTTACTGCTATGGTATTCGGCCTTGGCTTTGCAACAGTGGAGAATATGTTTTTTTCAAGCAAATTCGGAGAGTCAATCATCTATATCAGGGTTCTGTTCTCTGTTCCCCTTCACATGACAACCTGTGGAATAATGGGATACTATCTCGCTATAAGAAAGATGTGTCATACAGGAATATTCAGAAAAACCTATTATATGAAATCATTTCTGCTGCCGCTGGGGCTTCATGGTGTTTATGATGCAGCTCTTCTAAAAGGGGGATACACTGCTTTTATTGTCTCTCCTCTTTTGATTATGATAATCATTCTTTTTGAAATAATGCTCGCCCGTTCACAGACAATGATGCCCATGGATCTTCAGAGGGCTATGAACATAAGATTCGAAGACTGGAAAATCATTGATCAGCAGCCCCGTTATGAGAGATGGATATACCAGTCAATGGGTAGAAAGGGAACTGTTCCTGTTCATTTCTTTTTGTGGAGACCCGGATTTATAAGATTTCTTCTTGTAATAGGTCTATTTGTCTTTGCTATAAGTGGTCTGGCTTTCAGAAATGAGATAATGCATTTTCTGAGCCTTGGTCTAAGGGATGAAGAAGCGATTCTTTTCCTTGGTGTATTCCCCGCATCTGTGAGTTTTATAATGATAATGGTAGGGGCTGTAAATCCTCTGTTTTTTAAGAAGAGCGAGATAAGAATTCCCATTATTTCGGATGTAAACGTCAATGAAGACAGCCAGGATGAAGAGATAATGATTACCTATGATATATCTTCTGCAAACTGTTTCCTCAGAACGTCAGAGCCTCTTGGAACAGGTACTGTAATAAGAGTCCGTTTTGAGTGTACAGGCTTCTCGTCAGATGAAACTGATGCTGTGGTAATATGGGAGAATCATCAGGATATACAGGATGCAAGGGGAACTGTAATAAAATTCAGCAATCCTTCCCTGAAATTTTATTTTTTCGTCTTCAGATATTACATCTTTCGTTTCAGAAAGGGTATCGTCTTTAATCTCAAGCTTCCGGGTTTTGAATCAACAAGGAAGTTTTTCATGAGGCCAATAACCACCATGCAAAAGGAGGTTGTGTTGTCTGCCGGAACAGAGCTTTTCAGGCAGGGAGAATCCGGTAATACATTCTATCTTTTGAAAAAAGGAAGGGTGGAATTTTATAAGGAACTTGAGTCAGGCGAAAAAATAACCATGGATGAAATGGATGCCGGTCAGATATTCGGCGAAATGATCATTGTAAGGGAAAATAAAAGGAGTGTAACTGCTGTGTGTAAAACAGAGTGTATTGTAGCTGTTGCAGACAGGGACAATCTCGATGCTCTCATACTTAATAATGTCGACTTCGCCAGAATGCTTATTGAGAAACTCGCAGAAAGAATGAATCAGTCTGAGAATGTACTGGTTGATACAATTCACAGTCTGGACAGGCAGAAAATGGATAATGAGCGTTATTTTCATACTGCCATTCTTCTTGCAATGATTGGACTTGGTTACAGTTTTGAAAGCGGCAGCAGTATGACTGTGGATTTTAACAGGATAAAAGAGATTGTCCGAAACATGGATGATGCTGTTGCGGAAGAGCTGATAAATATCGTTATGCTCAAACAGAAGATGGAAGATGAAGAAGCAAGAAAGTTTATTTCTGAATCAATAAACAGGCTGTATGAAAGTCTTAACCGGAAAGAATAAATTTGAATTTGTACTAAAACAGTCCGGACAGCCATAAGGATTATTCATATCGAATAATCCTTATAGCGCCTGCCGGCATTAGTTAACTGCTTCTGTTTTTTTTCGGTTCCAGATAAAAAGAATTGAGAGCAGTAATACCACGAATATCAGTATCCCCAGAATAACCGGCCTGTCTCCTGATGCTACGGAAACTATGAATGCTGTTACTCCGGATGAATCAGGCTCCCAGTCCATACTTGTTGTATTTGAATACGTAAGAGTTGCAAATTTATTCTCAACTTCAATCTTTCTGTCTGCTCTTGAGCTGCCTTCTATTTTCAGTCTGAAGGCTTTCCAGTACCATTCTTCGCCAGCACCATCAGGGAATGGTATTTCCTGGAAAAGACCTTCAGAGTCATAAATCCTCAGGGTAAGCTGACTGTCATACCAGTTGCCTTTTGACCAGTTGTGAACAGTAAATGTGTACACACCGTTTTTGTACCTGTAATCGTTCTCAAAAAGGTTGATTGCTTCAGGGCCATATCCGCTCCGTGAATCCTGCACCAGGCTGGTGGTTGAAAACGATCCGTCAGGATCAGCGTTTCTCTTGCTTTCACCAGTAATGCAGTTATATGATTTGGATGTCCACCAAACATGAAACCTTTCATTATCGATGCCTGGGCCAACAACATGAAGGTCAAGGTCTCTTGGTCTTTTTCCCCACAGAAGAACTATTCGGATATGATCGCCGGTAAGGATCTCTGATATGGCAATATTCCCAAGTTCGGCATTTCCGTCTACCGCGATATTATCAATTGTAATTGGAAAGTATCCATTTCCGGTTATATTTATACTGTATGTGCCCGGAGTGAGATTTTGCGTTGTAAAACCGGCTGAATCGCTAATGAGTTTGGATACTGTTTCACCTTTGTAATTTATAACAGAAACTGCTGCACTGCTGACCGCTTTTCCGTCATTGGCATCTATAAGTTTTCCGGCGATTGTTCCGGATGTTGCTGAAGAAGAAACAAGGTAGAGAATCCCGGTAGTTGATGCCTCCCCGGGATTGACAGAAACCGAATTCTTTACAGTGCTTGTATAACCGCCTGCACTTACTCTGACCCTGTATGCGTTAAGTCCGGCAGGAGTGTTTTCAAGCCTGAATGAACCTGCTGAATCTGTAGGTGATGATATTATGAGGGTATCTCCCTCAGCAGGGTAAAGCTGAATAAGCGCGCCTGAAATATCATTGCCTGTTGTGTCTTTGATTCTCCCTGTAATTTCTCCTGTAATGCTTATACCGTCAGAAGCACTGCCGAATTCACTCCAATTGCCTGCTTTATCCCTTGCATTCAGGCGTGCATAATATTTGCCGCTGTATGGTGCAGATGCAGAATACCTGAATGAATTTACCCTTCCAAGAGAAGAACCTTCTGCACCTCCATATATTATATTTTCAAAATCAGATCTGTCGCTTAACTGAATCCTTACTTCTTCAATATCATCAGTGATTGACCATGTAAAAGGAATATCGCTTCCGTAATAATAGTCTCCCGAGTCATTCGGCTGTGGGGCTGCTGGTGGAGTTGTATCTGTTGTCCATGTAAACACAGCGGTTTTATCTTCACCTGTTATATTGCCGGCAGAGTCATATGCGGCAGCCCTGACTGTATGGCTTCCTTCAGCCAAACCTGAAAGATCAATTTTCTCTGAAAAAAGCCTTTGGGCTGACCATCCTGCCCCGTCAACAGAATATATATAGCCAAGAGCATCAGCATCTGATGATGTAACACTAAAGGAGGCGGATGGATTGTTTGAAAGAACAGGTGTATCTGTTGCAAGCTGAACCTGCGGTGCGACTGTATCAACAGTCCATTCGGCAATGCTTGCATTGCTCTCCTTCTGCCAGTTGCCTGCCTCATCTTTTGCGATTACTGAAATTTTGTAACTTCCATCATCCAGGTCGCTGAGTAAGATTGTTTCCTGTATGTCAGTTTCATTACTCCATGATTCATCATTGAGTTTATATTTAAAGGTTGCAGTATCATTTCCAGATATCCTGATGCTCGCATTTTTTGCAGATGTTGGAACACCTGAAACTCCTTCAATAACAGCTGTAGGAGCAGTAATGTCAACAGCCCATGTGTAGGTTAATGGCTGTTCAGGATGGTTGCCTGCAGCGTCATACGCTATTACATCCAGGCTGTGTGAACCTTCTTCAAGATTTACAAGAGAAATTATTTCATTCCTATTGCGGGTGATATAATCTCCACTATCTATTCTGAACCTGAAATAGTCCACATCATTGCCGTAGACATTTATCTCTGCTGATCTTTCAGATGTAAGTTCTGCAGGCAGATTTTTGAGTTCATACACCGGCGGGGTAATGTCTACCTGCCATGTTGCAGTTGTCGAATTTGTCCATTCCTGCCAGTTGCCTGCACTGTCTCTGGCTATAACCCTTATTTTATGTGTTCCCTCTGTTAGTCCTGAAATTGATATTTTATCAGAGGCAGAAAACTCATTACTCATTTCTGCTGAATCAAGAATGTACCTGTATTTTATAACATCTGTACCGCTGACATTTATTGAAGCAGAATCAGCTGATGTAAGATTTGCAGGAACGTTGGATATAAGCGCAACCGGCGCTACTGTATCCACTTTCCAGGTGTGAGATACTGATTGAGATTCATTCTGAATATTTCCTGCAGCGTCTATACCCCTGAATTTAATTGTATGATTTCCGTCTGTTAAATTCTCCACAGAGAGAGGCGCTGTTGCATTATACTGACCGCTCCATTCACCCTGGTCGAGGCTGTAGATGAACCTTTTAACATCTGTTCCTCCAATAGAGAATGTGCCGGTTTTTGAAGCATCCGGAGATGAAGGAGCTGATATAATTTCTGCAGATGGAGGAGTTTTATCAACAGTCCATTCCCACGTGGTTGCATTTTCAATTTTCTGCCAAGTCCCGGCCTCGTTAAGTGCTGTTACCTTTAATGTGTGGGTCCGTTCTGTTAGATTTGTTCTTTTTATCTGTATGTCTGTGTCTGCCGGATCAGACCATGGTCCATCATCTATACTGTATCTGTATTTAACGGCAGAGTCCGGGCTAACCGATGCGGAGAGCATTGTGTTTGATGTGGTTTCGGATGGCAGTCCGGTCAATAATGCCGCGGGTTCACTCGTGTCCACTTTCCATTCATGTGACGCTGCCTGTGATGAGTCCTGCCAGTTCCCGGAACTGTCAGAGGCGATTACTTCGATTCTGTGTGTGCCGTCCTCGAGTTCAGACAGTTCTATGAGTTCTGACGGGTGAACCGATTCAGTCAAACCCTGTGAATCGAGATTATATTTATATGCCGCAACATCATCCCCAAAAACTCTTATTGCAGCTTCTTTTTTATTTGTAGGATTCAAAGGCAGCTCTGCAAGTGAACATACCGGCGGAGTCAGGTCGGTTTTCCATGATCCAATAGTTGCAGAAGAATATGGCTGGATATTACCCAGGGAATCCTTACCGCATACTTTTATTTCATGCACGCCTTCAGTGAGATCTGAAAGAATAATCTTCTGTGAAATATCTGTTTCCTGGCTCCATGATCCTGAATTGTTCATGGAATACTGGTATGTCACAATGTCTTCACCTGTGACCGTTATTTCCTGTGTCCTGCTGTTTGAAAGAGGGGTGATCCCTGAAAGAAAAACCGTTACCGGGCCACGTCCGGTAAACTTCTTTTCAAGCGTATCAGCCCTGTTTCCGGAAGAGTCTGTAATGTTCTTTGCAATAAGAGTATATTCAATGCTGTTTTCCATTGATGAATTCAGAGATATATCAATGGAATTTGACTTATCGCCTGACTCTATTGATTGAATGGCTGGGCTGCTTTTTGAACTGTAAAGCGAATAATTCTGTTTTTCGTAGATGTTATCTTCATTGACTTTTTCTGAAAAAAGCAGGTTTATTCTTTTGTCTGAAAGGGCCTTTGCTTCAAGGATTTCAGGCGCTGCTGTATCAGGACTAAGGGGGTTTGTCTCATCATATGAGCCCTTGCTTCCTCCGCCCCCGCCTCCGCATCCACCACATGATGTGAGGAGCGAAAGAGCCAATACAAGGAGGATTCCAGTAATTTTTTTCATGATTATCTCCGGTTATTTTAGAATTTTTTATTTCATTGTTGCGAATATATATAGCTCCATTATCTATTATCTGTAATCTGGTTTAAGATATTTAATATAAAAATTTTTCTACCGAGACCCCTTGCCTTCAGCATTTGCAGATCATCATTCATAGTAAAGAATGAAATCATTATATTCTTCTGACTATCAGCTGTCAAGGCTGCTGAATCCATTATAAAACCATCTGGTTAGTTTTTTAAAATCAGGGGCGGCAGTATCAGACAGCCGGGTCAGATTGTTTTTTCCTGAAGTTTCATTGAATCTTTCTTGATCTATATAATATAGAATTCAGGATGACATTAAACGGTATGAATTTTGCAATCTATACCGTCTGGAATTAAATCTATAAAAAAAGAGGTTTAATATGTCATATGAAGTAAAAACTGAAGATGGAATTATTGTTTTCACTTTCAACAATCCTAATGTCAATGCCATTGATATGGACACTATCAAAGGTATTGATGAGGCTGTTGAGCAACTCAATAATGATGAGTCTCTGAAAGGAATGATCCTTACAGGTACAGGCAGATTCTTTTCCGGTGGATTTTGTCTGAAAACATTTACAACATTTGAAAGCTCGGCTGACGTAATTGACTGGTTCAAGTTTGAGGAAAACACACTCCTTAAGCTTTTTACCTGTAAAAAACCAGTTATCTCCGCTATAAACGGCGGAACAACAGCAGCAGGAATGATCTACTCAATGGCATCTGACTACAGAATTGCTGTGGACAATCCAAAGATTAAGGTTGGTATGACAGAAATAAAAATCGGTCTGGCCCTTTCACCGGCAATGGGAAATGTAATGCGTTTCGGCCTTGATACAGACAGAAATTACCGTGATATTATAATGAAAGGTGAACTTGTTTCTCCTCAGTTCTGTGTTGAACGCGGTATATTTGATGAACTTTGCGCTGCTGAGGAACTTATTGACAAAGCCAAAGCAAAGGTTTGTTCTCTTTATGACACAATGCTTCATCCTTTCATTGAACTTAAAAATCTCCAGAAAAGAGAGATGGCATCCCTTATTGAAAGGGAACTCAAGGAATACAGATGGGATATCATGGGAGATACATTTGTTGATGAAAGAATCAAAAAACTCCTTGGTAAAGTACTTGCCTCAATATCCTAATAATTCATAGTTTTTTCTTGTTGAGAAGTTTTGTCCGGCAGCATTGATTGCTGCCGGATTTTGCTGAAATCTGCAGTAATCCGGCTCACTCATGTTTTTTAGAATCAAGCCCTGGTGTCAATTGAATTGCCCTTTACATCATCCCTTATCTTTTCAAGCTGATTTTTGTTCTGCTCTGCGGTTGTGACTTTTTCAACATATTTTTTTGATGTATTGAGGCTGCCCTTTGTAATTGCATCAGCACCTGTTATTCCTTTAATATCCATAATCCCCTCCCTGTATTATACTGCATTGTACTGTATTGTACTGTGTTAACAATAGAGTAACAAAGCATTTAGAAAATTCAAGGGAAAATCTCTTTATCCTGATAAGTAAAAAGTCGAAAGTAGAAAGAAATGCAGTTTAAACACTTCATGGTTCTATTATCTGATTCGGGTGTATTTTTAATCTGCAGAAAACTCATGCTTAGCGGTGTCAAGTCATGAGCGGTTTTGAACATGATCATTTCTCATTATTTAGTATTACTTGTAATTTTTTTATAAATTAATATACTTTTTATAATTTCTATTTTGTTCAACAATACGAGGTTTCCATGACTGAAAACTGTAGAGGGAATCGTATGCAATTATCACTGGTTCTTTTATTTATTTTTATGATAATTGTACACACACCGCTTTCAGCTGATTCTCTTCCAAAGAAAAAAATACTCATTCTATTTTCTTATGAATATAATATGCCCTGGCAGAGAAAAATCAGTGAAGGTATTCTTGAAGCTTTAAAAAGTCAAAATCAATACAGGATTTCTCTTCTTGCTGAATATACCGGTCTTGGTGTTTTCGATAGAAGATCTTATGAACAAAAGCTGGTGGAAGTTATTAAAACCAAATATGCAGACCTGAAAATTGACCTCATTATAGCAGCAGGTGTACCTGCAAGCCGGTTTTTTGAGAAGTATCATAAGAGAATCATGCCAGGAGTCCCGGCCGTTCTTCTCGATGATGTGAGAAATTATTCTGCAGATTATTCAGACAGGGCCGTTCTCTCAATATCAGATAAATTTGAAATTCATGATACTGTCAGAACAGCTTTTTCATTATTCCCTGAAACTGAACATATAGTTCTTGTATCAGGGGGATCCGCTATTGGTCAGAATTATCTCCGTAAAGCCGAGAGGGAAGTTAAGGGTTTTTCAGGCCGAGCTGATATAACCTGCCTGGCAGGGCTGCCCATTGCCGAATTAATGCAGAGAATTGAAAAGCTTCCTCCTCATTCAATCGTGCTTTACATGATTGTTCTGCAGGATGAAAATAAATATCCGGTGATTCCCCGAGAGGTTTTGAAGAAGATCTCAGAAAGAACTAATGCTCCGGTGTTCGGAATCTTTGACTCTTTGATGGGCGCTGGCCTTTTGGGAGGAAAAATGAGCGAAACATCCCTCAGAGGAAAACTTGCTATTGGGGAAGGCCTGAAAATTATTTCTGAAAAAACCGGGCCTGGTGCGAAATTTATTCAGGCTGAAAGCCATTACTATTTTGATGCACTGCAGCTCGACAGGTGGAAGGTTAATGAGAAAATGCTGCCGAAGGGGAGTATAGTACGTTTCAGGGAACGTTCTGCATTATATGAGTTCAGATGGCATATAACTGTTGTTTTCATCCTTGTCGCTCTGCAGTCCCTGCTCATTGTTTACCTGCTTTTTAATAAAAAAAGACGAAAAGAGGCAGAACAGGAACTCATAAAAGCACATGAGGAACTGGAAAACCGTGTTGAAGAGAGAACCCGTGAATTAAAGGAGGCTCTCAATGAGGTGCAGGTGCTCGGGGGCCTGCTGCCAATCTGTTCATCCTGTGGTAAAATAAGAGATGATGACGGATACTGGAGTCGTTTAGAACAGTATCTTGAAAAGCATTCAGATGTACAGTTTACCCACAGCCTCTGTGGTGAATGTGCAACAAGAATCTATGGAAAAAACAAGTGGTTCGATAAAATGCAGAGAAAGGAACATGGCAAAAAAAAATTATGAGAAAATGCTGCTTCCTGCTGTTCTATGTATGTATCTTAACAGGGTGCCAGACCCTGAACAAATATTCTGATGCAAAATCCCAGACAGATCTCAGCAGGTTTGAAGGTAAGAATATTCTCATCAAAGGAAGAGTAAGCAATGTTCCCTGGCAGCACCTGATTGGTAATTTTAAAGACTATCCTGTTGCAGTCTATTTTGATATTGGAAAAGATTTTGATAAATATCAGACAGTTATCTATCTGAGGAAAGGCTCTGAACCGGATGAAAATGAAATTATACTGGTTAAGGGGCAGGTTGTGAAAGTAGAGGGCATGAGCAAGAGGGGAAATTCAGATAAGGATATATTTAATGAGTTTCATATTCTTGTGCATGAGTATGAATATGCTGACTGATGCATTGCTTTAATCTTCAAATCTTTTTAAATCCTTCCTGCTGAAAGTCCACTCAGGGGTTTTGAGTGAGGGTTCCTGGTTTTTTAATTTTTGGTTAATTTAATATAATGTTCATCTCTATTCCATTTATCAGGATTGTTTTTAATATATACACGGATTCTGTTCAATTCTTTTTCATCACGAATAATGCGGTCATGGAAACGGGATTGCCAGACAGGAATCCCTGGTGTATGGCGCAATTCATTAATCCGCCTTGCGGAAAACGTTTTTAATGCCCTGACAAATTCAAACAACCCGTGGCGTCTGGCATTTGTTTTTATATCCGTGTGGATATTGTTGATGTCGTGGATATTGTTGATGTCGTGGATATTGTTGATGTCGTGGATATTGTTGAT
>CAZEJW010000026.1:0-33566 GCA_964512685.1 uncultured Leptospirales bacterium | reverse complement strand
AATGAAAAGAGACAGGCCGAAGCTTACAAAGCAGGCGGGTTTGTGAAGTGTTTTTCGTTAGAGTTCGGGATTTTTTTTGCTGGAAACCTGTCCTTTATTATATATTTCCTTAAGCTTATAGTCTTAAGAGAAAACGCTGAAAAATAATGGGTGATTATTTTTAATTTTCCATTATGCTGAACACGAGTGGAGCCCCACAGTATTTAAAAGAAAAGTGTAATATCCGGGTATCTGAAACTGGAGGCAATATGGTTGACTGAATAAGTGATAGTGTTCAGATGTCAAAAAAAATACCAGCTATCCATGAACTGCTTGAAGTTGTAGTCGTGTCAACCGAAAATTAAACAGAAGGGGAGTATGAAAATTATGAAATTTAAATATCACATGCCAACAGAAATTTTTTTTGGGAAGGACTGTATTAAAAAGAATGCATCTGTGTTTGCAGGTTCCGGAACAAAGGCTCTTGTTGTAACAGGCAGGAATTCTGCAAAGGTTAATGGTTCACAACGCGATATTTTTGCTGCTCTTGATGCAGGCGGTCTTCAATATATATTGTTTGATAAAGTTGAAAATAATCCTTCGATTGAAACAGTACGGGAAGGCGCAGGATTGGCCTGTAGTGAAAAGGTTGATTTTATAATAGCGGCAGGAGGGGGGTCTCCTCTTGATGCAGGTAAGGCCATTGCCGTTCTTGCAAAAAATAATATTGACGATGACAGACTTTTTGCCGGTAATCTTGACAACCCGGTTTTGCCAATTATTGCTGTTCCGACTACCGCCGGAACAGGAAGTGAGGTAACTCCTTATTCCATTCTGACTGATAAAAAAATTGAGAATAAAAAGAATCTGGCAATGCCGTCAATTTTTCCAAGGTATGCATTCCTCGATCCATTATATACTGAATCACTTTCGCGGAAGGTTACAACCGATACGGCTGTTGACGCTCTCTCTCATGCTCTTGAAAGTTTTCTTTCAAAAAGATCAACCGTAATGAGCAGAGTCTTTGCAAGGGAAAGCCTTGTTATTCTTGGTGAAAGTCTCAGGAAGCTTTCCTCCGGTGATGAAGTTGATTATAAACTCAGAGAAGATCTTCTTTATGCTTCCATGCTTGCAGGAATATCAATTGCCGAAACCGGTACAACAGTGCTTCATGCAATGGGCTATCCGCTGACTTATTTCAGGGATGTGCCGCATGGAATGGCAAATGGAATTCTTATGAATGCTTATATTGAATATGAATACACGGGACAGAAGGAGCGTGTTCAGGAAGTATTTAACGCAATGGGAGTGACATCTCCTGAAGAGTTTTACAGGCTTATTGATTCACTTATAGGTACGGATTTCAGGCTTTCCGATGAAGAGATAAAAAGATTCGTTCAGATTGCCGGCACATCATCTAGTGTGAAAAATACTCTTCCCCTTCCTGATGAGGGAGATATCCTCAGGATGTATACATCAGGAACAAAATAATACTGTTTTCTTTAATCTGTGATCAGGCTGGAGTGAATGTCAATTAAGAAACGAATACTTTTTTTTCTGGCTGCTGTTGTTCTTATTTCTGCACCTGGATATCCATTTGGAAAGAACAAGATCAATTATGAAACAGCAGACTGGAATGTGATCCACTCCATTCATTATGATATTCACTATCAGGATGGGTCAGAAGATCTTGCACTCGAGGTTATGAGAATTGCCGAAGAGGCTTATGTGTATATCGCAAATTCTCTCAGGCATGAACTTACGGAAGAGATTCCAATAATAATATATCCTTCTCATGTTGAGTTTCAGAATACCAATGTTATTCCTTATCTGCTCGGTGAAGGAACCGGAGGATTTACTGAAGCCCTTAAAATGAGAGTGGTGGTTCCATTCAACGGCAGTTATTATGACCTGAGGCATGTAATAACTCATGAGCTTGTACATGCTTTTCAGTACAATATGCTTTTTTCGGATTACTCAGGAGAGGTGATGTCAAGATTCTCTGTCGGCAGGATACCTCTCTGGTTTATCGAGGGAATGGCAGAATACTTTTCAATAGGTTTTGACGAAACAGCTGATATGGTAATGAGGGATGCCCTCTTCAGTGAAAGTTATGCAACACTGGAGGATCTTACCCGCTTCAGGATCAGAAGCGGGTATCTTCTGTATAAAGAAGGGCAGGCCTTTTGTTATTATATTGAAAAAAAATACGGGAGTGAGGTAATCGGAGAGCTTTTCAGGGACATGAGGGATCTTCGCAATTTCAAAGAAGCTTTAAAAGTTCATACCGGAAAAACCCTTGAGGAACTGAACGATGAATGGATTCGTTTTTATAAAAAGAGATACTACCCCCTTGTTGCAACCTGTAATTATGATGATGACGAGGGAGAGAGAATAACCGATCACAGAAAGTCGTACTCTTCCATCAATATCAGCCCGGCAATATCGCCTGACGGGGGAAAAATTGCCTATTTGACCAACAGGGACATATATACATCTCTGGTGGTTCGTCCTGTGAAAGGCAAAAAAAAGGATGAGGTGAAACTCACTACTCTTGTAACCGGCAACAATTCTTCGGATTTCGAAGAAATGCATCTCATGAGCAATTATCTTACATGGACGAAGGATTCCAAAAGCATCTTTTTCGTAGCTCAGTCTGACGGGCTTGATGTAATATATGAGATTGATGCTTTCGGAGGAGATATCCGGGATCGGATAATTTTACCCTTGCGAAGTGTAAAAGATCCATATGTCTCTGATGATAAAACAAGTGTTCTTTTCTCAGGTTCATCGGGTGCAAGCTCGGATTTGTATATTTACAGCAGAAGAGATAAATCTCTCCGGAAACTGACAAATGACAGGTTTTCCGAACGTTATCCAAAATTCCTCAGCGATGGAAGAGTGATGTTTTCATCGAACAGGAATCCTGAAATGAACTATCATAGGAATGCATACAATCTGTATGTCCTTGACCCTGAGAGCGGAAAGACTGTTCAGTTATCCGATTCGCATTACAATGAAGTGCAGGCTGATGTTTCATCTGACGGCAGGGAAATTATTTATGTGTCCAACCGAACAGGAATATACAATATCTATAAAAGAAATCTTCTCACAGGGGAGGAGAAAAAAATTACTGATGTCCTCTCCGGAGCATTCTATCCGAGGTTTTTCCCCGGGAAGGGTAAAATAGCCTTTGTATCCTATCAGAATCTTGGCTATGATATTTTCACGAGAGAGTATAAGGATGAAGACCTGGAGCCGGCAGGTAAGGATGAAGTTAAAAAAACAGACTATGGTCCTTTGACTTATCCTGTTTCGTATGCCGATATTTATAACTTTAAAGCAGGTGATTACAGCCTCCGGGTATCGCCTGACTGGCTGATGTTTGGTCTTACCGGTACTTTTAATTACGGATTTGTCGGTTTTATGCAGCTGTCTGTGTCGGATTATCTCGGCAATCACCAGATGGTTTTTACAGGCAATTACATAAGGCAGGACAGGAACAATGACCTTAATTTTCAGGCGGTATATTATTATCTGAAATACAGGTGGGATTTCGGAGTAGGGGCTTTCAGACAGAAAAATCCCTTCATGATATATTCGATTGCCAGCATCAATGATCTGATACATAATGTGAATTTCGGTACCCTCTACATGAATCACTATGGACTATATGGGGTTGCGAGGTATCCCTTTAACAGGTATCTCAGGCTCGACCTCCAGACATCAGTGAGCAGATATGAAAAGGATTATTCCATCTATGATTCGAGACCGGATGTATATGCAAACCTCAACCAGTTTTCTGCCTCGCTTTCATACGATAATATTCTATGGGGGCCAATGACGCCTGCTGACGGATTCAGGGGAGAAATAGAATTTGAACAGGCTGTTGATGTGAGCGGTCAGGACTTTTGTTTTTCGAGTATTGATGTTGATCTTCGAAGATATTTTCTTCTTTGTAAACGTTATGTCTTTGCTTTCAGGGGTGTGGCCGGAAAGATTTTTGGAGAAGACAGTGATTCATTCAAGTACTATCTTGGAGGATACAGTACCCTCAGAGGACATTCCTTTCTGGAATACAGCGGCAGAAACATGTTTCTCGTTAACAGTGAATTCAGATTCACCTTTATCGAAGGAATTAAATTCGGATTTCCGCTTTTTTTCGGCATTGGAAATATCGGGGGAGTTCTGTTTATGGATATGGGTTCTGCCTGGGATGACAATTATACTTTTACAAGAGACGGCAGGTTTGATGATTTTAAAATGGATTTCGGCTTTGGATTCAGACTGGCAATTTATCCCATTATAATTTTAAAACTTGACTATGCCTGGCCTTATTATAAAAAGTCATTCGGAGAGAGAGATATTATATTCAGTCTTGGCTTTGAATATTGATAAATCAGGTGATTGCAATGAAAAGAGAGTCGTCAAAGAAGAGAAAGACAGAGGAAACCGATATAAGTATAGATCTTGAGATAGCAAGTATTGAAAAGTCTGATATTTCAACAGGAGTACCCTTTCTCGATCATATGCTAAATTCAATGGCTCGTCATGGCCGGTTTTGTCTGAAACTGACATGTGCAGGTGATACCGAAGTGGATGATCATCACTCTGTCGAAGATACCGCAATCTGTCTTGGCTCGGCATTAAAGGACGCTCTCGGCGACAAAGCCGGAATAAACCGCTTTGGTGAGGCAATTGTTCCGATGGATGACGCTCTTGTAATGGTTGCTCTTGATTTTTCAGGCAGGTCATATTTTGCTCTTTCAGGTCACGATTTTAACGGACAGATTGGAATGTATCACGAAGAACTTACAGCAGAATTTCTTCGGTCTTTTTCAGTGAACGCTGACCTTAACCTGCATGTAAGAGTGCTTGATGGCGTTAACAGGCATCACATTCATGAAGCCATATTCAAGGCTCTTGGCATTGCTGTTTACAGGGCTGTTTCATTTGACAACTTTCTCGAAGGAACTACACTGTCTACTAAGGGAATGCTTGAATGATAACGGTAATAGATTATGGTATGGGTAATCTCCGCTCTGTTGTAAAGGCGGTTGAAAAATATACTTCTGATGTAAAAGTATCATCTGATCCTGCTGAAATAGAAAAATCCGATGCTCTTATAATGCCCGGCGACGGCGCTTTTGGCATGGCAATGGAGAATCTGAACTCAATGGGGTGGGTGGAACCACTTAAGAAATACATTGCAGATGGCGGATATTTTCTTGGAATATGTCTTGGTTTTCAGCTTCTTTATTCTTCCAGTGAAGAGTTTGGTTCTCATGAGGGTCTTGGGGTAATCCCCGGGAAAGTTATAAAATTCAGAGACTCAGGATTAAAAATACCTCATATGGGCTGGAATTCAGTTGAGTTTTTAAAGGGATCTCCTTTTCTTAAAGGAATTTCATCGGAAACTTATTTTTATTTCATACATTCTTTTCATGCTGTTAGTGATGATGATTCATGGGATATTGGCGTGGTTGATTATGGAGTCAGGTTTCCATGCATCGCAGGCAAGGGCAATCTTCTTGCAACCCAGTTTCATCCTGAAAAAAGCCATAATTCAGGCCTGAAGATAATAGAAAATTTCGTGAGGTCAGTATGCTCGTAATACCTGCAATAGATATAAGGAATGGAAACTGTGTGAGACTCCTTCAGGGAGATCCTGACAAGGAGACGGTTTATTCATCAAGCCCGGTTGAAATGGCCAGGAAGTTTGAAAAACAGGGTGCCGGGCTCATTCATGTTGTAGATCTCGATGGTGCTTTTGAGGGCAGGGCTGTCAATTTTGATCTTGTCTGTGAAATCGCATCATCTGTTGATATCCCCATTGAGATTGGCGGGGGGGTTCGAACTATCGAAGAATTAAAAAAATATCTTGAAAACGGCATTCAGAGGATAGTCCTTGGAACTGTGATTATGCAGGATGAGTTTTCATCATTTATAGAGAAGTATCAGGAAAACATTGTTGCAGGCGTAGATGCAAGGGATTCAAAGGTGGCAACTCATGGCTGGAAGAATGTTTCTGAGGTAAAAGCTGTTGATTTTATAAAGGAACTCAATAACCGGGGAATAAAAGAGTTTATTTATACGGATATATCCACTGATGGAATGCTTGAGGGCCCAAATTACAGAGCGCTTGAGGAAATACTTGATACGGTTCCGGGTATTTCACTGGTTGCGTCAGGGGGAGTTTCCACTCTTTCAGATGTGGAAAAACTCACTGTTCTCAGTGATAAGGGATTGAAGGGCTGTATCATAGGCAAAGCCATTTATGACGGAAGAATAGACCTTAAGGAAGCAATAGCAAGGGTTTGAAGTTACTTCCTGATGGGGGAAGAAAAAATGGAAATTAATCTGAACTGGCCAATTGAGATTGAACAGTATGAGAGAAAGATCTATGACCTTAAGCAGTTAATCGAGATAAGCAAGGGATTGAATTCAACCCTTGATTACAATACTCTTATAGATTCAATTTTACTCACGTGTATGGGGCAGATGCAGCTTTTGAATGCAGGAATATTTCTTAAAAAGGGAATCGGATACAATGATTTTACCCTTCACCGAAATTACAAGGGCTTTGACATTGATCATTCCAGGGAATATGAACTTATAGGTGACTCCGAAACAATCAGGTTTCTCGAGGGTGAACACAGGTGCTATGCACTTGATGAACTGTGCGATGAGGTTGAAGCAGATTATACTCTTTCAATATTAAAAATGCTTTCTCCGTCACTGATTCTTCCTCTTATGTGCAAGGGACTTCTTAATGGAATAATTATACTTGGCGACAGAATCAATGGCGAGGGTTTTCTGGAGGTTGAAAAAGAGTACCTGCTCAATATTGGCTCATTAGCAGGCATCGCCATCCACAATGCAGGTCTTTATGAGATGGCTACAACTGATATGATGACCGGGCTCAAGATACACCATTTTTTTCAGAATATACTTGCTGAAGAGTATGAAAGGGCAGTAAAGCTTAAAAGACCTCTTACGCTGCTTATGGCGGATATTGATCATTTTAAGAATTTTAATGATGAACACGGACATGCTGCCGGCGATCTTGTACTCAAGAGCGTAGCGGGTATCTTAAAGGAAAGTATCAGGCTTATGGACACTGCAGCCAGATATGGTGGAGAGGAATTTGCAGTTATACTCCCTAAAACGGATATTCATGATGCAATAATCGTTGCAGAAAGAATAAGGCATGGTGTAGAAGAAAACTCTGTTTATTATTCGCATAAAGAACTCAATGTTCAGATTTCAATAGGTATTGCCCAACTCGATACGGAAATAGACACAGGAAAAGATTCTCTTATTGAACGAGCAGACAGGGCATTGTATACTTCAAAGAGAAACGGAAGAAACAGGGTATCGTTTCTTTAATGATAAATATGAAGTTCTGTGATGATTAAATATTTTTGCGGAGTAATATGTTAATGATTACCGGAAATCGATTTGAAAAAAAAATACCAGGTTTTTTCATAAGGTCCCGGTCTTTTTCTATTGCTCTGATTTTTTTTGTCAGCATTTATATTGTTCCGCCTGTTATGGCTCTTACCCTGGAAGAGCAGTTCTCAGGAAAGACCCTGGAGGCTGCAGCAGAGAACGAAAAGAAAAAAAAGGCTGGAACGGATAAGTATCCGGGGGTAAAGTATAAGCCTCCGGAAAAAAGGCTGAATGGCCATGAAAAGGACCCCAGGCTTGCCTGTCTTCTTTCTCTGATGCTTCCGGGAGCAGGGCATATCTATTTGAGAAAAGATCTCAAGGGTACCGGTTTCTGTCTTGCTGCCGGTACCGGATATTCTTTTGCCGGATACTTTTTGTATGATGCTGTAGCCGGAAGCTCAGGCAACAGATCGGATTATATCATGTCCGGGTTATTTTTTCTTATTGCCTCGATAATACATGTTACCGGTATTGTAGAGGCATATAATGATACAGTGGAGTATAATTCCGGATTGTCAGGGAACAGGAATCCTTATGCCGGGGATTGATGGAGCTTTGAAGTTTTTTTGTACAATGGCATTTTTTTGGTTAATATTTTATTGACACATTTTCTCACTTTATGCTTAATGTCTTTCGTTGCAATTAAGGGCCTATAGCTCAGTCGGTTAGAGCACCTGACTCATAATCAGGGGGTCCAAGGTTCGAATCCTTGTGGGCCCACATACCGGAGATTTGCCGGAATACGAAAAAGGGAATGTTATAATGTACGCAATAGTGGAAATAGCTGGAAAGCAATACAAAGTCGAAAAAGACATAATCATCAATGTTGACAGGCTCAAAGACCAGCAGGGTGAAGATGTTACTATAGATAAAGTACTCCTCATTTCTGATGATGGAAGTGTACAGGTTGGACAGCCATATCTTTCGAATGTCAGTGTTAAGGCAAGTTTTCTCGGTGAAGTAAAAGGGAAAAAAGTCAGAGGCATCAAGTTTAAGAAGAGAAAAAATTATACCAGAACTCTTGGTCACAGACATGTTTATTCTCAGCTTAAAATCAATGAGGTGGTTGTAGGCTAAACCTTTCGGATGCGGGCTTGATAGAGATAATATTCAATAAGCTCGAATATGATGATGAGATCCGTTTTTCCGAAGGTGAAAGCGGATTTGCCCTGAAGGTAAGCGGCCATTCGGGTTTTGACGAAAAAGGCAGAGATATAGTCTGTGCTGCTGTATCCATACTCTATCATACACTTCTCGTCAGTATCTCAAAGGTAGCGCATGTTCCTCAGGATATAACTGATTTTGAAGGATGTCTGGCAACAGAGGTTATCACTGACGGACTTGGTGAAGATAAACTAAAAGTTCTAAGGGTATTGCTTCACAGTTTTTGTGTTGGTTTGTTTGAAATGGTTCAGGAGTATCCTGAATATATACATATTAAATTTGAAGATTAACTTTTACAAGAGGAAATATTATGGCTCATAAGAAAGGTGGCGGATCAACAAGAAACGGACGCGATTCAAAATCCAAAAGACTTGGTGTAAAAAGATATGGTGGTCAGCTTGTCTCTGGCGGAACAATTCTTGTCAGGCAGCGTGGAACAAAAATTCATCCTGGAAATAACGTAGGAAAGGGTGGAGACGATACACTTTTTGCAAAAATTGATGGTGTGGTAACATTCGAAAGACTGGATAAAAAGAGAAAGAAAGTATCTGTTTATCCTGCTGCACAGTAATTGATAAGACAATCTGAAAAGAATATAATCAGATTAAAAATAAACTTAAACAGACCTTCAATATGAGGTCGATTGTTCTGAAATGTAAATCGCGTATTGATAAAAATCATACGCGATTTTTTTGTTGAATTTTATAAAGTTAAGGAATAAATAACAAAGGATTTTTTCTTTACCACTGGCTAAAGATCTGGTAATCACTTGCAGTATAAAATATATAAAAATCGGTTGAAAAATGAAATTTACAGACACAATAAGAATAAGGGTTAAAGCCGGAAGGGGAGGCAGCGGTGCAGTTTCCTTCAGAAGGGAAAAATATATTCCCAATGGCGGCCCTGATGGTGGTGATGGAGGCAGGGGGGGGGATGTTTTCCTCGAAGCAGACAGAAGGTATTATAATCTTTCTCATCTGTTCAAAGATCGCCTGTATAAGGCCGAGCGGGGCAGGCAGGGGGAAGGCCAAAACAGACATGGCAGAGATGGTAATGAGATAGTGATAAAGGTTCCGCCCGGAACACAGATTACTGATGCAGAGACAGGTGATTTTATTGCTGATCTTATTCTGGAAAATGAGAGGTATCTGGTTGCTCAAGGTGGTATTGGCGGAAAAGGAAATGCTTTTTTTAAGTCATCCACACATCAGGCTCCACGGTTCGCTCAGCCAGGTGAACCGGGTGATGAACTTACCATTCTTCTCAATCTTAAACTCATTGCCGATGTCGGTCTTGTCGGTCTGCCAAACGCAGGTAAATCCACACTGCTCTCTATGGTAACAAATGCAAGACCAAAGATTGGAGATTACCCATTTACAACTCTGATACCTAACCTTGGTGTAGTTGAAAAGAAGGATGGATCAGTTTACAAAATTGCTGATATTCCGGGAATCATTGAAGGCGCCCATAAGGGAAGCGGACTTGGGCTTTCTTTTTTACAGCATATTGAGAGAGTGAAGGTGATCCTTTACCTCATTGATGTTTCTGAAGATGATCCATTGTATAATCTGAAACTGCTTCAGTCTGAATTGAAATCCTATAATGAAAATCTTCTTACAAGGCCTTATATGGTTCTCCTGACAAAATCAGATCTTGTTTCAGAAGAGGATGTCGCAGAGAAGCTGGAATATTTTGCTGAAACAGATGCAATTGCAGTTTCATCAATAGGTGGATACAACATGGATGAATTGCTCCGGAAACTGGATATTCTAATGGAGAAAACAGATGCCCCGCAGTGATTTGCTGAAGAATGTTAAACGGATTGTTGTTAAAATCGGCACTTCAACGATTACTGATGAAGGTGAAATTTCAGACGAAAAGCTTTCTTCTGTAGTTGATGGAGTTTCCTCTCTCATGGAAAGAGGTTACGAAGTCGTGCTTGTGACGTCAGGCGCAATAACGGCTGGTGCGACTGAATTGAAAAAAAAATCGGGAGCTCTCTCTATCCCTGAAAAACAGGCTCTTGCTTCCGTAGGTCAAACCATTCTTATCAACGAATACAGGAAATATTTTGCACGCCGAGGCCTCTCTGTTGGCCAGATTCTTTTGACTGAGGATGACGTGAAACACAGGCGTCGTTTCCTTAATGCGCGTCATACGATAAATACTTTGCTCCAACTCGGGGTTGTTCCTATTGTAAATGAGAATGATACAGTTGTGGTGAAAGAGATCAAGTTCGGTGACAATGATACCCTCTCGGCTCACATCGCCAGCGTAGTGGACGCACAACTTCTTATTCTTCTTTCGGATATTGACGGTTTCTACAATGATCTTTCCGATGATATGCCTGTTGAGGAAATCTACAGGATAACACCGGATGTAATTGAAAAAGCAGGTGGAGCAGGATCGGCATACGGAACTGGCGGAATGATTACGAAAATACGTGCAGCTGAAATAATCATAAGATTCGGCGAAAAGATGATAATCGCTAATGGTAATGAAGATAGAATACTTGCAAGAATTATGGATGGTGAGAATATTGGTACAATTTTTGCCGGTAACGGAAAGACTCTTTCAAGCAGAAAAAAATGGCTGGCAGTGAGGAAACCAAAGGGATCTCTTTCTCTTGACGATGGTGCTGTTGCGGCTCTTGTCTCCGGGAAAAAATCACTCCTGGCTTCAGGCATTCTCGATATCGAAGGTTCTTTCAATATGGGAGACTGCGTTGAGTTTACTGGTCCCGGAAATTTAAATATCGGTAAGGGAATTGTGAATTATGATAATAATGAACTTCATATTATAAAAGGTAAAAAGTCGTCAGAAATAAAAAAAATTCTTGGCAGCAGGTTTTTTGATGAGGTTGTCAATCGTGACAATATTGTAATTTATTGAACTTGATTGTTGAAAATATACTTTAGGTTAACAAGGAGACAAAATGAAAATTTCAAAATATATTCTGCCAACACAGAAAGAGGATCCCTCCGATGCAGTGGTGCTTAGCCATAAACTTATGGTAAGAGCCGGGTTGATCAGAAAGGAAGCTGCAGGAATGTATGTTTATCTGCCCCTTGGCTTAAGAGTGCTTCAGAGGATTATGGGAATTGTCAGAGAAGAGATGAATGATGCTGGTGCCCTTGAATTCCTTATGCCCGAGCTGACAAATGCTGAACTCTGGAAGGAATCAGGCCGGTGGGATGTTATGGGTCCGGAAATGATAAGAATTAAAGACCGTAATAATATGGAATTTGCTCTTGCACCTACGCATGAAGAAGCATTTACTAACGTGGTCAGGTCGCTTATTTCATCTTACAGGGATCTGCCGTTGACAGTATATCAGATGAATACCAAGTTTCGGGATGAAATAAGGCCCAGGTTCGGAGTGATCAGGAGTAAGGAATTTATAATGAAGGATGCATACTCCTTTGACATCGATGATAAAGGTCTTGATGAATCTTATCAGGCTATGCGAAAGGCCTACAGGAATATTTTTGAAAGATGTGGTCTTGCAACAATACCAGTGGAAGCTGATTCAGGCTCAATGGGCGGCAGTAATTCGGAAGAGTTCATGGTTGCCTCGGAAGTGGGAGAGGAATATCTTCTTTTGTGTGATGAATGCGGTTACAGGGCGAATCAGGAGAAGGCGGAGTATCAGCGTGTTGTTGAGGAAAATAATGAAGATACTCAGGATTTAAAAGAGGTCAGTACTCCTGATGTTAAAACTATTGATGATCTTGAGTCGTTTTTTGGTTGCAGCTCTGCAAGGTTCCTAAAGAGCATTATCTATGTAGCTGATAAAGAGCCTGTGATGGCTATCGTTACAGGAAACAGGGATGTAAATGAATATAAACTGAAGAATTATCTTGGAGCAGTAGAGCTTGAACTTGCAGGTGATGATGTTGTTACAGAGATCACAGGCGCTCCTGTTGGATTTGCAGGGCCTGTTGGTAATGAAAAGGTCAGAAAAATATTCGATCTCAGTGTAAAATTTGTAAAGAATGCGATAACCGGTGCAAACAAAAAGGACATTCATTTTTCCGGAATCAATGCCGGAAGAAATTTTGAGATTGAGGAAGAAGCGGATATCACATCGGCAGTAGAAAGCGATATTTGTCCAAAATGCGGTAAACCTATGTATGTGAAGAAGGGAATCGAAGTTGGACACATCTTTAAACTCGGCTATAAGTATACAGAGGCAATGAAGGTCACAGTTCTGGATGAAAGAGGAAAGGCTGTTACACCCATTATGGGGTGCTATGGGATTGGCGTAAACAGGACAATGGCTGCAATTGTAGAACAGTACAATGACGACAGAGGTATTATCTGGCCGGATTCAGTTACGCCTTTTCAGGTTCATCTAATCGGAATAGCAAAAACCGATGAAGAAAAATCAAAGGTTGAAGATATCTATAATGAAATTAAGTCATATGGGTATGATGTTCTTTATGATGACCGTAAGGTGAGTCCCGGATTTAAATTTGCAGACGCTGATCTCATTGGGATACCTTTCAGGATAACCGCGGGGAAGAGTTTCTTCCAGTCAGGTGAAATTGAGATTAAATACAGAAAGTCAGGTGAAATGCAACTGGTCGCAAGGGATAAAATGATTGATAAGATTAAAGAATACTACAAATAGTTTAATTGCCGGCTTTCGTTGGAGAATGACTGAATAAAAACGTGAAATTTTAGTGTTTCGGGATATATATTCTTATTTGACAGGTTGTTTTTGAATAATTTTCTTTTCATAATCAGATTTATTATAAATTTTTTTTGATTAAGTCTGATTTATATTGACATTTATAAATGCCCTGCAAGAATGTTTAAAATGCCAACGTAACAGGTGTTTTTTGACAAAATCTTAATAAAGGGAGAAGAGTGATGAAGATAGTTGTCTGTTTGAAACAGGTTCCGGACATGGAATCAAAGTTCAAGATCATCGATGATTCTAAAATTGATGAATCTCAAATCGCTTTCAAAATCAATGATTTCGATAACTATGCTGTTGAAGCAGCTCTTCAGCTGAAAGAAAAATTCGGCGGCGAAGTAATCACTGTAACAGCTGGCCCGGACAGGGCTGTTAAAGACATTAGACAGGCTTTCGCAATGGGAGCAGACTGGGGAATTCAAATAAATGATCCTGCAGTTGAATCAGGTGACAGCTTTGTTGTTGCTGAAGCTCTTGCAAAAGCAATTCAGGGAATTGGAGATGTTGATCTGGTTCTTACTGGTGTACAGTCAGAAGACAATCAGTGTGCGGTTACTGGTGTTATGGTAGCTGAGACTCTTGGTTTTCCACATTGTACAAATGTTGTTAAACTCGATGTTGATGGCGCTAACATCACCGTTAACAGAGAGCTTGAGGGTGGTCTCAATGAAGTTATTGAAATGGCTGGACCAGCAGTTCTTTCAATACAGTCAGGTATTAATGAGCCAAGATACCCAACCCTTCCTGGTATCATGAAAGCCAAGAAGAAAAAGATCGAGAATAAGTCTGCTGCAGATCTTGGCGTTAGTGGCAGTTCTAAAACTGAATTTATCAAAATGTTCTTCCCTGTTTCTGACACTATGGCAGAAATCATCGAAGGTGACGCTGCAACAGCAGCTGCTAAATTGATTGATAAACTCAAGAACGAAGCTAAGGTCATATAGTGGGAGGATCGAAATGGCTAAAATATTAGTAATCGCAGAACACAGAAGTGGAAATTTAAGTGACGGTACTCTTGAGCTTTGTAAAGCAGCTAAAGAGATAGCATCAGGACTTGGTGCAGATGCAGCTGCTGCTGTATTTGCAAAAGACGATGCTATTGCAAATGAAGTTGCAAAGTATATCCCAGAGGTATATCTTGTGGCAGATCCTGCAGTTGAAGTTTATACAGCAGATGCCTATGTTCAGGCTGCTAAAGCTGTTATAGATGCTCAGGATGTAAAAGGCGTTCTTATCGCTCAGAGTTATGATGGTGTTGATTTTGCTGCCAAAATAGCAATGGCTATGGATGCTGGTATTGTTTCTAACTGTAATAAAGTAGCTGCAGACGGCGGAAAACTTGTTTTCACCAGAAACACCTATAATGGAAAGATCCAGGAAGAAAAAACTGTTACAACTGATAAATTCGTTGCTACTTTTGAAAAGGGCGCATACGATGTAGAAGAAGCAGGCGGAGCAGGAAGTGTATCAAGTGTATCAGCTTCTTTTGGTGACATCAGAACAAAAGTTAAAGAAGTTATTGAAACTATGGCCGGTGCAGTTGATATTTCACAGGCTAAAGTTATCGTTTCCGGTGGACGCGGATGTAAAGATGGTGATAAGTTTAAAGAAATCATTCTTCCTCTTGCTGAGAAACTCGGTGGCGAATATGCAGGATCACGTCCTGTAATTGACTCAGGATGGATTGAAGCTGCTCGTCAGGTTGGTCAGTCAGGAAAAGTCGTTACTCCTGATCTCTATATTGCAGCTGGTATCTCCGGTTCTATTCAGCACGTTGCAGGTATGAAAGGATCTCAGTGTATTGTTGCAATTAACAAAGACCCTGAAGCTCCAATTTTTAACCTTGCTACATATGGAATCGTTGCAGACCTTTTCGAAGTTATTCCTGCAATGATGGAAAATCTCTAAGAAAAATCACGGAGCAATCCGTTTATAAAAGAACCGGTTCAATTGAACCGGTTTTTTTTATTTTAACCTAAGAAAAAAGGAAAATAAATGTATAAGCTTTTTTTTGACAGACTGTTCAGAATTTGTGAAAATTACGTATATATCTTAATTGGAATTTTTCTGATTTTTGCTACCGGAACAATAATTATTGATTCAACTGCTTCACTGTATCATATTTTTGAGGATGGAAATATTCTCAAGGGTGTTCTTCACGTTATAGACAGAATGCTTCTTGCCATAATGGCTGTAGAAATTCTCTATACTGTACGTATATCACTGGAGTCTCATGTGTTAAGTGCAGAACCATTTCTGATTGTTGGACTTATTGCCAGTATAAGGCGGATTCTTTTAATCAGCGTTGAAAGTGCGTATGATATGGAAAAATTCAACTATCATATGATTGAAATTACAATTCTCGGTTTTCTGATTTTTGTATTTGTCTGGTCAATTCGCTGGCTGAAAAAAGACAGTTAAGATTTATGGGATACAAGGGGGATGTTCCTCTGTTTTATTCTTTCATTGGGAAGACATCTGTTCTGTAGAGAAAACCTGCAGTAGCCCTGTAGTTATAAAGATTTGCCTTGTTGTTATCATCCTGGCTGGATATTTCTGTTGCTCGCAGTGAAGCAAATGCTCCAATAACAAGATCAGAGTACTTTGATACTCTGAATTTGAACTGAATACCACCACCAGGACCAATCTGATTATAATTTATATACTTCAGTATATCCACATCCCCCTGTTCAGAAGATTTTGATTTCATTTTGCTGTGGAATATGTGTTCAACATCCATCCCGAAAAGCACATTAAGTGAAAAAAACGAAGCATTTATCGACGCTATAAGATATACCGGCATTGAAATCGACATAAATGTCCATTCTGCTTTTTGCTCTACAGTCGTCATGCTTATATTGTATTCTATAGAACCAGTGTTGAACCACACTCCTGTGTGAATACCAAAATTATTTGAGAACATTTTTTCGATTACGATTCCACCACCATAACAAATGTCCTGTGAGTAATCGTTGTCTCCTTTACGGTTGATTGCATTACAATACCCAAAGTTTCCGGCCATTCCAACGGATATATGCTGAAGAGCAGAATTTTGGACAGCTGAATATGATGGTGTTATTACAACACAGGTAAAAAGAGCTATTACAATAATTTTGATTGAAAACTTCATCTATTTTGCTGTTTCCCTGGATTTGTCTTCCATTATACAGGTTCCATTAAGTATTGAGCCGCTTTCCATAATGAGGTCAGGAGTTACAATGTCACCACTCACTTTGCTTTTTTTGTAAAGTTCAGTCCTCTGTGTTGACTTGATTTTTCCATGAACTTCCCCGTTTACGGATACTATTTTTGCCTTGATATCCGCGCTGATTGTAGCTTCCCGGCCGATTATGAGCTGGCCTTCAGTATCGATTTTGCCCTCAAATTTTCCTTTTATCTTAAGCGAGTTTTTAAATTTTAAACTTCCTTTGAATTCGATATCATCTGCGATAACAGTATCGATTTTATTTTCATCTTCAACAATTTCCCGTTTTTCGGTCATTCCCGGTTCTCCAATTATTTTTATTTCATTAAGATTTTTCTGATTGAAAAGGAGTAAATGGTTTTTAGTTTTTGCGTTAATTTCAGAAATTGAAATTCTTTGATTGTAAAGATTTCTATTCCTGCTGGATGCAATTTTTTACTGAAATCTTTTATCCCCTTTTTATGCTGTTTAAACTCCATATATTTAGTGACAGCTGTAATTATGTCAATAAAAATGATGGATAATTATACAATTAAAATCATATCAATTAAAAAATATATTGTTTTAAAGTGAAGTATGAACAGTTTATGATAAAACATTGACACATCTTAATAAAAAAAATATTTTAACTTCTCATTCTTATACAGGAGGAAAAGCAGTGGAGGAAATAATCCAGAAAGCCAGTGAGCTTGGAAGGATGATTCAGCAAACCGATGTGTATACCGCGTTCAGCGAACTCTCTGAACAGTTAGGGGAGGATTCTCAGGCCGCACAGCTTCTTGAAGAATATGTTCTTCTTGCTGAAAATATTCATTCAAGAGAACTCAATGGTGATATAGTTGAATCTTTTGAGAAAGACAGGCTGGATGAACTGAAAAATAGCGTTGAAAACAATGATCTTCTGGTTGAATATCTTCAGACCAAGAATTCTTATATAAAATTGCTTGAGCTGATACAGAGTTCAATAAACGCTGAAGATGAATGATTTATTAAATGAAAATGCTGAAATAAGATAGTCACATCTTAATTATCCCTTGACTTGCCAATGAATTATAATATGCTGATTGATATTATTGGCAGCCCCGGAAGAGAGTTTGTGGATGATTTATCTTAGTAAAACCCCAGAACAGATTGCTGAATCCAGTATTGAATCTGATTCAGGCATTAATAGTCAGGTGTTTTCTGACCTGACTATTAGGATGTTTTAAAAGGATTCAAAAATATTCGAGTATTAACTATAATAAAAAAGGTGAAAAAATGCATCCGGATATTGATAACATAAAACAAAAGGTCCAATCAAATCGTGATCTCCTGGACAGGATTACTGCCGGGGTTCCCGGATTCAAAGGGTATGTCGAAAAAAAAGAACGTTATGAAACTGATAAAATAATCAGGGAATTCTGTGCAGATAAAATCCATTCGCAAAAAGGAAGGATTGATTCAATCGCAGCTGATTTTTTTAGAAAATCCGGCAGTAATTATCTCGCTGTTCTTGATAATTTAAGCCTGCAGTTTGAAAGAATATTCAAGAAATGTAAGTTTGCCGATTATGGCAGTTCTGCTAATTTATCTGGAGCTAAAATTACAGAGGAAGATGAAAACAGGCTGCTTGAGTTTGACTGGCGCATACTTGATATCGCGGATGAAATAAAATTATCCGTGGATGAACTCGCTTCAAAAATGGAAGATGATTTTGAAGCGAATTTTAAAATTATAAAAAGCAAGCTTGATGAGTTTGATTCAGTTTTTGAAAAAAGAAAACATGTACTTATGGAGGTTATATAATGGCCCTTATTGATGTTGTTGAATGGAAAAACAAACCGGGTGAGGTAATATACCGATTCCCTGAAGGAGCAGTATCTCTGGGTGCTCAGCTTATTGTAATGGAACACCAGGAGGCAATATTTTTTAAAGAGGGACAGGCTCTCGATTCATTTGGAGCCGGAAGGCATACTTTAAAAACCGGAAATATTCCAATTCTCGAAAAACTGGTCAATCTTCCCTTTGGCGGAAAAACTCCTTTCCCGGCAGAAATCTATTTTATAAATAAAACAGAAATTCCTAATTTGAAATGGGGAACAAAACAGCCGATACAGCTGCTTGACCCTATATATAATATCCCTGTACCCATAAGGGCATTCGGATCATATTCTATAAGGATTGCAGATATAAGATCCTTCTTGATGGCAGCAATAGGAACCTGGCAGGCTTTTACCACTGACGCTATTGGAACAGCTCTCAGGGAGCAGATTGTTCTACCTAAACTCCAGGACCTTATTGCCGAGTTTATGATTAAACAGGATATTACAATTCTCAAGCTTGCAGCATACTATGATGAGATTGGCGTTGCCGGCAAGGCGAAGATTGTTGAGGATTTCCAGAGCTTTGGTGTTGAGCTTGTGCGATTTGCAATCGAATCGATTAATATTCCTGATAGTGATGAGTCGGTTCAAAGGTTGAAAAAAGCGCTTGCTGACAAAGCAGAGATGAATATAATGGGGGATGATTACAAGACAAAGCGAACCTTTGATACAATGGAAAAAGCTGCTGCAAATGAAGGCATGACCGGTGGGATGGTCGGTGCTGGAATGGGCGTTGGTATGGGGCAGCAGATGGGTAATATGGTGGCCGGAGCAATGAACACGACTAACGGACAGGCCCCGGCTCAGCAAGCTCAACAGAATCAGACAACGATTCCTTGTCCTGAATGCGGTGTTCAGAATCCAGCAGGTGCAAAATTTTGTTCTTCCTGCGGGAAGCCAATAATTACCGAAAAGGAATGTCCATCATGTCAGGCAAAAGTTTCCGGTAACGCAAAATTTTGTCCTTCATGCGGTGCGAATCTTCAGGAATCAAAGTGTATAAAGTGCGGGAAAGACCTGCAGCCGGGTGCGAAATTTTGCCCTGAATGCGGATCTGCTCAGAGTTAAAGGAGAATATCAATGTCATCATATGATTGTACATCCTGCGGAGCACCTGTCGAAATAACGAACAGGTTCAGTAAGGTTGTTGTATGTCAGTATTGCGGAACTCATCTCAAGGTTCAGGATAACGGGCTTGGTGAATCCGGCAAGTATCCGAAACTGGCTGAATATCCTTCTATATTCAGTGTTGGAAGCACAGGGACTATTCTTGAAAAACCCTTTACTGCCCTTGGCCGGATGAGATATAAAATCGATGGCGGGCATTATGATGAGTGGTTCATCGAGTATGATGGGGATACTGCCTGGTTTACCGAAGATGAAGGAACTTATACACTTTTTACTGATATGATTGAAGCTGTCGATATCCCCGAACCTGAATCACTCAGGGCTGGTCAGAATATAATGGTTGGCGATAAAAAAGTTATGATAAAGGAAAAGGGAAGGGCAACAGTCGAAAGTGGAGAGGGAGAACTTCTCTACTATGTTGAGCCTGGAACCGATGTAATTTATCTTGATGGTATTACTGAAGGTAAAAAGGTTGCCGTGGAATTTTCCGAGAATGAAGTGGAACTTTTTCTTGGAAGACCTCTTTTAAAAAGGGATATAGTAATCAACGGGTAGGTGCCTATGTCAGATCAGAATGAAGATTTGAAAGCGCTCAAGTGCAAAGAATGCGGCGGTGATATAGTAAAAAGTCACCGGCCGGTTGGTGAGGATGATGAAATTCCAATCGCAAGGTGTATATCCTGCGGAAAGGAATACGATCAGCATTCATCGGAATATTATGAATATTTCGCTGATGATTTTACCTATGACAGGGATGATTCTCTCTTTTCTCTCGGTGCAAAAGGGACCTTCCATAATGTTGAATATGAAATAATTGGAAGGCTGAGATATCAGGAAGAGGATGAAGAAGAAAAGTCCACGTGGGATGAATGGGTGGCAATATCATCAGATGGTGTTTTTCATTACTTTGTCGAAGAGGAAGGTAAAGTTTTTTCTTTTGAGGAATACATACCTGAATCGATCGATATGGAATCCAGTTCTTCTTCAATTGAATTCGAGGGCAAGGATATTCCCAGGTCGAAAGGATACATCGGCAGGATTGTATTTGCAGAGGGAGAACTTCCATGGCAGGTGGAAATCGGTGAAGCAGTGACCTGCTATGATTTCAAGAAGGACGGTCATAAATATTCGATTGAGCAGTCAGAGGGAGAGGTTACCATATCAAAAGGTAAAAGGGTTTCCTATAAAACCCTGATGAATGCCTTTCAGACAGATGAATACAAAGACCGGTATAATAATACAATAAAGAAAAGAAATCAGTACAAGCTGAAGGGCCGGATTTATCTTGGAGTCATGATCTTCAGCCTTCTTGCTTCTATCTATAACTGCTCGTCTTCTCAGATGGTAAAGGGTGTTATGAACAGGTCTGTACTCCTCCCACTTGAGGCGGATGAGGCCAGGTCTAAGGAGCATATAAGTAAGGTTTTATACGGACCATTCAAGATTGACCATGGTAAAGGGTTGTATAGTGTAACTGTTGCAGTGAACGAGAAAATTCAGCGTCTTGATCAGGAGTGGCAGTCTTTCAGGCTTTTCATTATCAAAGAGGAAAATTTAAGAAAGATTTCGCCTTCTTTGAATATCAAAGAGATTTCAGCTGTCTTCAGCTCGATTGATTCTCTGGCAGAACCGGTTGAGTCATATATGGTTTATGGAGATTTTTGGGATGAAAGAGGCTATGACAGTGAAGGTTCATGGCATGAAAGTGATCTAAGTGCCGATTCTGACTTTGTGTTGGATGAAATGGGGCAGTATTTTGCATACATGGAACTCAACAGTCAGAAAATTAGAAATTACAGGGCAGTGGCCTTCAAAATCGAAAAAATTAATGGTTACAGGTATTTTGTAATGCTTTTCTTCGTATTTTTGGTATTGATGTTTATAAACAAGTTTAAATCAAAAAGTTATAATGAACTTCCTTTTGAAGTCGCTGATGAATAAATAAATCAGAGGTTTGTGATGTTAAGAACAATAATTATTGTCGGACTTCTTCTTTCCGGTGGTTTTTTTATGACAGGTTTTCTTGTAGGCTATCCTCTTGCGGGAAAGAACTATATTTCAAAACATCGTGAGATAAGAAAATCAGTCAGGCCGGGCAGCACCTATATTTATGGTGGTTATTTTTACGGGGGCAGAACTTTTGGTTCAGGCAGTTTCCGCGGTGGCGGTAAATAATGACTCTGTCAGCAGCAAAGCATCAGTCGGGTTTGAATAAAACTCATCCCTTTGCAGAATAATAAAAAATTATATTCAGGAGGTCTTTAATTTATGGATTGGGGAACACTACTTGTAGGAATAATCGATACAGCCATCTATTCTGTTGTAGGTATTGTGATGATGGCATTGGGTTTTCTGCTGATCAATCTGTTTACTCCTTTTTCTGTTAAAAAGGAAATAGAGGATGATCAGAATACTTCTCTTGGAATCATTATCGGCGCTGTAATTATTGGAATTTCAATAATAATTGCATCTGTCATAAGCTCACCATCAGGGAATTATGCAAAAAAAGATGCGCCAAAAATAGAAATTAAAACGGAAAAATAGTGAAATCAGACCTTACTCTTTTTGAACAGAGAATATTGTTATTCTCTGTTTTTGTTTTATCGTTATGTGGAATTACTTATGAGCTTGTGCTTGGATCACTTGCGACTTATCTTCTTGGTAATCCCGTTGAGCAGTATTCGATAACCATAGGTTTCTTCCTCAGCTCAATGGGGCTGGGTTCATTTATGTCCAGATATGTCATAAAGGATCTTCTTAAAAATTTTATCCTTATCGAAGTGATGCTCGGACTTTTGGGTGGACTGTCTATACTGATTCTCAATTTTGTTTTTACGTATACAGCATCCTATTATGTGCTTCATATTTTTTTCCTTGTTCTCATTGGAGGACTCGTAGGCCTTGAGATTCCTCTGCTTACGAGAATTCTCAGGAAATACGGAGCATTGAAGGATATCCTTTCAAATGTGCTTTCACTCGATTACGTTGGCGGGCTTGCAGGTTCTCTTCTTTTTCCTCTGCTCCTTTACCCCTTCGTTGGACGAATTTTGACAAGCTTACTTATCGGTATTGTCAACATAGCTGTTGCAATAGTAATACTCGTAAGAATCGAGTATCCGGGCAAGAAAAAATATGATCTGCTTTTACCGATTCTCTCAATTTTTCTGCTTGTTTTTCTTGCGGTTAAATCAGGAACAATCGAAAATTTTCTTCAAAAGCGTCTATATCAGGATGATATTGTTTTCTCGGAAAGATCAAAATTTCAGCAGATAGTTCTTACCCGTTCAGGCAATGATTTCAGACTCTATCTTGATGGATCTCTTCAATTCTCTACGTATGATGAATACCGTTATCATGAGATGCTGGTCTTTCCTCCCCTGTACCTGCTTGACCAATCTTCAGCTGATGTTCTTGTGCTTGGAGGCGGTGATGGAATTGCAGTCAGGGAGCTTCTTAGATCAGAGAAAGTGAATAAAATCACGCTGGTGGAACTGGATCAAAAGATGATCAGTCTTGCAAAAAACAATTCCTCTCTGAAGATGATCAACAGGCAAGCATTAGAGAATGGAAGAGTGGAAACTGTTGTAACCGATGCCTTTGACTTTCTGCTTGTCAGTAAAAAAAAGTTTGATATTATAATTGCAGATTTTCCTGATCCGCATGACGAGGTTATTGCCAAATTGTATACCAGGGAATTTTTCAGGCTGATGAAAAGATCACTCAAGACAGATGGTATATTTGTAACTCAATCGACTTCACCTCTTTTTGCAAGGGATGCCTTCTGGTCAATAAATAAAACTGTCAGAACATCCTTTAAAACAGTAATACCTTATCATGTGTTCATTCCGACCTTTGGAGACTGGGGCTTTAATATGGCAACAGACAGGAAAATTGATGTCAGTAAAATGAAAACAGAAAAAATTGATTTCAGATTCTTTTCTCATCAGGCATTCCTGAATTCTCTTTACTTCCCGCCTGATTCAGCCGAAGTCGATGTGGCGATCAATACTTTTAACAGGCCTCTTCTGTACCGGCTTTATATCAAGGGATGGAAGAATGTGGATTACTGAGATGCGTCTATGGCTTTCTTCTTCCTTCGCGTCTCATGTCTCTTGAATCATTTCTGTTTACTCTGACTTCTCTTTGCTGCTGTTTCATTTCTCTCTGCATTTCCCTTTTTATTTCGTTTTTTATTTCTCTTCTTTGTTCACGCAGTTTTTCCGGTTTCTGCTGCAGTTTTACCTTTCTTTCTGAAACAGCTTTGCCTGACTGAGTATTTTGATTTTTTATAATATTTTTTTCAACAGGCGCGGGAGTAATTTCACTCAGAAGAATGATGTTTGAATTGAATTCATCTGAATCTGATCCGGCAATTTTTTTTACAATAGTGATTTCATCCTGAGTCAAAACAGCAGACCTGATTCTTTCATCAATGATAAATTTTTTTCCTGAGTGTAAGATTCTAAATTTACTTTCATCCAGGCCCCTTACATAAATTGAACCTTTTGCTAAATACAATTCTGTTCTTTCTTTCTTCATTAGCAGGAATTCTGAATCAGAAGATCTTATTACAGCTTTTTCAGTTAAAAAGCTGTATGTCTGGTTTCTGTTTAATGCTGCATGAATTGTTCCTTTTTTCAGGGAGAATATGTAATTATATTTTTCATTGTCAGATTTAAAGTAAGAATCATTGATAGATATTTCGCTATTCTCAGCAAGTTTTATCTTCAGGTTTGAATCAGAAGAAATCTGCATGTAGGATTTCTTTTTAGTAATCATTGCTGATCCGGGAATTATCCTGTCAGTTTTATCGCCCTGCTTGTCTGTGATAAAAGCTGAACCATTTATTTTTTCTATTTTGATTTCACACCTTGTTTTGAGAGGGTTTATAAGCAGGCCTGCAATTATAACAAGTGCCAGGCCTGCTGCAGTGTATGCAGTAAGGGCAGGCTTAATTCTGATTTTCTGAATAAATGATTTCTGAATCCCTGGAGAAGAAGTCTGCATATTGTCATATGCATAAAGTATTCGGCTTTTTAAGCCTGGTGAAGGTTTAATAATGCTGTTGTCAGAAGTCTCAATAATTTTCCTGGCAGATGTATATATTTTTCTGCATGTTTCACACTCTGCTATATGCTCAAGAACAGCACCATCTGCAATTGAAGTACTTGTTTCAGCAGCTGCATCCACTATGTTTTTATTTTTGGGATGTTTTCTCATTACCATAACCTTCTGTCCAATAATACAACTATCTCTCCATATTTTGTCAAAAAATGATATTTCGTGAGTAATGAATCCCTAAAAAAGTGGTATCCATATTATCACCTGGTACCCTGCTTTTTTCAGTTCCTTCTGAAGATACTCAACTGTTTTTCTCAGATTTCGCCGAACTGTTGATTCTGAATTTCCAGTGATTTTAGCAATCTGCTGAAAACTGATATTGTTTTCCTTTTTCATTACAAACACAGATCTTGATAATTCATCCAGGTTTTCAAGAAGACTGTATATTTTATCATTCAGTTCATTATATTCTGCATTCTTTGATATACTGTCTTTATATTCAATATTCTGTTCTGATTCAAGAGAGGATATATGCAACCTGTCTCTCTTTTTTAACAGGTTAATACTCAGATTATGAGCACTCCTGTATAGAAACGCCCTTACAGTATTTAAATCGATTTCATTTTTTTGTGAGTATTTAATCAGGTTAACCAAACTGTCGTGAAGAATATCCTCAGCCTGCTCATATGAACCTGTCAGCCTGTAGATATAAATGAAGAGTTCATGTGAATGATTCTCATATAATGAGTCTATTGTTTCCCGTGATAGCATAGTTGTTGTTTGATTGTAATATTAAAACCCGGAAAATGATCTTTAGTAATCAGAATTATGTAATACTATTATGTAATTACTTTTTTAAAAAAAAGTAAAGTGCAAAAGATAATATTAACAGGTGAATTTATAATTCAAACAGGTAATATCCCCGTCATACTCACGCGCAAGGGCGTCATACTCACGCGCAAGGGCGTCATACTCACGCGCAAGGGCATCATACTCACGCGCAAGGGCATCATACTCACGCGCAAGGGCATCATACTCACGCATATCAATGTCATACTCAGTAATATTGGTTTTCCTGTAATTCAGGCTTACTGAAAAAGGTTTTGAACCGGGTTTATTTTATTTTCAGGAATAATTCTAATTTTTTTGAAAGGTTTTTGATATCTGATTGTAATATCTGTTAAATAAAGGATATTACAATGGAGGTTAAAATGAGAAACTCAATAATTCTTTTAATAAGCCTGGTTTTAATGTTTCCCCTGTACCTGTTTGCTCAGGAAGAATCCCCTGACAGAGTGAGAGAGAGGAAAAGACTTGGAGAGCGTAAAAATGAACAGACTGGCGATCAGCTGAAAAAGAGAGAAAGAGTTAGAAAAGAAATAAGAAACAGGGACAAGCAGGATGAGAAGAAAGCCGAACAAAACAGGCTCCGTAATAAAATCAGAAAAGCTAAAAAAGAGAAAAATGAACTTAGAACTGAGATGAGAACACAGAAACGAAACCAGTTCAACACAGGTACAAAAGAGTATCAAAGGAATATGAAAAAGGGAAGGTAACCTGTCAGTTGCCTTTGTTTAAAATGTCATCCCGATGAAGAGATATTCTTCGGGATGAATCATTTTTTCAGGAACTTAAAATGAGAAAAATACTTATTCTGATTTTTTTAATGTTTTCAGCACAGAGTGCATTCTCAAAAAATGCTGATCCCTTTGACTGGAATCTCAGGGTTGGAGTAAACGGCCTTGTTTCAAGTGGAATATCAGATTCTGATTTTTATTATAAACCCTACACCAAAGCTTCTGTTTCCTATGGAATTTTTACTTTTTCAGGTGGTGCGAGTGCAAGTATGGATTATCCTGTTTCATCAGGAGAAGGGGATTATAAAGATATTTCAGTCTGCCAGTTCAATGGTGAAGCCGATGTTTATACTTTTCATGATTTTTTTGTGAATACAAGGTTTGATTATTATACAGGAGGTTCTGATTATTCCGGTTATGCATATTATTTTTCCGGAGGACATGAATTCGATAAATTTTCTGTGATGCTGGAGTATGGCAGAAGGCATACTCAATATACATTCGACCTTGAGAAACTGCGATCAGACAGTTTTGATATAATGGGTGAATTATCTTTTTTTATATCGGATTCAGCATCAGTTGATTTCTCATATACATACAGTTCATTTGATTCTGATGAACCTGATTATTCTTATAACAGGCATCTTGTAAGAGGCGGCTTTATGCTTTTTGGCAACAGGAATCTGTTTCTGATGGCCGGTGGCAGTGCTGGCTTTGATTCTACAGATTATCTTATTACCGGAGTGGATGCAGCAGTCAACATCAGGATAATGCAAAAATTAAAATTGACACTTATGGATATTTTTTACTACTATTACTCTTCAAATTCTGACAATCAGCAGGTACAGACTGGTGATTATACTGAAGAGGCAGGTAGTTCGTATTCCTCAAACCAGATAATGGCCGGAATAGAGTTAAGTTTTAACTGATCTAGAGTAATAATATGAAAAGAATTATTTTGTGTATTTTATTGTCCGCAATGCTTTTTCTTCTGGTGAATCCACTGAAAGCCGAAGAAAGTGAAGGCAGAATCGCAGGATTCGGTTGCTTTATTGGATCTCCCCTTGGCCTTACAGCAAGGCTCGATTTTCTTGATCCCCATCGGATTGCCTTTGGAATTGGGGATGCTGAGGGTGAGGGATTTTATTTCTTCAGTGATTACCTGTTTACATTTTACAAATTTACAAAATACCAGAACCTTTCTCTTATGGCGGGCGGCGGATTGGGAATCCATAAATATAAAAAAGACAACAGGAACAATTCAGATACTGATGAAACCCGCATTGAAATCAGAATGCCCATTGCAGTGGAATACATCTTTGAAAAGGTTCCTGTTGGACTTGCTGTTCATTTTGATCCCTGTCTGAAAATAACCGGTGATGTTGATTTCAACCTCAGGGGTGGAGTAGGAGCGCAGTTTTATTTCTGATGTTGAAATCAAAAATAAAACCGCGCTTTTTTATTAAAGCATTGAAGCAATTGCCTCAATTGTGTCAATGTCTAGCGGTATTCCATCTACAAGTATTGTCCCTGTTACTCCAAATTCATCCCAGAACGCTAGCTTGTTCAGGTTATAATAAACTGTAAGATCAGAAAATCCAAGGGTGAAATTGTAGTCAGTCTTTGCATCACTGGATATAACTAGGGGATCGTTTTCATCAGTATTTAGTGTGAGGCAAATTTTACCATCTCCAGTAAAAGATAATCCTATGATAAGTGTTCCGTTGATTTCTGCGCGTGTTTCAGGCAGTTCAAGCCCGATGAATTCTATTGAGAGTGAAAGTTTTAGAGATGAGCCGATATTCAGGGTTATTTTGAGGTTTTCCCTATTAAGGATGTTGATTTCACCTTCAGTTATGGAACGCTTGTTTATTTGCCCCCAGTCTATTTCACTTACTGTGCTTTTCAATACATCTGCCACAACTTCTGCTTTTACTGTATCATAAGCTGGAGAGTTCTCTGCAGTGTCATTTTGTTCACAGGCTGTAATAAGAAATACTGCTGTTAACATGAGAATCGGAGAAATAATGTACTTTTTCATTCAGGCCTCCAGGGCATGTTAATTTTTGTGATTGATTCCTGAATTAAAGAAAGGAGCCAGGAAAAAATCCTGACAGTATATGTGAGCATTTTTATTGTGTCAAGTCTATATAATTAAAATGACACAATAAGCGAATTTTTATTACTCAATGGGCTTTTATAAAGAGCTCTGGTGGGTATAAAAAAACGTGAGCGCTTCACTCACGTTTCGTTTATCATTAACCAGCTTTTACGACTTTGCCAGATCTGATGCAGCTGGTACACACATTTTTTCTGACAACTCTTTTGTCTTCAACTACTCTGATTTTCTTAACATTTGGACGCCACATCTTTTTAGTTTTCTTATTTGAGTGACTTACATTGTTTCCAAATTGAACTGATTTTCCGCATATTTCACATTTAGCCATGGCTTTTTCCTTCAATACATATTATGAAGTGACACTATTAATTTTATTAAATAATTTTTCAAGTAATTAATTGTTTGAACTGAGATTAATATCATAATGTGACATAAATTCCTCCAGGTCGGGAAATCTGTATGCTTTCCTGTTATTCATGTTAAAGTCTCATTGATTTTAGTTCTGTTTTGCAAATTTAAATGGGTTCTTTTGGTTATCCAGGTAAAGTTGTTAATGAACATTAGTAAGTTTTATTTTTAATATAGTTGTTAGTTTTTAGTCAAGATCTTTTATAGAGTTTTTTCTGCGCTGAAAATTTATCTTACATGATTATTTTATATATTTCTCTTGATTTATACGGGTTGTTTTTTATGAAAAGCTGATCTGAGTTGATGCCTGTTTTGGATTTTCAGTGCGGTTTAAACCTGGGTTTTATAATAATTTTGTTTCTGGAGTGTTTATGGATTCTGTCAGAATCATTGCCGGGAAATATAAAGGCAGAAAAATTCATTTTGATAATAAAAAGTATGACAGTGCTGATATTACTTCGAGTAAGGTAAAGGGTGCTGTTTTTTCAATGCTTGGTGAAAGTCTTGAAGGCAGGAGTTTCCTTGATCTCTTTGCAGGCTCCGGTCAGATGGGATTTGAAGCTCTCAGCCGTGGCGCTGATCCGGTTGTCTTTAATGAGCCGGATCCCAGGAGAAGCGAGTTCATTATCTCATTTGCGAAGGCTATTGGTGAAGTCGGAAATATAATTTGCCTCAGACATGGAGCAACACAATCCATGAGGCTTTTAATGAAAAAAGAAAGAAATTTTGATGTAATTTTTCTGGATCCTCCTTATGATAAAACAAAGGGAGTTTCATTCCAATACAGGGATATTCTCGAAAAAATAGAAATTAATGGATTGCTCAGGGATGATGGTATTATAATAATACAGCACTATTCAGGGAATGTTCTTCCTCAAAAAACTGATTCACTCAAACTTTCCTATCAGAAAATCTATGGCCAGACTACTCTGAGTATCTATAACAAATCGTTAGATGTATGACCTCACTATTCTGTGATATATTTGTTGACATTAATATTTGAGAATAATTGTAATGGCCTTGAAAAATAAAAACAGGAGCAGATAAGGATGGAAGCAAAAGAATTACCGGAAGCCTCGAATTTTATCGAGGACAGAATAATAGAAGATCTCAAAAACAATAAAAATGACGGGAAGGTAGTTACAAGATTTCCACCCGAACCAAACGGTTATCTTCATATAGGACATGCGAAATCCATCTGCCTCAATTTTGGCCTTGCGAAAAAATTTTCAGGACGATGTCATCTCAGGTTTGACGATACTAATCCTGAAAAAGAAGAAACTGAATATATTGAATCCATTCAAAGAGATGTCAAATGGCTCGGTTTTGACTGGAATGAACATCTCTATTTTGCTTCGGATTATTTTGATAAACTCTATGAATATGCAGAGCAGCTTATCAGGGATGGCAAGGCATACGTATGTGATCTCAATCAGGAACAAATGCGTGAATACCGCGGAACTTTAAAGGAATCAGGAAAGGAAAGTCCGGGCAGAGGCCGTCCGATTGAAGAAAACCTTGATCTTTTTCGAAGGATGAAGAATGGAGAATTCGATGAAGGCAAATATGTTTTAAGGGCAAAAATCGATATGACCTCAGGGAATATTGCAATGAGAGATCCCATTCTTTACAGGATTCGTAAGGTGGAACATCACCGTACAGGTGATAAGTGGTGTATTTATCCCATGTATGATTTTACTCACTGTCTTTCTGATTCAATTGAGGGAATAACCCATTCTGTTTGTACACTCGAGTTTGAAAACAACAGACCTCTTTATGACTGGATTCTTGATGAACTGAATGTACCATGTCATCCTCAACAGATAGAGTTTGCGCGTCTGAATCTTTCATATACCGTTATGAGCAAGAGGAAACTTCTTGAACTTGTAAAGGGCAATTATGTATCAGGATGGGATGACCCCCGGATGCCTACTATATCAGGGATGAGAAGAAGAGGTTATACTCCTGCATCGATAAGGGATTTCTGTGACAGAATCGGAGTTGCAAAAAGAGACAGTATGGTAGATATAGCCCTTCTTGAGCACTGCCTTCGTGAAGATCTCAATAAAAAGGCAGACCGTGCAATGGCAGTACTCAATCCTGTAAAACTCATAATTGACAACTATCCTGATGACCAGGTGGAAGAACTTGAAGGTCTCAATAATCCTGAAGATGAATCAAGAGGAAAGAGGAAAATTCCATTTTCAAAGGTTCTCTATATTGAGAAAGATGATTTCAGGGAAGACCCGCCAAAAAAATTTTTCAGGCTTGCTCCGGGTCAGGAGGTAAGGCTGAAATTTGCATATTATGTGAAATGTGAATCATTCATAAAAAATGATGATACTGGAGAAATAGAAGAGATTCATTGTACATATGATCCTGCTACAAGAGGCGGATGGTCTGAAGACGGCAGAAAGGTCAAGGGAACCATTCACTGGGTTTCTGCTGAACATTGTATCAGTACTGAAGTGAGACTCTATGATAATCTTTTTTCAGTGGAAGAACCGGATGATGTGGAAGACGGAAAAGACTATAAGGATTATCTTAATCCGGATTCTTTTACAAAGCTGGAATGTTATGCTGAGCAGTCTCTGGCTGAAGCTGAACCGGGAACTTCTTACCAGTTTGAAAGGGTTGGCTATTTCTGTGTCGATTCTGAAGATTCAGAAAACGGTAAACCCGTTTTTAACAGAACTGTTTCTCTTAAGGATTCATGGAGCAGAATGGAAAAAGCAGGCAAGGCCTGATCAGAGATATAATATTGACGATAAAAAAGCCCTGTGCATTACAGGGCTTTTCTTATGGCGGATGCAATTATTCTGATTGAATAGGGCTTTTTAATAAAATCGGATGCTCCCATTCTCATGCATTGTTTTACATCAGATGTTTCTGAATAACCGCTCACTATTATTGCTTTCTGATCAGGGTGTATTTCCTTTATCTTTTCAAATGATTCTTTTCCGTTTATACCTGGATCCATTATCATGTCCATGATTATAAGATCAGGCTTTTTGACTTTTACAAATTCGATTGCATCTTCTCCGCTTGATACTGCCTCGCAGGTGTAATTCAGTTCAATGAGTATTTCCTGAAGTATTTCTCTTTGTACGGCTTCGTCATCGACAATGAGGATGAATTCCCCATTACCGTTTTGTTGCAGTTTGTCTTCATTTTTATTATCCTTTAGATTTTGATCTGTAGTTGGGAAAAATATGGCAAAAGTTGTAAGTTCTTCTGAAGTTGAAATATCAATATATCCTGAATGTTCCTTGACAGTATTCCAGACAAGAGTAAGTCCAATCCCTGTGCCGCTTCTGCCCATTATTTTTTTTGTGTAGAATGGTTCAAATATTTTTTCACGATCCCTGACAGAGATTTCCGGGCCGTTGTTTGATATTTTAAGAATTGAATATTCTCCGGAAGGAATTGTTTCATAGCCATTGTATGATTTTTTCAGTTTAATACTTGAAGTACTGATCTTCACTTCTCCATGATTTTGTCCTATTGCTTCAAATGCATTTATAAGCAGATTCATTAATATCTTCTGTACATGAATGCTGGAGCCCAGTATGTTTTTTGTTCTGTCATCAAGCTCAGTGAGTAATGTAATGTCAGGATATTCGGATTTAAGATTTCTTAATCCGGAAGTATCAATGTACTCATTTATTGTCCGGTTCAAATCCATAGGATTTAAAGCTGTATTTGAATCTCTTGAAATAGTCAGAAGGTCACTGACTATAGCTGTTGCCCTGTCTCCTGTTTTTTTTATGGAAATAATTTTTTTTCTCTGTGATTCATTAAGAGTGTTGTCTCCAAGCATCATTTCCGGAAGAGTGACAATGCCCGAAAGAATATTGTTGAGGTCATGTGCAACCCCACCGGCAAGGAGTCCAAGTGCTTCCATTTTTGATGATCTTGCAATCTGCTTATGAAGGGCATTCTTTTCTCTCTCAATATTTTTAAGTTCAGTAATATCTCTGCCTTCGGCGATCAGAAATACTATTTGTCCGTCCTGTGTAATTGGTTTAATTGAAAAATCGATATCATTTCCCTGTCCGGCAGGTGAGATTTGAGTTATTTCATATCTGACGGTTTTTCCATTTGCCGCTTTTTTTATGGAGTCGGCAAGGACAGTCATGAAATTCTCAGGGCTTGATGTAATGATAATATCTCCCAGGTTTTTCCCAATGACTTCATTTTCTTCCATCCCATGAAAATCAAGGGCGGTTTTGTTTATTGACAGTATAATTCCCTCTGTGGAAAGAAGGGCAATAAACTGGAAAGCGTTATTGAATATTGCTTTAAATCTGTTTTCACTTTCTTTTAATAAATTATTTTTTTCAGATAATTCTTTTGTTGCTTCATTGATACTGTTTCTCAGCTGCCTGTTCCACAGGAGAATAGATCCAATCAGAATTAAACTTATTCCTGTAATTGTAAGAATCCATTTCCATGGGAAGGAAAATCCCCGGCTTATTCCGGTCCATTGTGAGGTTATTGATTCAATGTCATCTCTGTCAATTTCACTAAAGCCTGATTCTATCACTTCCAGTAGTCTGAGGTTCCCTTTTCTCACAGCAGTATAAATTGAGTTTGTGTACAGTGGTGTTGATGTTTTTTTATAGAGGTAAAGTTTATTTTGCTTTGCCAGGTGGAATTCAGCAACAGGATCATCCATTATAAAAACGAGGATATCTCCGTTTACTGCAGCTTCAATAAGTTTTTCATTTGAGCTGAATTTAACGGTATCAGCGTTTGGAAGATTATTTTTTAAAAATTCTTCAGCATAATCTCCTTCTGATACTCCTATTTTGAAGCCCCTTGTATCCTTAATTCCTTTGATCCCGAAAATTGTATTATGAAAAAAAATCGATGTTGAAATTATATTGTAAGGACTTGAAAATTTAAA
>CAZEJW010000025.1:0-35437 GCA_964512685.1 uncultured Leptospirales bacterium | reverse complement strand
AATTCCAATAAATTATAACTACTGTTAAAATCAGTACTTATGTTTCCCGCCCGCCAAAGGCGGGCGGGAAAACTTAATTATTAGATGTAGCCATAAATAAATCAGTGTTTATTGCTTGCTCTTTCAGCATTGCTGATCAAATATTTCAAGGGGTTCAGCTATTATTGTTCCCAGAAGAACACTTTCAGGAGACAAAAATGATCAAAAAACTTTCTCTTTTATTATTAACAATATTTATATCAATCCCACTTATGGCCGAAAAAAGATCCCTTCCTGAAAATCCTGAAGTTTTTGATGTAAAGATACATTTCAATAAGGACTACATTCATGGACGCTATATGATTCTTGATTCCAGAACTCCTCCTGAAAAAGAAGAGGATAGCAACAACATGAAACTCAAGGGTAATGTCATTCTTTTCCTTCAGGGTCATATGCAGCAGCCCGATGACGGAATTGAATTTTCCTCACTGCTTTCATTGAATTCAAAATCAGGAATCGTTGTTGTGCCAGTGACTGATACCCCTTACGGAAAAGACGAAAAATGGCGTTCAGATGATGCAAAGGATGTCATACTCATGGAAATGACACGTTATATCCTGCACAGGCATAAATTTGAAATTGACGCTTTCAAGTCTATAACAGACAAAAAAGTTTTATTCGATCCATTTTACGAAAAAACTCTCAGTCACAAAATGATACCTGTTAAACTTACGGTTGTCGGATGGTCACACGGAGGAATCATTGCGAGAAGACTGGCAAGCCATTACCCTGATTCGGTTGAAAACATGGCACAGGTGAATCCTGCCGGATATGAAAACTGGGGCGGCAAAAGCTGCGTTGGTCCAATAAAGCTTGGCTCCGGATTCATGTGGGAATCAACGAGAATAGGATGCGGAGGAATCTTCAGGGGAGAAACAATGCACAGCCTGGACGCTGGATGCGGATTTGCAAGAGGTTGCGTGGGCGATATTTTCAGATCTGTTCCGTCGTGTATATGGGGAAATTTTCATCCATATAAACCATTCAGGTTCTACAGGAACGCTCAGGACTGTGCGCAATACCAGGATGATACAAATTTTCCTGTTCCGGATCTGAGAAATATCGTTGTTGTCTTTGGATTAAATGACTCGCTTTTTGAAGTAAAAGACAGGGGAATCAAAAAACCTCATGAACCAACCGCACAGGAGAAAGAGGCTTTCTGGTCAAAGTACTATCCTGGAGCTGTCGTCAAAGGGGCCAATCTCACTTTCAAACCGCTTCCCGGCAATCACATTGCCCCTTATGTTCACTACAGGAAATATTCAGAAACAGTTCTTATCGGAACAGGGCAAAAACTCGGGCCGTCCGGATCTGCAGAAATATCCCCTGAAAATAAAAAAAATTGATGTCTACCTTTCACTGATGCTGTTTTCAAAAACCTCAACCATCTGTTCAACAGCGGTCTTCCAGTTGAACATTTTGATCACCCTTTCAATTCCTGCCCTGCCAAGGGCAGTGAGCCTCTTCCGGTCTGTTATAAGTTCATCTATGGCTGAAGCAAGCGCGGCCTCATCCCTTGCAGGCACAACTATTCCCGAATCCCCAACCACCTCCGGCAAAGCTCCTCCGTCACTCGAAATAACAGGGCATCCGCATGACATGGCTTCGGCAGCCGGGAAACCGAATCCTTCATAAACTGAAGGGACTATGGCTATTGTCGCTTCAGAGTATAACTTTACCAGCTCATCCATTGTGGCTTTACCGGCAAAATCTATTTTTTCCCTTATGCCAAGTTTATCGACCATCATTTGTGTGATCTTTCTGTGGGGAGCTCCACCGTCAACGACAGTGAGAACCACATCCTCCTTCATGAGAGTAAGGGCCTTAAGAAGATAGACGAAACCCTTCTTTCCATCCTCGACATTACCGACAAATATTATATTGTTATTTTTTCGCTTAACGTTGTCAAGCGGCCTGAAAACAGACCTGTCAATACCATTGTATACCACAGTCTGTTTTTCTACAGGAACACCGAAGTCCCTGTTTATGGTTCTTCTAGAGTCTTCCGAAACGGTTATAACATGATCGAGCCTTTTCGAAACAAACTGCTGCATGAGAAGAGGATAAAAGATAACCGATTTAACCTTCTTTTTAAAGGAATCAACTCTCTCGAGCACGTTTTCAAGGTCAATGGAAAGCGGATGATGAATGGTTGAAATCACCGGGATACCCAGCGTCTTCATGAACAGCAGGCCATAACCAACACACTGATTGTCATGTATGAGATCGAACTTCTCCTGTTTTTGGAGCTGTCTCAGCAAAAAATAGGCCCTGTATGAAAATGAGCTTATTTCGGGAAATGCACCCGCCCTCGTGTGCAAATATTCGTAAAAATTGACCGGGCTCAGTATATCAAAGGGGGATTCAGGGTTTATGACCTCCCCTTTCTTTTTAACAAAATACTCGTTATTCGAAATATAATGAACGGTGACCCCATCAATTTCCGGCGGATAGGGAGGCCCAACAATCGCATGTACAGAGTGGCCCTGACGGACCAGTTCTTCTGCAACATAGCGGAGATAAATCCCCTGCCCTCCGGAATAAGGATTTCCCCTGTAGCAAAGCAGACAGATTTTCAATTATCGTTTCTCCTTTTTATACTGTAATCAGGGTTGTATACTCCGGAAACAACTCCCTCTCCACGAAGCACAACCTTTTCAGGATCGACCTTTCCAACAACCCGGGCCGGATTTCCTGCAACGATTGTATTCGGGGGGACATCACGTCTTACAACAGAACCGGCACCGACAATGGAATTCTCACCGATCCTCACGCCCTTGCAGACAATGGCGGAATCCCCTATCCAGACTCCTCTTTCGAGAATGACCGGTGCTGTTTTACCCGGAGCCTTTATCCTGTTATGGATATCATGCCAGTCTGCATCCATTATGTAACAGAAATTAGCCAGCATGGTTCCTTCGCCAATCTCTATACTGGAAGCACTCTGTATTCTTACTCCATTCATGACCAGAACATTGTCACCTATCCTGATCTTTCCCTCATAGTCACCAAATTTATATGTGGTTAAATTTGTTTCAACAGAATTTGAACCTACAAAAAGTACATTTTTACCAAGGCTGATATTTGGACCATATACGGAAACATTCCAAAGTCCAAAAGCTCCGGGCCTGCTGTCAATGCGTGCAAACTTCTTTTTGAAGAACAGATGGTAATGAAAATTAGTCCTTAAATAATATACTATTTTCAGAATCCAGGAGCCTTTATCACCTTCGTTGAACATTTTTCCTCTTTACAACAGATTTTTTTATGATATATTTTAAAAATTCAGTATTTATTCCTGAAAATACTTTTTCGAGAAAATGGAAGAAGATTATTACCCCGGCTGCCTTCTGCAGCGGGGATAATAGAATTTTTTCTTATGTAATAAAGTTCAGGAATAAACATTGAAAAAAATTAAAAATATACCTCTTCTGTTTTTTATATTTGTTAATATTAACGGCTAAACAATTGATGCATTTTTTAAATTATCTTAATCAATAAAAAAAAAGACAGCCAAATTGTAAACAGTTTTATAAACTTTACCTTGCAGAAAGAGATGTTCGCACTGATTATTGAGGCACTGAGATCCAAACCTTCTTCTATTTTAATAAACCTGGATTATTATATGAAAAAAATCTTATTTTCTATCTTTTCTATCTTCATCCTTTTGACAGCCGGAGCATTTGCTCAAACTTCAGGCACAACTGTTATCGAGGACTTTGAAAGTTACAAGAACCCCTTCCTCTACAAGAACTGGAAGATGAGACATGCATGGAAACTGAACGAAATCTCCCTGAAGAAAACCTCTGAGGTTTATACAATAAAACAGGAAAACGGCAACAGGTTTCTTCACGCTTCAACCGAAAGCAACTATAAAAACTCCATTCTGCTTGTAAGATTAGTAAACAACCACAAGGTTGTAAAAGACAATACTGTAAACTGGAAGCTGAAATCGCAGCCATGGTTGTCATGGAGATGGAGAGCGCATAAGCTGCCCAAAGGTGCATATGAAAAAAAAGGAAGATCCAATGACAGTGCAGCAGCAATATATGTTATTTTTCAGAGGATGAATATCCCCTTTTTACCTTGGAACTGGCAGCCCATTGACACCCTTCAATATGTGTGGAGTTCATCTATTCCGGCAGGATCAGAATTCAGTAAAAAAAATAAAAAATTCGGGATAACCCTGTACAGAGGAAAATTTTTCGTGCTGCAATCCGGCACAAAAAAAACCGGGCAGTGGATAACAGAAAAAAGAAATATATATCGCGATTACCGCAAAAGATATGGCCACTGGCCCAAAAACGAACCAATACTAATCGCCATTATAACGGATTCTGACAAAACAAAGAGTTCTTCTGCAGCCGACTATGACGACATCAAGATTGGGGCAAAATAATTACAGGTATAGATCCATCATACCGCGAAGCACTTTTCTCATTATCTCCCTGAAAACCGGATCATCTTCGGCAGCAAAGACATCAAAAAGTCTGAGTATGGATCTTTTGTCCCTTTGTTTTTTCAGTGCATAAAGGGCAGAAGATCTCACATATCTTTTTTTATCCTTTTCAATTACCCTGAGAAGAGCATTCATTGATATTGCCTGCCTGTAATAGCCAAGCGAATTACAGATTTCAGCCCTTACCCTGTAATCCCTGTTCTGAAGGCCTTTTACCAGAACAGAAGCAGCCCGATCATCTCTTATAATACCAAGAGCATATGCTGCCTTTATTCTTAAATCAATCGATTCATCTGTATAAAGAACCCTCTCAAAGCCGCTGAGAGTCCCTGCTTTTCTGAGCAGTATAACAAGTTCAACAATTCCGTCTTTTATTTCATGATCATCTTCTTTATATAACCTGGAGGAAAGTTCATAGGCTGATGCGGAAAGCCTCAATTTTGTTAGTGCTCTGACAGAACTGTACCTCACATTTCTGTCAGAGTCGTTCAGTGTTCTCAATAAAACATAGAGTGCCTTGTCATCATAAAAGTCTCCCAGAATCCTGACGCTTCTGTCTCTTACTTCAGCATCGTTGTCATTGAGGGCTCTTCCTCTTATCAGAAACAGCGCCTCCTTAAGCCCGTTTTTATACAGACATTTCAAAGCATATATTCTTATCGACTTGTTATCATCCTTCAAAAGATCAGTAATAATAGAATAAAAGCGCCTGTCATAAAGGTACATCATTGCCTCGAGAGCGTAAATCCTCTCAACCGGCTGAAGGCTTTCTGCCATTCTCAGAATATAAGGGAACACCCTGTCATCCCCAATATTGACAAGAGTTTTGGCGGATTTTTCCCTGATCTCAGACCATGGGCTTGAAAGAAGAGATGCAAGAGGCTCAACCGCATATTTACTGTTCACCCTGCCCAAATGTCCGATCACTTCCAGTTTTATCTTCTTTGAACCGGACCTTTTGAGGATATCAATCCAGGAACCAATGAATCTGTCATCATCATAAACCCTGAGAGCATCAAAAAGAGGCGCAACATCTTCATCATCAGGATCTTCACTGACCAGAGTTTTAACAATGCGATTCACAAGACCAACAGGCTGATTCTTCTTTATAAAATCAATCGCTTCAGTATATTTCACCCTGTCACTGCCTGTCAGAGACGAGAGCAGGGCATCATCATCAAATTTTTCAGCAGAGAACAATATTCCTGCCTGAAATAGAAAGACTATCAGGTAATAAAAAATTAACTTTTTCATGTGTTCAATCTCGCTATTAAAGAATAATTGTCAAGAAATTGAGAGGATGTTTTCTGCATAAAAAAACCCGGCAGCACCGGGCATTATGAATATCCTGATAAATAATATCAGCTTATTGCGCCATTTAAATAGGAAAAAACAATAGCTTCGACAACTTCAGCCTCAAGGATATCTCTTTTTCTTTTACCGAACTCATAAACCAGAAGCATGATTCCACCAACAAGCATGGATGAAGTAATACGGGCATCAAGCTCCTGCTTGAATATTCCGTTTTTCTTGAGTTCTTCTATTTCCCGCCCCATAAGCGACATTATTCTTGCAACAGAAATATTGACTCTGTCCACAACATCATCGTCGATACCTACAATATCCTTAAAAATAAGCTTTATTACTATCGGTTCATTTATAAGTACAGTAATACTCGAGGTGATCCGCTCCCTGAGAAAATCGATTATTACTTCCCTGGCCGGATTTTTATCAAGAAACTCTCTCAGATCATCAGTATCGAGAATATCCTCAATGTTTTCAATCACAGTATCAAGAAGAGTGTAAAGGATTTCTTTTTTATTGCTGAAATACTGATATACCGTACCTCTTGCAATATCCAATTCTTCACATACCTGGCCGATATGAGTGCTCTGGAATCCTTTGTCCATGAACATTTCTTTTGCTGTTTCAATAATCTGCTGCTTACGACGCTCTCCCTTAGGTGGCATAAGAAATACCTCATGAATTATATTATTACTTTACCTGTCACGCCCTGCTCTCTTTTTTCGATCAATTTCTTCTCTTAAAGAGACAAGGGCATCCTGAAGTTCTTTTATAATTCTGTCCGCTCTTTCCTGTAATTCTCTGCTCATTCGATTATTCCTTTTCTTCAGTATCGACATGACCTCAGAAGGTATTTATACCCCGGGAGAATTACCTCTGCAATTCATTAAAATTTGTATCTATTCAGTTGTATACTACTAATTCATTTTCAGAATATAAACAAAACATATAGTTAGATTAACAAATAAGGATTCTGTGTATAGAATAAATTGAAGCTATTATAGGGTCAACACTTTTTTAAAAAAAAGAGAACAGTTAAAAGAATTTGTCTATTTAATAAAGTAATATCTCAATATTAACTTTAAGATTATTTCTTTTAACTGATTTACGCGGTAGTATTGATTTTTTTTCCCATTCCACTGTTTCCGGCATTTACCTGAACCCCTGACCCGACGACCAGGTAGAGAAAATTTCTGAGATCCTGAGGGTCCATCATGGTATTCTTTATCACTTCTGCTGTTTTTACCGGCTTAGTCACTAATTTTTCAATATCCCTGCCGATTTTGACGCCCATATCTCCTAAACCGGAAGAAGGAATGCTCAAATGAATCTGTGTATCCATCTTATGGCCTCCTTTTCTGGAGTTTATTCATCTATATTTTCGGCAGAAACTGGCATCAGTTACAGTAAAATAACGGCAATTATTTGCTCTTTATTCAGACTCAACCCTTGACAATCATTCTTAAGGAAATAACCAGCAAAACAATTCCAAAAACTCTTCTCAACACAGCCTCATCCAGACTTACCGCAAATTTTGCTCCCAAAAAACCTCCAAGCACAAAACCAATGGCAATGAAACCGGCAGCAGTAATGTCGACATATCCTCCCTTATAGTATTCATAAGCAGCCAGAATTCCAATTGGAGGTATCATTGCAGCCAGGGTTGAACCCTGCGCCATGTGCTGAGAAAATCCCAGAAAAATAACCAGGCACGGAATCATAATAACTCCTCCCCCAATCCCGATTATACCGCTCATTACGCCTGCAAAAAAACCTGTCAGCAATGCACCTGTCTTCATAACAACTCCCCGTATCATTTTTATCTTGATAAAATCGCACATCTTATATCAACTGTCAAGCATGTAGCATATGAAAACCAACCCAAAAGGAACACCAATGACATTAATAGACGAGGCACTGCCGAAAGCAGAAAAAATTCTTTCAGAGCTCATGTGTGATTTTGCCGAAATCAGGCTGTCTGCTGCCCTCAGCACATCTATCTCACTGTCAGGCGAAACAATTGATTCTTTCTCATCAGGTGAATCAGTCGCAGGATCGGTTAGAGTGCTAAACAAGGGTGCATGGTCATTCGTTTCATTTAACGACCTTGAAAATCTTGAAAAATTCGTAAAAGACGGATCAAGACTCACATCACAGATGAAGGTTAATGATCCTTCAGGAATAATGCCCTATAAAACAATAAAGAAGACATTTACTACCAGAGTCGAGCGTGATTTCAGGAATATTTCAATTGATGAAAAGTTTGAACTAATAAGAGCATATAACGATATTCTTAGATCATCAGAAAAAATTCAAACGACAAGAGCTACCTACTACGATCTTTCTTCAGAGCTTGCATATCTCAATACTGAAGGTTCTGTTCTCAGAAACAATAAATCATACTGCGGTGTATCTCTAGTATCAATCGCCAAAGACGGTGCGGTTATACAGCCTTTTCACAACTCGATATCCGGATTTGGAGGATTTGAAAAGGTAACAAACCTGGAAGAAACTGCAGAAGAGGTAGTAAAGACTGCTGTTGACCTTTTGAGCGCAGAATCAGCACCGGGCGGAAATTTTGACATAATAACCGACCAGAAACTTTCAGGCGTTTTCATTCATGAAGCATTCGGCCACCTTTCAGAAGCGGACTTTATTCATGAGAACGAAAGGCTCAAGAACATCATGACACTTGGCAGACAATTCGGCCCTTCTGAGCTTAACGTTTACGATGACGGCACTCTCATGGATTATTCAGGATACATACCTTTTGATGACGAGGGGATTCTGCCTCAAAAAACCGCTCTCATCTCCGAAGGGATTCTTTCCGGCAGACTCCACTCGCGTGAAACCGCCTGTAAAATGGATGAAGACCTTACCGGGAACGGCAGGGCAATAAATGTTATGAGACAGCCGATAGTAAGGATGACAAACACCTATATTGAGAACGGACCTTTCACAAAAGATGATATTTTTTCGTCACTTGATAACGGTATTTATGCCGTGGATGTAATTGGAGGGCAAACCAATCTCGAAATGTTTACCTTCACATCCGGTTATGGATATGAGATTAAAGACGGAAAAAAGGGAAGGCTTTTCAAGGATATAGTTCTTTCAGGCAATGTGTTCAACACCCTGAAAGAAATAAATATGATCGGAAACGACAGAGAGATGTTCGGCGGCCTCGGAGGATGCGGTAAGGGCGGGCAGTCACCCCTTCCGGTTTCATTTGGCGGTCCGCACATGCTTATTAAAAATGTACTCATCGGTGGAAAACAATGATTGATTCAATAATAAAACAGATTCCCAAAAATGCATCCTGGTATGACATCATAGAAATCAGCGGAACGAGTTCTCCTGTTTCCTTCAGAAACAACAGGCTCCATTCTCTTTTCGAAAAGCAGAATCACGGATATGGCATAAGAGTAAATATAGACGGCAGAACAGGATTTTCATATACCAATGATAAAAACAGAGTAAATGAAGCTGTTGAAAGGGCTTCTTCATTTGCCCCATATGGCGAAGAGGAAAATTTTTCTCTTCCCAAAAATGCTGCAAGCACTTTTGAACCATATGATGATAGAATTAAAAACTTCGATTCAGCTGATGAAATAATAAAAGCCGAAGAGGCCATCGACATTATAAAATCAAAATTTCCTCATGCAAACATCGACATGGGATCAAGTCAGGGCACAGGATTTCAGCGCCTTATTAATTCCAACGGGCTTGATGCATCATACAGGAGTTCATCATATTCAGCATCTTTATCTGCAACTCTTATTACAGATGATGATATAAAGATTGACGTGTGGGAAGGCAAAGCATCGCTGTATCCGTTTTCATATACTGACCTGACAGAAAAAATTATAACATCTATTGAAAATGCGCTTATTATAAAAAAAATCCCGGGAGGGAAAATTCCTGTAATTATTCCTCCAAGGGCTTTTACGAGACTTCTCGGCATCCTTCTTTCCGGGTTCAATGCAAAATCTGTCTGGAAAGGAATATCCCCTTTTGCCGGCAAACTTGGCGAAAAAATGTTTAATGAAAGTCTTACAATAACAGACACTCCTCTTATTGCAGACTCTCCTTACAGCTACCCGTTTGACGATGAGGGGACAGCTGCATCCGAAAAGATGCTTATTAAAAATGGCACTATAAATAAATTCGTTACTGATCTTAAACACGCAGAGAAACTTAACATCCCCGCAGAAGGGAATGCCACAAGGGGATATTCTTCTCTGCCTTCACCATCCTTCAGCAGCATAGTGGTTAATCCGGGCAACACTCCACAGAATGAAATTTTGAAAACATTTAAAAAAGCTGTAATTGCAGAATCATTCATTGGCCTGGGTCAGTCAAACACGCTTACAGGCGAGTTTTCAGCAAATCTCGACATGGCCTATCTTGTAGAAAACGGTGAGATAACAGGCAGGGTAAAAGACTGTATGATAACAGATAATCTTTTTTCACTGCTTGCCGGAGATTTTGTGCTGAGCAGTGAAACAGAGACAGTTGGCTCATCCATACTGCCATGGCTACTCTTTCCTGAGGTCAGTTTTACAGCTTAGATCAATGGGCCGGGAAAATCAGTTTCCCGGTCTCAAATCCCATTTCTCTTGCTCTGCCAACAAGTTCCTTTTTCAGATTCTCGTCTATTGACGGTTCCCTTGCAAGAATCCACAGGTATGATTTACCGGAGCCGCAAACAACGGAATATGAATAATTAACATCATCCAGAATTATTATATTATAGCCTCCGTAAAAAGGCCCGAAGAAAGAAACCTTGAGCATTCCAATATCAGGACTTTTTACAGCAATGGCTCTGCCCTCTGCAATACTCCATTTATTTTTTTCAGGATTATATCCCCTGTTTATAACTCTTATGCTACCATCTTTTTGTAAACTATACTCAGCCGAAACCCTTGCAAGACCTCTTTCAAAAGAGTGGTCAAGCCTTGCTATTTCATACCACTTCCCCATATAACGTTCTACATTAAAATTTTTTACAGGAGTAATACCATCAGGTATTCCCGAACAGGAAAAAATAAACAGTCCGGACAAAAAAGGAAATATTATTTTTTTCATTAAATCAGCCTCCTCTCAGATCAGAAAGTTCACCATCAGAATTATACACATAACATGCCTGCTAATCCAATAAATTTATCACAATTTTTTCATGAAAAGATCTTCAATGTCTGTTGTTCGAAATCGGTATTTTTTCGTACTGTCTGATTCAGCGTAAACTCAGTATACCAGTCAGACTGAGTTGTTTCCGACTTTTTATTCTGCGGCAATCCTCATTAGTGTACTCACTGTCCAAAAACCACCGGTTCAATACATTACTATTACAATACTGACACAATAAAAACCTTTTTTTTATAATTCTGACAAAACACGACCAATTAAAATCCATTTATGAAATTTAATATTTTTTTCTGGTGATAATAAAAAATACTTATTATATTGAATCGGACAGTTAATAATTTCTTAAGATGCTGTTCTTTAAAATCATTCGGAAAATTTTCCCGTTCATTATCAGGGCATAAGCCGCCCTCGAAAATTTTCTTATTGACTTGAATGCAGAATAAAAAAATGAATATTTGTTAAAATTGACGATCAGGAGAAACTCTTTGCATCAAACAATACTATTACTGGGAAACAGAAAAGGCCTTCACCCGGACGAGAGAAGTATCATTGAAGAGATTACCGGAACCGAAGTTGTTACTCCTGAATCGGAAATAAAAGGTACTGAACAAATCACGGAAATAAATCCACTTGTTGTAATTTTTGCTATTCCGGAATCACCATCACCAGACACAATCAGTTTTATGACAAAAATCATCACAGGAACAAGAATCCCGTTAATTGCCATCTCGGAAAAATATGATGATGACATATTCAGAAAAATCCAGGCAGTAAAGCCCCACAGGTACTTTATCCGTCCTTTCAGCGAGATGCAGCTGGCATGTTCTGTTGATCTAATGAGATCTGACAAGGCTCAAAGCAAAAAGGCTCGTTACAATACCTGTTATTATACAATATTCGAGCAGCTGAAAGTTCCCATGTTTGTATGCGATACTGCCGGTACTATTCAGCAGGTAAATCACGCCCTTGAAGTACTGCTTTCTACTGATCGTTCAGAACTCAAAGGTCAATGCATTAAACAGTTTTTTAATGACATTGATAATTACAATCAACTTATTAGCTCTATTAAAAAAATGGGCCAGTGCAATGATTACATCTCAGTTATAATGGGTTATGGCGGAGAAAAAATCGAATGTTCAATAACAGCCTCAGAACTCTTTGACTCCGAATTCGCATATTCGGGCTATTACGGAATAATAAAAAATATTGACAGGCAAAAACAGGCAGATCTGGATAAAGATCTACTTATAGAAAAACTTGGAGAATCCGTTCTTAAACTCAGATGTCTCTACAGTCTTTCTGAAATGATGATGGAGCCGCATGTTGAAATGGATGACATTTTGCGTGACATTTCAGACAAAATTAACTATTCCACCCATAATCCTGACCGTCTGGGAGTCCGAATCTCATACTTTGACAGAGAATTTTTATCTGATAATTACAAGCAGTCCAATCTGAAAATTCAATCGGATATCGTAGTAAACAATGAGAAGGCCGGTTCTATCGAACTTTCATACATCCATGACAATCCATACGTAAGAACATCACTCTCCTTTCGGGAAGACAAAAACCTGATAAAGGCCATAGCCGAGAGGATTGGGGCTATTGCCGAAAGAATCGAAACCCTTAAAGAACTTGAACAAACCAATAATGAACTCCGCAACATGTCCGACTACCTCCGAACAGTACGCGAAGAGGAAAGAAAAAAAATATCCAGGGAAATTCATGACGAGCTGGGCCAGGCGTTAACCGGTATCCGAATGGGTATTGTCTGGCTTATTCTCAAGCTGGACGAATCCAGGGAGATACGTGAGGAAAAACTTGCATCCATGCTGAGAATTGTCGAAGGAACGATTGATGCAGTCAGAAAAATTGCATCTGAACTCAGACCGGGTATCCTCGATAACCTGGGGCTTGTTTCTGCTGTAGAATGGCTTGCCGATGAAATTGAAAACCGTTCATCTATAAAATGTTCTTTTTCAACAGAACCCGAAGAAATAACGGTTTCGGAAAACCTGAAGGTCAATATATTCAGGATTATTCAGGAAGCGACAACCAATACAATCAGATATGCAAAAGCAAAGAATATTATAATATCTCTTGAACAGACAGACGAGATAATTGAAATACGAATAAAGGATGACGGGTGCGGCATATCGCCAGATTCGATATCCGACTCATATTCATATGGAATAATCGGCATGAGAGAAAGAACCAAATCAATGAATGGCACCTTCTCCATAAAAGGTATTCCTGAAGAAGGAACAATGATAAAAATAACCGTGCCATATGAAACAGATAAACTCAAACCTGAAGAGGATTACCAGAATGATTAAAGTTATAATTGCAGACGATCACGCAATAGTACGAGCCGGAATGAAGGAATTCCTTGCCGAATCAAATGAAATGATACTGGCCGGTGAAGCCAGGGACGGACAGGAACTTCTAGAAAAAATAAGAAAAGAGCACTATGACGTAATCCTTCTCGATGTATCTATGCCAGGAAGAAACGGGCTTGAAGTTTTAAAACAACTAAGGAAAGAAGGTTTTAAGACCCCTGTTCTCATACTCAGCCATTTCCCTGAAAAACAATATGCTATTCGCTTTTTAAAAGAAGGAGCGTCAGGATACATGACAAAGGAGATTGAACCTGCCAAACTGATTGAAGCAATATTCACTGTTTTCAATGGAGGCAAGTATATAACACCTGACCTTGTAAACGATCTTATCGAAACCATCCACGGAGACAAAGACAGGCCAAAGCATGAAAATCTCACAGACAGGGAATATGAGGTTTTCATGAAGATAGTGGAAGGAAAAAGTCTCACGGATATTGCCCATGAAATGTTTCTCAGTGTAAAAACCATAAGCACCTACCGAACTAGAATTCTTGAAAAAATCGACGTAAAGAGTAATGCAGAACTCACCAGATACGCTGTTTCAAATAACCTTATAGAACTCGAATAACACCTGACCTGTTACACCCGATAGCCTTTCCTGTCACCCTCATGTAGGAAATTTCTTACACGGGGGAGAGACGCCGGGGTTTAAATTTTTACCCTAAAAAAACAAATCTCTTACCCCATAATCAGAAATCCACGGCTTATCAAAATCCATTTATATGCTTATATTAACCAGAACAGACAGATGGGAAAAGTCTGAATATCATCTCCACAGGGAGGGTATAATGAAACGTATCCAGACTACATGCCCTTATTGCGGTTGTGGGTGCAATATCGATCTTCTTGTTGAAAACGGAAGAATCGTGAAGGCAGAACCAACAGCCGGTCATCCTGTAAATGACGGGGAATTGTGTCTTAAAGGAATGTACGGATGGGAATTTGTGCATTCTCCGGAGAGACTCACTCGTCCTTTGATCAGGAAAAAAGACGGGCAGTATTCAAAAGAAGGTGAACTCTGCGAGTCCACCTGGGAAGAAGCATACGCGCTTATAAATGAAAAAATCAATTCTATCAAAAATGATTTCGGGCCGGATGCATTCATGGGATTCTCTTCTGCAAGGTGTACGAATGAAGAGAATTATCTTTTTCAAAAATTCTTCAGAACAGTGCTCGAAACGAACAATGTCGACCACTGTGCACGACTATGACACGCTCCTACTGTGGCCGGTCTGGCCAAAAGTCTTGGAAACGGGTCAATGTCAAACGACTTCAGAGAATTCGGTTCAAAAACCGGATGTTTCTTTATTATTGGTTCAAACACCAGTCATAACCACCCGATCATTGCAATGCATGTACAAAGAGCTCTCGACAGAGGCGCCAAACTCATTGTAGTCGATCCTAAGCGAACTGAAATGGCACAAAAGGCAGATGTATTTCTGCAGATCCCACCGGGATACAATATCCCAACAATAAACTGTATTATAAATGTATTAATCAGAGAAAACCTCTATAATAAAAAATTTGTCGAAGAGTGTACGAATGGTTTTGAATATTTAAAAATGGCAGTTGAACCATACACACCTGAAGCCGTCGGAGAACTTACAGGTGTAGATCCTGAACTCTTTGTAAAAGCCGCAAGAATCTATGCAGAAAATTCACCATCTGCAATTCTTTATGCGATGGGTCTCACCCAGTTTTCACATGGAACAGGTAACGTCTGGTCAGTATCCAATCTGGCGGCAATTACCGGCAACCTTGGAATAGAAGGCGCGGGAGTAAATCCGCTTCGCGGCCAGAACAATGTACAGGGTGCATGTATGTTAGGCGCACTTCCTACTGTCCTTCCAAGCGGCAAGCCTGTCATAAACAGGGAAGGCAGAGAAGAACTGGAAAATATCTGGAACTGCAAACTTCCGGAAAAACCCGGCTTTGTGCTCACTGAGGCTCCAGAAAAAATGGATGAAGGTAAAATTAAATTTCTCTATGTAATGGGAGAAAATCCGGTAGTATCTGACCCATGGACGGATCATTTTCTGCATTCAATAGAGAATCTTGATTTTATGCTGGTGCAGGATATTTTTCTTACTCAAACCGCTTCATATGCTGACGTTGTTCTTCCTGCCGCATGTTTTGCCGAAAAGAGCGGAACATTCGTCAACACATCTAGAAGAGTTCAACTGGTAAACAAGGCCGTTGATCCTCCCGGATACGCTATGACCGACATGGATATTATTTGTCAGATGGCAAAAAACAACGGTAAAGAAGGCTATAACTACAACAGTGCCGAAGACGTATGGGACGAAATCAGAACAGTCAGCCGTAATCAGTTTGGGGGAATGAGTTTCAGAAGACTGAAAGATGCCAATGGTATTTCAGCTCCATGCCCAAACCATCACCATGACGGAACGCCCTGTCTTTACGAAGGTTCGGTTTTCAGCACCCCAGATAAAAAGGCAGTGCTTGTTCCAGTCGTATTCACTCCGGAATTTGCTGAAAAAGAAAACTTCGGAAAAAGCTGGAAAGAAAAACTAAATCTGCCTGAAGACTATCCATTTATGGCTGGCTCTGTAATTGAGAAAATATCAGAAAAATACCCCTTTATACTAACGACCGGAAGATATGTTTATCACTATCATACCGGCACAATGACAAGACCCTGTGCCCCACTCATGCATGGAGCGGACCAGTATCATCACGCTCTTGAGATAGGGAAAGAGACTGCACTCAATCAGGGCCTGAGAGAAGGGGATTATGTACGAATAGAAAACGAAAGAGGCATGATTGCCGCTCCGGTGAGGATAATGGAAAGAATAGCAAAGAATACCATCTTTGGTACTTTTCATTACTGGGAAGCAAACGTGAACGAGCTTACCATTGCAGACAATCTCGATCCTGTTTCAAAAATTCCTGAACTAAAAGTGACAGCTGTCAAACTTACGAAAATTACTGAATCTGAATACATCTCGATACTGAGAGATAAAAAATTCAAGTACTTCTCTGACGGCAAAGGCAGGCGAAGGGTTAAAGCCCACGCGTCAGCAGGAGGTAATCATCATGACTAAACCGACTTCCGAAAAAATTAAAAGCTTCGTTATATGTGATCCTGATAAATGTATCGGATGTCATACCTGTATGGCCGCCTGTTATCAGTCCGCGAAAGAAAGAGGAAAGGTTGCAAGGCCAAGACTGGTAATGATTTCGACATTCAGCGGAAGCATGCCAAACCAATGCCGTCACTGTGAAGACGCTCCATGCTCCAGGGTCTGCCCTACAGGCGCGCTCGAGATTACAGATGACATGGTTGCAGTACACGAACAGATTTGTATTGGTTGTAAAATGTGCGTACTCGCCTGTCCATTTGGATGTCTGCAGCCCGCTTCCGAACCAATGCCTTCTGTTGACTACAATACCGAAGAATTCGTGTCGCCTTTTTATGAAACAAAGGACGGCAGTAAGACAGTCGCAATAAAATGTGACCTTTGTGAAGGTTCAAAAGAAGGGCCCGCCTGTGTAAGAGTTTGCCCTGTTCATGCGCTGATACATGTGAAACCCGAAGAAGTTTCGTCAGGCCAGCTCGCTTCAAAATCAAATGAAGCTGTATCAGACCTGATTGCATCGGTGAGAGAAAAGAAAAATTTTCTCTCCAACAATAACAGAGAGGGATAAAAATGGCTGAGATATATTCGATGTATTTTGCAGCAGGAATCATCTCCCTGCTCCTGTACAGAAAACCCAAGCTTGCAGCAATAACCGGTTTTCTGCTTCCCTCGGTTATTTCCGCCTGGGGGATATGGTACTTTCTTTCAAACATTGGAGGCAATGAACTTCTTGAAATAAAGTTTCCTCTTATGACAGCGCGTTTTACGCTCGACCCGCTTTCATGTTTTTTCTCGTTTGTGATATGCCTTGTTGCAATGGCTGCTTCATTTTACGGATATCACTATTCCGAGGAGTACAAGGGTAAAGGCGTTATCGGCACAATGGCATTCTTTTTCAATCTTTTCATTGTTTCGATGCTTCTTGTTGTATCAGCATCTCAGATATTCTGGTTTATGGTTTTCTGGGAACTGATGACACTTGCATCCTACTTTTTAATATGGTTCAATGATTCAGAAAAGACAAAGAAAGCAACCAGTCTGTATATGATTGTCGCTCACGTTGGAGGAGCGCTCATCCTCACCGGTTTCATTCTGCTGGCCAACACAACAGGTTCATTCAACTTCGAAAATTTTGCCGGCGCAGAGATTTCACCGCTAATGGCTGGTATAGTGTTTATCCTGTTTTTCATTGGTTTTGGAGCCAAGGCTGGAATTTTTCCTATTCATGTGTGGCTTCCGGAAGCACACCCGGCAGCGCCATCGCACGTATCGGCTCTTATGTCAGCGGTAATGATAAAAACCGCAATATACGGAATTGTGAGAACATGCACATGGCTTCCTGTTCAGGAATGGTGGGGAATCCTCATTATTGTTATCGGGGCTCTATCTGCGCTTCTTGGTGTTCTCTATGCACTAACGCAGCATGATACAAAGTCACTTCTGGCATATCACTCAGTTGAAAATATCGGGATTATTCTTCTTGGAGTTGGAACCGGGGTTTATGGATTGGCCTCAGGCAACCAGATTCTTGCAGCAGCAGGTTTTCTTGGAGGATTATACCATGTTCTCAACCACGCTACATTCAAGGGACTTCTCTTTCTGGGAGCCGGAAGCGTAATACACTCTACCGGATCAAAAGACATGGAGATCCTTGGAGGACTTTCCAAGAAGATGCCTCTTACGGCATTCGCTTTTTTAATCGGAGCAATGGCCATATCAGCACTCCCTCCTCTTAACGGGTTTGTTAGTGAATGGATAACTTATCAGTCAATGATAACCGGAGCCATGAAATCCGGCATAACAGGTATGATTCTCTTTCCTGTAGCGATTCTTGCTCTTGCACTTACCGGAGCACTTGCAGTTATGTGTTTCGTCAAAGTATACAGTGTAATATTTACCGGAACTCCGCGCGACAAAACCATATGGGAAAACGCAAAAGAAGTTCCCTGGAGCATGGTAGGCGGGATGTATATTCTCGTAATATGCTGTGTTCTCTTCGGAATTGGCGCTCCGGTCGTAGCCGGGAAAATCATGAGCGTTGTCTCAGTAATATGCGCTTCATCCTTTACGGCCACTGCCGGCGTGTCAGTTCTGTCACCAACAGGGTCTCTTGTATCCCCTGCTCTTCTGTTTCTGATCATGATATCCATGCTTCTGCTGCCCGTAGTACTTACCTTCGCATTCAAAGGTGCAGTCGCAGAGACAAGAGAAACTGATCCATGGGCTTGCGGATTCAAGTATTCCAGCAGGATGCAGATGACAGCCGCACCATTCACCGGGGGCTTAAGAAAACTCATGAACTGGCTTTACAGAAGTGAAGTTCATTTCGAAGAAACCAACGGCTACTTCGGACCTGTTAAATACAGTAATCATGCAAGAGACATCTGGTGGGATATGATATATGTGAAGCTCGGAAATTTCTTTTCCAGGGCAGCTGAAAAGGCAGGAATCATCCAAAACGGAAAGATGCAGGTTTATGCGTCATACGTTCTGCTGGTTCTGGCTGTTTTCATAATAATAGCGATGTACGTATAGGGGTTCTGTTATGGATAGCATGAATATAATGATAATAATCATACAGACATTGAGTATCATTCTTCTTGCTCCTCTTTTTCATGGGATAGGAAGAATGATGGCAGCCCGCTTTCAAAGCAGAAGCGGCCCCTCAGGTCCGTTTCAGACCTACAGGGATATTAGTAAACTCTTTAAAAGATCAGAAACCCTTCCGGGACAGTCTTCCTGGTTTTTCAGATGTGCGCCATGGATGATGTTTGGGATTGCCGGAGTACTCGCAGTAATCATTCCGGCTGTTGTCAATGATCCGGCATTTGGGAAGGTATCTGACCTTTTTGTTATAATTTACCTTTTGGCTCTCATCAGATTTATCTTTGGTGTAGCGGCTATGGACACGGGAAGTCCTTTTGCTGGACTCTCCGGCAGCAGAGAACAACTGCTTTCGATTTTTGTTGAACCAACTTTCGTTCTATCAACACTTGTTGTGGTTCTTATCGCAGGCGGTACAACAAACCTGGTCGAAATCAGACAACTGGTTGAATCCGGTAAAATAAGTTATACGATTCCTCCATTCATTCTTGCTGCAATAGCTTTTCTCTGGGCAACATATGCAGAGACCGGCAAAAAACCGTATGACATGGCAGAAGCGGAACAGGAACTTCAGGAAGGTCTGCTTTCCGAATACAGCGGCAAAAGGCTGGCTCTTTCACAGGTTGCACTTCTAATCAAGCAGTGTGCTGTGGCCGGACTTTTCATTTCGATATTCTGTCCCTGGCCATATGTTGACAATCAGTTTCTGGCACTTGTGTTCTTTCTTGTGAAACTCTGCATATTTTTTGTGCTGACTTCATACATTGAGCATTTCAGTTCACGCTTTATAATTCTGAAGGTCAGGTCAGCTGCAATTGGCGCACTCAGCCTTTCTTTTGCGTCACTAATTCTATATATCATCTGGAGGTTAGGACAATGAATATTGAACTGATAACGATTACCTCCGTCATTCTGGCAGCTTTATCTTTTCTTGTATTTGAGACCAGAAAGCTCAAGCTTGCGACATACCTGTACGGGGTACAAACCTTTGCACTCGTATCTATCTTTCTTATACTCGCAGTAACCTATGAGATAGATACTCTTTATATCTGGTCAGGAACTGCTTTTCTTACAAAGGTAATCCTGGTTCCCTGGATCATTCTGAGGCTGATAAAGAAGACAGGAGTCTCTCAGGAAGAAGCCCCTTTTATTGGAGTCTATAATCCATTTCTTTCAGTTGGAATAGCACTCACAGTGGCTCTCGTTCTGTATCCGGTGTTTCTGGAATTTTCTCTGATAAAGTTAACCATTCCGCTGGTTGTATCAATTCTCGTTTTCATGATGGGAATCTTCGGAATGGTCTTCAGGAAATCTGTCATTAAACAGATTCTTTCTTACTGCCTGTTTGAAAACGGAGCGCACCTTACTCTCGCGCTAACAGCATACAATGCACCGGAAACCGTTGAAATTGGAATCATGACCGATGCAGTTTTCGCTGTTGTAATTATGGCAGCTCTCGGGTCGAGGTTCTTCAACTACTTCGGTTCACTCGACACATCACAGGCAAAGGAACTGAAGGGGTGATATCATGAACATAAACAAAGAATTTCTACTGATAGCATTACCTGCGATACCTCTTGTTTTCTCGATATTGATCTGGATTGCAGGGAGTATCAAAAACAGGAAACTGCTTTATGTAATTCACGCCGTTGCCGCTCTGATAAATTCAGCAGTAGGTCTTATCGGTGTAAAAGTGGCCTCACAGGGTAACACGGTAACTGCACTTAACGATTTCCTTTTCCTTGATCCAATGGGAGGAGTTTTCATTGCAGTTATATCGGTTGTTGGTCTGCTGACAAATCTGTATTCGATTAAATACATATCATGGGAACTCGATTCAAATGAAATAGATTTCAGAGATGCGAGACTCTTTTTCTCACTCTCTCACCTTTTCATTTTTACGATGCTTCTTTCAGTCATGTCCAATAACATTGTTCTTATGTGGGTTGCCATAGAAGCAACAACCCTGTCTTCTGTATTTCTTGTATCACTTTACAGAAAAAAGAGTGCAGTCGAAGGGGGATGGAAGTACATCATTATATGCAGTATTGGTCTTGCATTTGGTCTCTATGGAACGATTCTTCTTTACAGTTCCTCATTGGGAATTGTAGGTAATTCACACAACGCAATGCTGTGGACTTCACTTGCTGCCCACGGAGCTGAATTTAAACCTGAAGTAATGAAAATAGTTTTCGTTTTTTTCCTTATCGGATACGGAACGAAAGCCGGCCTTGCGCCAATGCATACATGGCTTCCTGACGCTCACGCTGAAGGACCAGCGCCTGCATCTGCAATGCTTTCAGCCGTACTTCTTAAATGTGCAATAGCTGCAATAGTGAGATTCTACTGGGTTGCATCACATTCTGCACAGACACTGGCATTTGTCAAAACATGTCTGATGATTGTTGGTCTGCTTTCGATAATTATTGCAGCGCTTTTTATAATCAAACAGCACGATATAAAGAGAATGTTTGCATATCACTCAACTGAGCACCTTGGAATTATAGCCGTCGCAATGGCATTTGGCGGAAAGCTTGGACTCTTTGCAATGTTCTTTCATGCAATGAACCATTCACTTACCAAGGCGCTTGCATTCTGTACTGCCGGGAATCTGCAGCATATTCACGGAACAAGAGATATGACAAAGATGGGAGGTTTATTCAAGACTGCGCCTGCTACGGCGGTTCTTTTGGCAATTGCAATGTTTTCTCTTGCCGGTCTTCCGCCAATGGCAATATTTACAAGTGAATTTTATGCTACACTTGCCGGTATTGAGTCAGGCAATTACCTCGGAGTAGCAATTTTTCTGCTTGGACTGAGTATTGTTTTTTATGGTCTTGTTTCTCACTTCAACAACATTGCATTTGGTAAACAGAGTGAAGAAATAAAAAATCCAGGAGAAGTAAGTTTTGCAGCGAACCTCCCGTTGTTCATATTTGCAATACTCATTTGTACAATAGGAATTTTTCCACCTGACTGCTGGACAGACCTGTTAAATAACGCGGTAGCACAAATACTTCATAATTGATGATGGAGGTCAATGATAATGAAAAAAGGAAATAAATTCATCAACAGCCTCGGGGAGAGATTTTCTGTTGAAGAGATCAACCGTCAACCGGAAGACCAGATAACAATACTGGTTGACAGAAATGACCTCCCGCAGGTTGTAAAAACTCTCTACTATGAAATGGGAGGATGGCTTTCCACAATGGTTGCAAATGACGAACGCGACCTCAATGGAAACTATGCTCTCTATTATGTAATGTCAATGGAGGGAAGCAAACTAACTCCTGAGGATGAACTTCCTCAGGATGAAAAATGCTGGATAATTGTAAAGGCGCTGATTCCTTCACATGATCCTGTATTCCCATCAGTTACTCCTTTTGTACCTGCTGCGGTCTGGTACGAAAGGGAAGCAAGGGACATGTTCGGACTCATACCCGAAGGAATACCTGACAAAAGGAGACTTGTTCTTCCTGATGATTTTCCTGAAGGAATATATCCTCTTAGAAAAGATTCAATAGATTATCGTAAAAGATTCGCCCCATACGACCTGGATACAGAACCCGAATACCAGTTCACAGAGCCAATCGGTTCTGGTACAGTCGATGTGCCTCTCGGACCTTTACATATAACGGCAGACGAACCCGGTCACTTCAGGCTCTATGTCGATGGTGAAACAATTGTGGATGCAGACTACAAAATGTTCTACATTCACCGCGGAATGGAAAAACTCGCAGAAAACAGAATGAACTATGATCAAATGGGCTATCTCGCCGAACGGGTTTGAGGGATCTGCGGATTCGCACACGCGGTCGCGTGTATAGAAAGTGCCGAACGTGCAGCAGGAGTGAACGTACCTCTGAGAGCACAGGCCATTAGAACAATATGCCTTGAAATGGAAAGGCTTCATTCACACATTCTCAATATAGGACTTGCCAGCGAACTTACAGGTAATGTTACGGCTTTTCTTCAGATGTTCAAGATAAGGGAAACGGCAATGGAACTCGCACAGCATATCACCGGAGGAAGAAAAACCTACGGAATGATAATGGTGGGAGGAGTCAGACGTGACTTTACAGCGAAGGAAAGAAAGATAATGCTGGATCTCGTTGATAAAATCGAGACAGAATTCAAGCAATGCTGGGAATCAGTACTTGATGCACCAAACATTGTATCCAGGTGGAAAGGTGCCGGAGTTCTGGACAAAAAAATCGCAAGGGATTTCTCTCCGGTCGGCCCGAATATCAGAGGTGCAGGAATTAAACGAGATGCAAGATATGACCATGCCTTCGACTGGTATAAAAAAGTTGAATTTGATATTCCGGTTGGAACTGACGGTGATGTTCTCTCAAGGGAGACCGTAAGAGCAAAAGAATTAATCGAGGCCGCATCGATAATAAGACAGTCTCTTCAACTAATGCCGGAAGGCCCTTTAATGAACAAGGAAGCTTTTGTTAAACCTCATTCATTTGCGATTGGACATGACGAAGCGCCAAGAGGAGAAAACGTCCACTTTACCATGCATGGAAATGCACAAAAAGTTCACAGATGGAGAGTAAGAGCTGCGACCTACAATAACTGGCCATCACTGAGATTTCAGCTCAGAGGCAACTCTGTTTCTGACGCGCCTCTGATAGTATGTTCATTAGACCCATGTTATTCTTGTACTGAAAGAATTACACTGGTAAATGTCAACAATGGCAAATCGAAGATTATCGGTGAGGATGATCTTAAAAATTACGCGAGAACTCTAAAAAATTCTCCGGTTAAAGACTTATAAAAAGGGAGGTAGAACATGAAGCTTCTTGAATTTGCAAAACGGGGAGGAAACTCTACTCTCCCTTACCCATTTGAGCCTTATACACCGGCTGATGATTACAGGGGTAAGCCTGAATATGTTTTCGACAAATGTCTTGGCTGCGGCGCATGCGCCGTGGCTTGTCCACCTAACGCAATATCACTCAAGCATGACACTGAAAAAGACGTACTTGTGTGGAAAATCGATTACGGCAGATGTATTTTCTGCGGCAGATGTGACGAAGTATGCCCAACAGGAGGCATAAAACTGTCACAGGAATTTCAAATGGCAGTCCTGTTCAACAAGGAAGATCTTACAGTAACAGGAGAATTCAAACTTAAAAAATGCTCAAAATGCGGTATTGCATTTACGACAGAAAGACTTTTCAGGCATCAGAGTGAACTTCTTAAATCGATAAAACAAACACCTGAGTCTGCTGAGAACCTTCACATGTGCCCGGAATGCAGAAGAAGCGAGGCAGTTGAAAACAGCGCCAGATACTTTCATATGGGAGGAAAGAAATGAAACCTCTGTACGAAATACCTGAAAAAATCAGCAAAGAAAATACAGTGGAGAAAAAACTCGAGCACCTTTCAAACATCAAGCGTTCATTTTTTGTATACAGGGTGGATGCCGGGTCATGTAACGGTTGTGACATAGAAATCTTTTCTGTAATCACTCCATGGTGGGACCCGGAAAGACTGGGATTCAAACTTGTGGCATCTCCAAGGCATGCAGACATTCTGGTATGTACAGGATCAGTAACTAGGATGATGAGATATCCACTGCTCAGAGCCTACGAAGCAATGCCTGATCCAAAGATAGTAGTCTCAGTAGGGGCATGTGCCTGCACAGGCGGAATCTTCCATGATACTTATGGAACCTGGTCGGGCATAGACAGCCACATCCCGGTTGATATGTTCATCCCGGGCTGCCCTCCCCATCCCGCAACGATACTGGATGGTTTCGGAGTTGCACTTGGAATTCTCGAGCAAAAGCTGAAGCATCAGGCATATGCTGATGATAACGGCGAACCTCCGGCAATGGAAAAATCCCTGCTCGGCAATTTCCAGTTCGAGAAGGATATCAATATCGGATGCCGTGAGTTAATGGGTTACATCCATGGACGAAAGTTATATGATAAATATATGGATATACTCAAACGATGTCCCACTCCTGACAATATTTCTGAAGTTATGAGTTTTATGCAGAATTCAGTAACTGAAGAAGAAGATCCACGCTATGCGGAATGCATAAAAGTCCTTCACAATATCGTATATCTCGACTGGATGGACAGATTTCACGGGCTAGGAGAAACTCTAAAGGAACAATACTTAATAAAGGGTGCATAATGATACGGATATTCAAACTAAAGGAAAGGATTATCGATCCTGATACTGATTATAAAAACCCGGCTAATCAGATAAAACTTCATGTATTGAAGAATGGTCACGGGCTGGGTACTATCGACTTTGCAGAACAGATTATGACGATGGAAGACGATGAATATAATTCCATAGTCAGTTCCGGCGGTAAATATACCCGGTTCAAGCTTGGTAATCTTGTCAAATATTTTGAAATCGATCTGTATCCTGAGCACGCTCAAATACTTACAAAGGAGATCCCTGAATGCACTTTCAGGGATCTTCTCAATAACCTTAAAGAAGGTTTTATCACTATCAGGAAGGATTGAAATGAGAAAAGCGATACTTACTATTGGCAATCCGCTTCGCGGTGATGACGGAGCCGGAGAGTATGCGGGTGAACTCCTGGAAAAATCCATGGACTGGAAAATTTTCTATGGGGGTGATGTTCCGGAAAATCAGTTTCATAACATAAGAGTCTTTAACCCTGATATCATCGTTGTAATAGATGCTGCAAGCGGAATAGTACCCGGATCAGCTCACTTTATCGATTTGGATGAAGATCCCGGTTACAGCTTTGCGACACACAACATCCCGGTACAATTACTGATGAAATGCCTGCGCCTGGATTATGGGAATGTACTTTTTCTGGGAATTGGTATCGATGAAAAAAACGCAAAAGAAATTGGAACCGGCCTTTCTGATAAAGCGGTCAATGGCTGTAAGGAAGCCGTTGAGATTGTATGTCAGCTCGACAGACTTTTAAAGGATAACGGGCAAAACGAATATAAAGCAGGCTAAACTCATGCTATTATAGATATCACGATTATTTTACATTCACCATTATCCCCGGTCCCGGAATTTATTTAAACAACTCCGTGGCCGGGGATAAAAACCTGTGGTTTCATTTGTATTGAGACACTGTGCATGAAGCCGGCAAACTTTTTTTACGATCCATGAATAATCCCCCTGCCGGCTTCATGCAATTTTTTTAAATCCCGAAATTATCAGCAAACATCATCCAACTGAATTTAGAGTATTGAATATGAAACTCCAACTGTTGCATAAAAACGGTTTATATCATCCCTGCCATTGGCTTTATAAAAATCCTTATCAGGAACAATTACATAATTAAATGCTGATGAGATCTCAACAGAACCAACTGCAGCTGTAATACCTGCTGATAAACCTATATCACTGATTCCTGCATAATCTGATCCCCAGCTTTTAACATTATAATATCCACACGAACCTGCCAGATTCAGCACAAGTTCTTTTGTAATATCAATATCATGACTCAATGCAAATTGAATATAGAAATCCTTTCCCTGCTCATCAGCATCGTCACTGGTATAATAATCGTGGTTGTATGTAAGAGACGGTGATAGTGGTATTGAATCAGCAGTTACTGAGACATATCCTGAAATAAAAGAATTAACACTTTCGTTATGGAAATAATAGTACCATACGCCAGCACCAATAGAAAATATATCAGGAATTGAATATGAATAATCCACACCAAAATCTGAGGCATGAAGATCATCAACATCAGTGCCGTCTGATTTTGTCAGAGACTCTCGATCAAGAAAATCACTTTCTGAAAATTCACCACAATACCCAAGAGAGAGTCCACCAATTCCAAATGTAACTGACGGGAAGATGGCACCATCTTCATACCAATAACCACCTCTCCAGAGATAATTACTCATATATTCCACACCAACAGAAAAGCTCATTTTATTTTCTTCCGCCGGTTTTGGAGTTTCTGATTCCTGGGTGAACACCGGAAGAGTCATAAATATAAATAGTACTGCCAACAAAGCGATTTGTTTTTTCATAATTTTCTCCTTAAATTTTTTCTGTGCGGGGAAGATAAATAAATAATATCTCCCCCGGCTTTTTATCCAATAGCACCAGCTCCTTCTTCTCCGGTTCTGATTCTAATACATCTTGGAAGATCGATTACAAAAATCTTTCCATCACCAATGTTTCCTGTCCGTGCACCGTTAGCAATTGCCTCTACTGTTTTATCCTCATAATCATCGTTAACCGCAATTTCAAATCTGACCTTTTTCAGGAGATTAACTTCAATATCAACGCCCCTGTAGGTTTCCTGAAATCCTCCCTGCTGACCACATCCAAGGGAATTGGTCACTGACATTTTTCTTACTTCCGCCTTCGCCAGTGCCTCCTTAACATCTTCCATCTTTTCAGGCTGAACATATGCTATTATTAGTTTCATGTGTAACCTCCTTACTGAGTCGTAAATATCTGAAACCCGGAATAGGATTCCATACCATGTTCATCTATATCAAGGCCCTTGATCTCCTCTTCTCTCGATACCCTGAGTCCAACAGTCTTTTTAAGGATTAAGAACATCAGTCCGGAAGTTATCATTACCCATGCGAATACCGAAACAACGCCCAGAGCCTGCAAGCCCAGAAGTTTAAATCCTCCTCCAAAAAAAAGCCCGTTAACACCTTCACCTGCAAATGATTCTTCAGCAAAGAATCCAACGAGAAGAGTTCCAAGTGCTCCGCAAACACCGTGAACTGAAACTGCACCTACCGGATCATCCACCCTCAGTTTAAAGTCAATAAACTCAACTGACAGAACAACAGTGGTTCCGGCAATAAACCCTATAATTATAGAACTCGACGGAGATACTGAAGAACATCCAGCTGTAATGGCAACAAGTCCTGCAAGGGCCCCGTTAAGCGTCATACTTACATCCGGTTTTCCTGACCTCATCCAAATAGTGATCATTGCCCCGATTGCACCGGCAGCAGCTGCGAGGTTAGTGTTAACTGCAATAAAACCAATCGAAAAATTATCACCTGCTGTAGTGCTTCCCGGATTAAAACCAAACCAGCCGAACCAGAGGATGAAAACACCCAATGCGGCAAGTGGTATATTATGACCCGGAATAGCTCTTGGCTCACCACTATCGGTATATTTTCCAATCCTTGGTCCAAGAAGTAATGCTCCCATAAATGCAGCCCATCCGCCAACGGAATGAACTACGGTTGAACCAGCAAAATCAACAAATCCAAGGCTTCCGAGCCATCCGCCCTCACCCCATATCCAGTGACCTGAAACAGGATAAATTACAGCGGTAATAATCAGGCTGAGCAGAAGATAAGTCTTGAATTTTGTTCTTTCAGCCATTGCTCCTGAAACTATTGTTGCTGCTGTTGCCGCGAACACCGCCTGAAACATCCAGAAGACATAAATCCACAATCCCTCTGGTGTTTTGGTCGAGGCTGAACTCAGGAAAAAACCGGAAGAACCAAATAAACCAGAAACACTGGTTCCGAACATCAAGGCAAACCCAATAACAAAAAACGCAATACTTCCAACTGAAAGGTCCATTATATTTTTCATTATAATATTGCCCGCATTCTTTGCCCTTGTAAATCCTGCCTCAGCAAGAGCGAAACCGGCCTGCATAAAAAATACAAGAAACGCCGCGAGGAGTGTCCACACTACGTTAATTGCCTTAACTGATGTTTCTCCTGCCGGATCATCGGCAAAGACAGAAATACACATCAGCGTTATGAGAAATGGTATTAATGAAATTATCTTTCTCATATATTCCTCCTTCAAAATTTTCTAATGGGAATATAAATAGCATGATGCGTGCCAACATTAAGACAGATTATTACGGTTATGTTAAAGAGGTTGTAAAGGCGGTCAATTACATGCCCTGAGAGGAAATTATTATTAAATTCTAAAAAAATTTATTTAAAATAAAAAGTTATCACAAAGTTATTTGAAAAATTCTCACAAAAATAACTATTTTTAAATCATTTAAAACTTTCAAAGGTACAATATTGTAATTATTATTAATTTAATAGCAATATTGTACCTTTGGTCAAAATTAAATCCTGAAAAAACTCATCTTTTCTTTAAGATTTTCTGCCATTCCTGCGAGTTCCTCAGAGCTTGAAGCGAGCTGTTCTGTCCCGGCAGCATTGTCCTGAGTAATTTTGCTTATACCCGAGATTGACTTTGTAATTTCCTGAACGGCAATTTTCTCCTCGCCTGTAGCATGTTTTATTTCATCAGACATTCCTTTTACCATGCTTGTGAGTTCATCAACCTTGTCCTTTGAATCTATCTGCTGTGACATGAACTCTGTCACCTGACGTGTCATATTGTTTATCTGGTCAACACCTTCGATAATATATGTAATTAGTTTAATAGAATCCTCCAGGCCGGTCTGTCCATTTTTTATCTCTGTATTGTTAATCTGAATCAAATCGCCAATTTCCTTAAGACTCTGTGCAGTTTGATCTGCAAGCTGGCTGATCTCATCTGCCACCACAGCAAATCCCCTTCCCGCTTCACCCGCTCTTGCAGCTTCGATTGCAGCATTAAGAGATAAAAGATTTATCTGATCAGATATATCATTTATAATCTTAAGAATCCTGGTCATATCTTCAGAACTTTCAATAATTTTTGTCATGCTTTCGACCATGCCCTGAAGAGAATTTTCACCGCTTTTTGCTTCAGTGTTCATCTTTTCAGTCAGGCTGCCTGTCTTATTGATAAGACTTTCATTCTCATTTATAAGACCAGCCAAAATTCTTATTTGCTGAGCCAGGTCTTCCATTGAATTGTTCTGAGATTCTGCGCTTGCTGCAACACTATCCATTCCTGCTCCTATTTCCTCAGTTGTTGCAGTTATTTCCTCTGAATTCGCAGACTGACTTTGAAAATTTTCACTAAAACTGTTTATTGTTCCGGCCATTTCTTCAGAGGATACAGCAATCTGATCAAAGGCCATCTGCACGTCACTGATTATCTCTTTCATCCTTTCAATAAACTGGTTGAAACTGTTAGAGAGTTCCCCGAGTTCATCTTTTCTCCCGGTAAATTTTTCCGAGATAAAAACAGTAAAATCTCCTGATGCCAGACGTTTAAGATTTTCAACAACTGCCTGTATTGGTCCTGCGAAACGGGAAGCAATGAAAAATGCCACCCCCATTGAAATCAACAGAAAAATTCCGCCGATAAGAAGAACAAGACTAACGGCTCTGTTTGCCTCATCCTCTATCTCAGCCCTGTCAATTATGCCGATAAATTTCCAGCTTGTTTCTGGAGATGTATATACATTTCCAACTTTTTCCCGGCCTTCAGGAGTTTTGTATTCAATAATTCCATCTTTCAGCTTTTCCGCATCAGCCAGTTCGGCAATTTTATATTCACTTATATTTTTGAAATTCATTTTCGGATTTTTTGAATCCGCAATCACTGTGCCTGATCCGGTAACGAGAGTCAGATAACCAGATTCTCCGATTTTTATTTTTTCAAGAATTTTCGTAATCTGTTCAAGACTAACATCTATTGCCTGCACTCCAACAATTTTGTTTTCATAATTTCTGATAGTATGGGCTACAGCCACCAGAGTTATATTCTCAGCTTCATAATAATAGGGATCAGTTATTATGGGTTTATCAGGGGATGCCATTGCCTTTTTATACCAGGGCCGTGTCTTTGAATCGTACTAGCCTGGCATTTTTGTGTATGGATACTGAGTATAAGAGCCCAGATAATTAGCTCCATATGTATATTTTGCAGTTGGATGAGTTGTCCCATATGCCTTGTATTCAAGGTACATGTCACGTTCAACCTGCCCATGGCTCATATGCTCAAGCATAACAATTTTTTTGGTTTTATCTCTTAAAAGAAAAATTGAATCATCCATTTTTCTCACGAAACGATTTTCACTTAACATTTTTATATCCTGCTTTAAGCCATCAAAGATGGTGGATACAGTGTTGTCAATTTGAGTAATTTCCGCTGTAGTTCTTGTTTCAAAGGCATGTTCTGCCTGATTCTGAATAATATTATTTATAAACAATACAATACTCATCAGCAAAACAAGTATCAATGACAGAAAAGCAAAAAACATCTTTGTCTTAAGACTATTAAAATTTATACGCTCAACAAAACTCATGGTCAACCTCCGGGAGGAATTGAAATTCGGATACATTTACTGGAAATATTATCATGATTATATTTCCAGTTCAATCAAATATTATCTTCCGGAATTTTTATATCATTCTCAAAACATGAATTTTATTATTTCACAATTGGAAATCAGCAATTCATTTACATAAAAAAATAGTGCATCACAATCAAAGCAATACACTATATATTCAATTAAACAGTCTCATATTATACCATAAAGAGGGCCGCCTTTTTTCGTCAGTTTATTCACTGCTGCAGTTACCTTTGGATCTTCAAAAAGAGGGGCAGAATGATGTGATTTTTCGCATGCATCAATTATAAGAGAACCTTCGCATCCCCAGTGTTTGTTTTCAATAAAACTGTTGATTCCATAAATATCAGAAGATGGATTTGACCGTGTAAAAGTGAGCCAGAGAAAATTATTTACCGACCTCGAAAGATATTCACTGTCATCTGTAAGGATTACAAGAGGAAACGAATCTATACATCCTGTCTTAGAGACAAATCGTGAAAATTTATCAACCTCCTTTTCACGGATTTCAGAATCCCTGTAAGGAGGGGCCTTTACGCTGAGAACCCCAGGCAGCACAACTCTGGGATCACTGAATCCCCTGGGAAGTTTAAATTCGGGAGAAAGATCAGTGCCAGGATCTCTTATTTTATTTCCTGCTGCTGCAATAATTGCCTTGGAACCCGAGTTAAGTGAACCGCCACTATAATCGAGAGTATCAATAGTGGTTTCTGTTTCAAAGTGAATGTCACGCTTCCAGTCAACTCTCTCCAGAATATGCCTGAAGAATGAAGGTATATCATAGATGTCAAGATCCGGGTTATCTTCTCCTGCAGCAATGAAAAGATACTTAGCAAGAGATGTCTGGCCGAAACCAAGTATTGCATTCGCCAGAGTCATAAGTTCCATAGGACGCCTTTTACCATATGGCACATAACTCTCTCTTCCAATTGCAAGGAGTAGAGGATGAACACCGGCAGCATCAACAGCATGAACCGCTTTGACTCCCGGTATTGTTACAGGCACCATTGGTTCTGTTATTTCATGTATCAGTGTTCCGAATATTGTATCCTCCTGAGGAGGACGGCCAACAACAGTAAAAGGCCATACTGCATTCTTCCTGTGCCACACATCCTTTACCTTTATAAAAGGAAAATCATGTTTATTACTGTAATAACCGAGGTGATCCCCAAAAGGGCCTTCAGGCTTTGTATGCCCGGGAACTATTTCACCAGTTATAACAAAATCGGCTTCTGTTGAAATCAGGTTACCGTCTTTTCTGGCATACCTGAAACGCCTCCCGCCAAGAGCACCTGCAAATAAAACTTCCGGCATTCCTCCCGGGAGTGGCATTACTGCAGAAAATGTATGCGAGGGAGGACCACCCACAAAAATACTTACTTTCAGAGGTTGTTCTTTTTCTATTGCATGAAGGTGGTGCAGGCCAATATCACGTTTTATCTGGTAATGAAGCCCGATTTCTTTATTCTGCTCATAATCATTACCGCTCATCTGAATTCTGTACATTCCAAGATTTGATCCCATTATTCCGGGCCTCAGGGGATCTTCAGAATAGACCTGGGGCAAAAGGATAAAAGCCCCTCCATCTTTGGGCCAGCATTTTACAGCAGGGAGTTTATCAATTGAAGTTTTAGCGTATAAAACAGGCCCTCTCATTCTTTTTGCCGGAAGGGAATGCAGCCCTGTTTTAATAAAGCCCGGAATTTTCCATGGCCTTTTGAACATTGATGCAGGATCAGAACCCGCGTTCATAACATCCTGAATATTTTTTAACGTTGAACGAAATATAAACCTGGCTCTTTCCATTGTGCCAAACAGGTTGGATACAGCAGGAAAATCGCTTCCTTTGACATTCTCATAAAATATTGCCGGGCCACCTGCGGCAAAAACCCTCCTGTGAATTTCCGCCATTTCAAGATCGGGATTTACCTCTTCTGTAATTCTTAAAAGCTGACCGTGTTTTTCAAGATCATTTATGCACTGCATCAGATTTCTGTATGACATGTTATACCTTCCTGTTTAAATCAACCTTCTCTTTTTTTCCAAAGCCGGCAGCATTATCAGAATATTCAGCGTATTCAGGAACAAACCTGTAAAATGATACACGAAAAAGTATCATGATATCCCCCAGGTCAAATGTCTTTTTATCCTTAAAAAAATCTTTAAGAAGAGGAAACTTTTTCAAATATGCAGAAAACGCCTTTGCACCTGCAAGTTTTGAACAGGACTCTTCAATATAACCGCTCATCTGAATGCCCCTGATTCTCTGCCATGAATCTGACGCTTCAAAAACAGCGGCACCTGACGGAAGGCGCTTGCCTTTTTCAGGGCTGTGTTTGGATTTCCCTGATGAAAAAAACCAGAATGCTTTATCGTAAAATACATAATAAACAGGAGACGACCAGGGGCCATTTTTTGAAGTGGAAAGTGTTATGACCTTCTCTTTCATTAACATGCTGAGTATTTTTTCATTCATATTTTTAAATAATCCTGAGCGAGTTAATTATGTTGATTATGCTAATTATCTGTTCTTACTGTAAAAAGGAGGTCAGACTCGAACATCTGAACCGGTGAAATTATTGTTTCATCAGGATTGAATCTGCTGCCATATCTTTTTCTGATGAGTTTTTTTACATCCGGATGAGATAAATCAAAATCCCTGAATTTCTGAAGTCTGCCTATTTCAATACCCAGGGCTCTTTTATAAATTTTCCAGACCAGTTCGGAACAGTAAATATTCCTGTCGCTCCACTGAAACAGGCTGTCATAGTTTTTGCCAATAAAATTTTTTCCGGCTGCTTTCATCCGTTTTATATTTCTGCGCGTCAGTTTTTTTCGATATTTTTTGATCCTTTTTACAACATAGTGACTGTCTTTACCTCTTGCAATCCATTTATTCAACGGAGTAAAACAAACCGGCTGAACAGCCTCATACACATACCATTTATTCTTTATCTTATAAACTATGCCCATGTGGGTATACCTTGATTTTGTTGCGAGCTTCAGTTCTTTTCCCTGAGAAGACAGAGATTCATGAAATATTATATCACCATTCATAAGTCCCTTCTCCTGATTCATTGAACAGAGCATCAGGGGCAAAACCATGATTATTATCAGTTTTTTCAAAGGGTCACCTCCATTTTAACGATTTTAACATTTGGCATAGAAAATTGATTCAATGCAATCTTTTTTTGAATACGGATATCTTCATCCCCCATGTAAATCTTTTTCTTCAATATTGGATTGACTTCAAATAACGTTTATCCCTTTAATATCCTCTATAGAGAGGGAGGTCGAATATGGATAAATCCAGACATACAGCTTCACTCAACATCACTTCATTATACAGTCAAAAACTTATTTCAGCAGCAAATGCAGCCTCACTTGTAAAATCCGGAGATCATGTTTTATATGCTGTATTCCTCGGACGGCCTGTAGACTTTGACATTGAACTATCCAAAAGAAAGGAAGAACTCTTCAATGTTCAGATAACGCAGTGCGCTGGCATATCATTTGACAATCCGAATACCTGCAATGATCCAAGCCACGAGCATTTCATTTGCAGCAGCTGGTTCTTTGACACAGGCAACCGCAGGATGGGTGATAAAAACCTCATGTTTTATAATCCCTGCCAGTTCGGCCAGCTTCAGGATATTATCGGCAATAAAATGATTGATTACAATATTTATGTTCAGCAGGTAAGTCCAATGGACAGCAATGGCTTTTTCTCATTCGGGCCAACCAATGTCAACAGCCTGGAATCTGCTCTTGGAGCTGACACTCTTATCCTGGAAGTTAATGAGAATATTCCCAGGGTTCCGGGCGGCTCTGAAGATTCTATTCATATATCTCATGCAGATTATATTATTGAAGGCAGCAATTCTCCTCTTGCTGAGATTCCTTCTTCTGTCATGGCTTCAGAGGCAGAGTTGAAGATGGCTGAAATCCTTCTCTACCATATCAGAGACAATGCATGTCTTCAGCTCGGAATAGGGGGCCTGCCGAACACTCTTGGGTCTCTGCTTTGTGATTCTGACTTAAAAGACCTTGGCATTCACACTGAAATGTTCGTTGATTCAATGGTTGATCTTTTTGAGTCTGGCAAAGTTACAGGCAGATACAAGACAACAGACCGATGCAAAATGGCTTTTACCTTTGCACTTGGAAGCAGAAGGATGTATGACTTCATGGAAAACAATCCTGTTATGGC
>CAZEJW010000024.1:3747-35444 GCA_964512685.1 uncultured Leptospirales bacterium | reverse complement strand
ACAATCAGGAACTCAATGTTCTAACTGCCGTATATGCAAAAAGTCTTGGGACCAAAAGATCGGTAGCCCTGGTCGGTAAATCAAACTATCTGCCCATTGCCTCAAAGCTTGGAATCGATGCTACAGTAAATCCTAAATACAGCACGGTTGATGCAATATTGAAATTTATCAGAAGGGGTAATATCAAGAGTGTTCACAGTCTTTTTGACGGAAAAGCTGAGGTTATTGAGTTTACCATCACGCCTCAAACCAAACTCGTTGGCAAAACCCTGAAGGATGTCACCCTGCCCGACAACTCTCTTATTCTTTTTGTAACAAGGGGGGGGCTAAATCATGTACCCGATGGAAATTTTATTTTTTCAGACGGAGATAATGTCATAACAATTGTACTTAAGGAATCAATCACTCAGCTTGAAGAAGTCTTTACCGGGTAACGGGGCCAATACCGTATGAATATTAGAATTATTCTTAAAATTATCTCGATTGAGTTGAGTATTATTTCAGCCTTTATGCTGATACCTGCGTGCATTGCTGCATATTCCCATGAGATGGAAGCTTTTTATGCTTTTACTACAACGATTTCAATTACGTTAATAAGCTCTTTTTCCGTGCTTATACTCCTTAGGAATTATCAGTCAAACAAAATGTCTACCAGGGACGGTTTTCTTTTCGTTACAATGAGCTGGATCTTCGCTTCGCTTATTGGTTCACTCCCCTACTATTTCTCAGGGCAAATTCCTTTATTTGCGGATGCATATTTTGAATCTATCTCAGGATTTACCACAACAGGAGCTTCTATCCTTACAGGTATAGAGAGTCTACCCTCTTCAATTTTGTTCTGGAGGTCGCTGACTCACTGGTTCGGGGGTATGGGAATTGTTGTTCTGACTGTTGCAGTATTGCCCATACTTGGGATCGGGGGGCTTCAGCTCCTCAGGGCAGAAGCACCCGGACCTACGGTCGACAAGCTTACTCCAAGAATCACCGAAACTGCAAAACTCCTCTGGTTTGTATATCTGGGATTTACAGTCCTTGAAACAGTATTGCTTATGCTGGGCGGTATGTCATTATTTGACTCACTCACTCATACTTTTGGTACTCTTGCAACTGGTGGCTTTTCAACAAAAAATGCAAGCGTAGGTCATTACAATTCAGCCTATATTGATGGAATTATTACACTTTTTATGGTGCTTGCAGGCATCAATTTTTCACTACACTTCAGGCTGCTTACAGGAAAGTCTAAATATCTTTTCAGAGATACTGAATTAAAGGCATACCTCTTTATTTTTGCAGTATCCACACTTTTTATGACCTACAACCTTTATGGAAACTTTTATTCTTCAGTGGGTGAAGCTCTTAGATACGCCAGTTTTCAATCTGCTTCAATACTTACAACAACAGGTTATGCAACTACTGATTATGAAAAATGGCCATTCTTTAGTCAGGTGATACTGTTTATGCTGATGTTTGTTGGAGGTTCATCAGGCTCTACCGGAGGTGGAATCAAAGTTATACGAATTGTTACCCTCCTGAAGCAGGGGCTGAACGAAATGAAATATCTTATTCATCCCAGAGGTATCTTTACACTCAAGATCAGTGGTAATTCCGTAAGGAAAAACATAGTTTATGCAATTTCCGGTTTCTTTTTTCTTTATATGTTCATGCTGCTTTTCATTACTGCAATAGTAGCAACTGCGTCAAATGACATCCTCACGGCTTTTACAACAGCACTGGCAACTATTGGAAATATCGGCCCCGGATTCGGCAAAATCGGGCCGGCAGAAAGCTATGCCTTTTATCCTTCTTATATTAAATGGATACTTTCGTTTGCAATGCTGGTGGGAAGGCTTGAACTCTACACTGTTCTGATAATTTTTACGCCACGCTTCTGGGGCAGATAAAGATCAGTTTTTACATATAAGGGCAACTGCTGAGGCGGCTATGCCCTCTTCTCTGCCTGTAAAGCCCAGGCGTTCACTGGTTGTTGCTTTTATTCCGATTCGGTCAATTGCAAGTCCGCCTAGAGCTTCAGAAAGGATTTTTTTCATGTTTTCGATGTGAGGGGAGATCTTAGGCTTTTCGCAGATAATTATTGAATCCAGGTTAATTATTCTGTACTTCGAACGCTTCAGTTCCGCAAACACTTCGGAAAGAAGTTTTACTGAACTTATTCCTCTGAATGAGCTGTCTGTGTCGGGAAAAAGTGTGCCGATGTCTCTCATCCCTGCTGCTCCAAGCAGGGCATCCATTATAGCATGTATAAGAACATCTGCATCTGAATGACCCGCAAGCCCTTTGTTGAAAGGAATCTTTACTCCACCAAGAAACAGGTCGCGTCCTTCGCTGAAAGCGTGTACATCATAACCATTACCAATTCTGAGATTATCCATAGATTAAATGTTGAAAACATCGGCAAGTGAACTGAGTTTTAGAACATTCTGAACTTTGGGACTGACTTTGTTTATATCAAGCTGTTTACCTTTTTTTTTCTGTAGTTTTAACAGGCTGATCAAGACACCTACTCCTGAGGAGTCGATATAATCTACTCCTGAGAGATCAATTTCAATATCCTTATCTACATTCTGTCCAATTTCGAAGAGTTTCTGTTTGAAACTCTTTATCGTCATCATTTCAATGTCACCTTCAACAATTACACAGACCTGTTCGTCAGTCTCTTTGACTTGAATATCCATAATCTTCTGCCTTTGGAAATTTTTCTATCGTAATAGTTTTATTTATTAGTAGAAACCTATTTTATTTGTTAATTCATTTTTTTCAATATCTTTTTCTGGGGTGGAACAAAATAAAGAAAAGCTTTCTGTTTTGAGGTGATTCATGATTGAATCCCAATGGTATATTCACAGATTCACATTAAAAAATGTATTGACTGTATAAAGATCCGAGATGTATAAATGCTAATCACAATACGGGAGATTCTGTCATGAATAACAGGTTGTTCCTATCCATAATTACCATATTTCTTCTTTTTAGTATAAATATCTATGCTGATGATCATTCGAAGGGTGAAGTAAAAAACCTTATTCAAAATGTAAAAAATGAATTCAATAAAATTAAAACTGAAACAGATACTACAGGATCCGAAGAAGAGATAAAGCAGATACAGAAACATATTAAACTTGCAGATGAACTCCTTGATGACAGTGAATATGATGGAGCATATTTTGAAATAAACATTGCCAGCGCTTATTTCAGAATAATCATTGCCAGGAGTGAACTCCTGAAAACACAAAAACAGTATGATAAAATAAAAAAAGAAACAGGAAGGTAGTCATGAAAAGATTCCTGACACTGATATTTATCCCGTTTTTTGCATTAACTCTATTGGCTGATGACAGAGATGCAACTATTAAACAGATTCAGGATGCTGAATCTGCAATGATTGAACTGGAGAAGAATATTGAAGTCAGCAGATTTATCCCTTATGATATCTACAATGATGCTGTGGTAAATACAATTACTGCAAGAAACCTGCTTAAAGAGAAAAAACTGAATAATGCTTTTTATTATGCAACACTTTCTTTGATAAAAATCAGGACTGCTGAGATAAAAGCAAAAACAAGAATGCTGAAATATAAGATTATCGAATATGAAAGAGATTATTATAAAAATTCAGGGGCCCATGTAAAATCTACAGGCAATGAATCTGCAATAGTGGATGCAAATCTTTTTAAAAAAGGTAATGCTTTGAGACGCGAACTTACTGACAGTGATATCCTTAATCAAAAAGGAACAAGGCTTTCAAAATATGGCAAAGAGTCTCTTGATTCGATTGCAAAGGTACTTAAGCTGTATCCATCTTCAGTTATAAGCATTATTGGACATACTTCCTACTCTGATCCCAGAAAGAATTCACTTAAAAAGGCAAGGTTCATCTCTGCATATATCAAAAAGCATGGAATTGAAAATAAAAGAATTAAGGTTGCCGGGCTTGGCAATAAGGTAGTAATGAAGACTCCCATTGGATTCAGAAGAATCAATAGAGTTGAAATTATAATTACCGGCATTCAGCTCTGAGACAAGCCGATGTCCTCAATTATCATCTGTGGATAGATATTGTCTCTGAATATATTGTTTTCCAGTCTATAGACTATGTCCAGCTTTTCACCTGAAAGAAAAAAATCTTTCATTCTGTCAGACATGTTCCAGCCGATTGCACTGACCCGGGAAGTTCCTGTATTAATACTGAAACGGCCATGCTGGCTTTCTCTGCCGCATGTCTGAAATTTATCAATAATGATATTTCTGGTTAAAAAAATTGGTTCGGGATTGTCCTTCCCAAAGGGTTCCAGAATTGCAATACTTTCAATGAAATCCGGTGTAATATAATTCATATCAAGAACACAGTCAATGCTTACGTATTCTTCTTTGATTTCACACAGGCTAAGACTTTCTTCAATCATCTGAACAGCAGCATCAATATTGTCTTCATGGATGGAAAATCCAAATGCATTCGCATGCCCTCCAATCCTTTCAAAGAGATGTGAGGATTTCGAAACATGAGGAAAAAATTCCATTGATCCTGTGTTGCGTCCTGAGCCTTTGATTATTCTGTTTTTGCCTGGAAGAGAAAACAGAATAACGGGTCTGCCGGTTTTGTCTGATATACGGTTGGCCAGAAGGCCGGTTAGTCCTTCCGGTATATTTTCTTTTATCGCCAGTATGTTTTTATATGGTTCGATTTTATCAGTATTAATTTTAATCATAATCTCTGTAAAAAATTCATTGAGATCATTTTTTCTCTTTGCATTCAGTTCATTAAGTTCAGCTATTATTTCGATAATTTTTTCTTCTTTATCTTCTGAAAAGAATGAGGCTGTTAGTGCGGTCTGCCCCAGCCTGCCTGGTGTATTAAGAAGCGGTGCAATATTCCATCCTATCATCTTTGAATTAACAGTGCTTCCGTTTATAAGTTTTTTCAGACCAGGATGATCACATCTGTTGAGGGCTCTAATTCCCAGGTATACCAGCGTTCTGTTTTCGTCCACGAGTGGAACTACATCTGCAATGGTTCCTATTGCAACAAGCTCGAGAATTGAATCCAAAAACATGTGTATTTTTTCTGAATTATAGAAAATACTGTTTACGAAGAGTTTTTCTGCTGCAACAGATTTTGAATTAAAACTGAACAGGCTGGCAAGGGTTTCATTTATAGCTGGATAATTATCACGGAATATGATCTCCCTCAGGAAAATAGCATCAGTATAATTATTGCTTAGTGCCGGAATTCCCTCTCTGTCAATAAATACTTTTCTGATGTCTGATGGAATATCATTCAGAAAAGTTTTCAGTTCATTGAGTGATTTGTGAATTTTATTTGAAAGAATTATTCCATTTTTAAATTCCAGGGTGTGAAATACAGCTTCTTCATCCACAATAAGAATAAATGATTTATTATAAGCACCGAGATATGAATAGAGAAAAGCTGTAATGAACTTAAAGGCAACACCAACTCCTGCAAGATTTTTGAATGGATAAGTACAGTCATGTCTGTGAGGATTTATTACAATTGCTTCAGGCAGTAGATCACCCTGTTCGTGATGGTCTATAACAATGACATCGATTCCGTTTTCTGACGCATGTGCTATTTCATCAATATCTCTGGTGCCGGAATCCAGGGTGATTAGCAGAGTTATGTTCTTTTCAATGAATTCATCAATGATTTCGAACGTCAGGCCATAGGCTTCGTCAGTCTGAGGATATCTGACCGCAGCCGAATAATTAAGCCTGGATAAAAGCTTCAAGATCGCTGCAAGAGATGTGAGACCGTCGAGATCCGAATCGGAAAAGATGCCGATTTTCTCATTATGGTCTATTGCGTAACGAAACCTGTCTACAGCTTCCTGCATATCTTTTATCAGAAAAGGGTTGTAAAGATTATATTCACGCTGGTTTATAAATTTTTCGATCTCGGATTCATCTCTGTATCCCCTGTTGAAAAGAATATCTGCAACAGGCTGTGACAGCCGGAATAATTCAGCGAAGGCTTGAGATGCTTCCGCTGAAATTAATTCATTGATGATCCATTTTTTCATTGTCTTGGAATATTTACTGCAGCCTGTTTCGCAAGATATTTTGCTTTGTCATTCAGGGGTTTGGTTACATGTTCAATTTTGCATGTTGGAATTTCAGTCATGAGAGCTGTTATCTCTTCGCAGAATTTTTTTACCTTGTTATTGTGTATCTGAATTTCGTTGTTTATCTGGCGAACGAGCGAGTCTGAATCAGTTCTTATTTTAAGTGATTTTGTCTTGAAGTATATCGCTATTTTCAATGCTCTTATTACTGCAATGAATTCTGCATTACTCTGAGTGGAATTTCCAATTGTTGAAGAAACCTTCCCTACCTGTCTGTCCTGTTTGTCCAGTATTACAATGCCGATTCCGGAAAGACCATATGATGTATTTCCTTCTGAAAATCCATCTGTAAAGATAACAAGGGATGATTCAACCGGAACTGCTGAAAGTTCCGAACCGTCAAAAATTTTTTTTAATTCTGCAGACTCTTCATCTGATGCTTCGATTCTGTTCCTTTTTATTATTATCTTTTTCCGACCTCTGGGTTTTTCATATTTTGAAATAATGGCCCTTGCCTGACTGATTATTTCTGTGACATTGTCAATTTCACATCCGGCCATTTCAGCAATTTTTTCTACTGGTTTTCCCTCTGCAAGTAGCTGTAGTACTCTGTCTATACTTAGTAACATAATTATATCCGTAATTTTTTTTTCTGATAAATAAATGAAAAATTGAGAGTTATGATCTACACTGATACACTAACGGGCATAAATAAATCTGCCGCAATTAGTACAAATAACTGTTTTATCATCAGAAGCTGCATCTTTTGTGAGTGACGAAGGAACCTGAAAGTTGCAATTATTGCAAATGTCATCCTTAACTTCTCCTATTGCCTTACCCCCTTTTGAATTCAAAAGTTTTAGAAATCTGACTTTAAGGGAAGGTGTTAGATCTTCTGAATGCTTATCAAATTTAATCTGATTTTCATTTTCTTTAAGAGATGTTTCGTCAATTTTTTTCTTCAGGTTCTTAATATCTTCGATTGTTTGTTTTTCTTTGCTTTTAATTTTTTCTGTATGTTCTTTTTCTTTTGCGGACAATTCATCAGCTGTATCCATCAGTTGAATTAAATTTTCCTCTATTTCATCCGACTCTTTTTTGTTTTTGTCGAGTTCGGTATTGAGTGCTTCAAGTTCTCTTTCTGATTTAATAAGTACTCTTCTTCCTTCGAGCTTGCTTATTTTTTCATCATATGAATTTAATTCCAGTTCATTCTTTTTTATTTCACTTGATAGTTTCCTCTGATCGTCCTGTAACAAAACCAGTTTCTTTTTTTCTTCAGCAAGGTTGTTTTCGTAGAGCACGATCGTATTTGCTGCTCTTTCAATCTCTTTTTTACATTCCAGGATTTTGTCCCAGTAATGCTGCATTTCAATCATAATTGCAATATCTTTATTCATTATTTTTCTTTTAGATTTTTTTATCCGGTTCTGTTTCCATGATGACGTTAAATGGATTCTTTTCTTCCTGGGAAATATTAATATTTATATGCTTTGAATCAGACTTATTTGTCAAGCAAACCAGCAAATCATCCTTTAAAAAATCAAGAAGAATACGCTCTGTCCCAAAATGTCCTGCATCGATCAGGGCAACCCCATGTCTTTGTGCATACTTTGCATGATGAAAGCCCACATCTCCGGTAATAATACAAGAAGGCTTTTTTTGGGGGATGATTTTGTGAATGGAATTCCCTCCTGCACCATTAACAACAGCTACACTTTCAATCATAGCATTCGGATCGCCGCAATATACAATGTATTTCATTTTCAATTTATCTTTAACTGTCAGGATCAGTTCTTTAAGAGGAAGAGGTTCTTTCAGGTATGATAAACTTCCAAGGCCAACTGTGGCTTCAACAGGAGAATTGGATTCCGGGAAGATTACATCTCCATCCGGAAGACCGATCACTTCGGCTGCTTTTTTGTAAAAAATTTTATCGAGATTGGTATGAATTGAAAAGAGGGATATTTTATTCTGAACGAGTCTCATTATTATTTCAGAATCAGGTTCTGACGAATCAAGCATAGAGATTGGCCTGAATAAAAATGGATGATGACTCAATATAAGATTGCAATCTTTTTGCTCTGCTTCTTTTAATACATCCTCATCAATATCAAGTGAGACAAGAATATTCCTGATTCTGTCATCGGAAAAGATAACCTGTTTCCCTGTATTGTCATATTTTTCCTGAAGACCGGGCGGAAAAATTCTATCTAACTCTGTAATCAATTCATGAATCAGCATCTTCATCCCCTTTAATTTTTAATCATATTATCAGCATTGCATCCCCATAGGAAAAGAAACGGTAGCGGTTTTTTACTGCTTCGTCATATGCTTTCATAATTTTATCGTAACCTGCAAAAGCTGAAACCAGCATAAGAAGAGTTGAGTATGGCGTATGAAAATTTGTTATTAAGCAATCGATTGACTGAACTCTGTAAGGAGGATAAATAAAAATTTCAGTTTCACCGGCTCCGGAAATATTTTCTCCATTTTTGAATGTCGATTCCAGAACTCTCAGGCTTGTAGTACCAACAGCGATGATTCTTTTGCCTGTCTTGCGGCCATTATTGATTATTTCAGCAGTACTTTCAGGAAGAAAGAAGTTCTCTCTGTGTATTTGATGCAAGGTAATGTCATTGTCACGAACCGGCTGAAAGGTTCCCCATGAAACATCCAGGGTTAAAAAAACTGTCTGCACACCCAGACTTCTGATTTCACTCATGAGCTCATCTGTAAAGTGAAGTCCGGCTGTAGGAGCAGCAGCAGCCTCCCCTTTTTTTGCGAATACAGTCTGATACCTGTCGATATCTTCAGCAGTTGGATTTCGTTTTATATATGGCGGTAAGGGAATGTTCCCAATTTTTTTCAGGGATTCATCATCGAGCGGAATACTCGATTCAATTCTTAGAAAATCACCGTTTCTCTCAATGATTTTCAATCTGATATTTTTGTCTTCGACAGCACTGAGGATTTCACCAGGGTTGAGTCTTTTGGTCCTGTTCGTTATTATCATCCAGTGATTGATGTCAATGCGGTTTGTCAGTATTACCTCAACAATTCCACCAGTCTCTCTTTTGAAGAATATTCTGGCGTTTATCACTCTCACATCATTGAACACGAGAATATCGTCACTGCAGAGGTAATCAGTAATGTTTTTGAATTTTCGATGGGTATGTTCATGCCTGGCTCGGTTTAAAACAAAAAGGCCGGATTCATCCCGGTTTTTTTCAGGTTGTTGAGCTATCAATTCTTCCGGAAGATCAAAATAAAAGTCCTGAAGATTGTATGTGTTTTTTTCTTTTACGATCATATGCTTCCCGCAGTTTTTTAGACTTAATTAATGTCTGCGGGCTATATGTCCAGTATTTATTTCCTGTATTCGTGCACCTTTGTAATAATAATTGAGGATGTACCTGTGAGAGGCTCCTTTTTCAGCAAGTCCTTTGGCTCCCCATTGACAAAGACCTACACCGTGTCCCCATCCATGCCCTGTAAGGGTAAGGCCATTGCGGTTTTGAGTAGCCTTGAAATACATACTCCTGATAGTTTTAACGGGAAACAGAAGTCTGAATTCATTGCCGGTCATTTCAATTTTTCCATTAGAATGAATAACAGTTACAGAAACAACCCTGTCATTAATTCTCTTAAAAGATATTTTACTGATTTTCCCAGTCCTCTGGTATTTTTTTTTCAGTGAATTTTTAATCGCATATAGTGACAGATCAACTTTCCATGAATAATTGGGAGACTGTCTGCAGTAATTACACTTAACTGAATTAAGATATACCTTATCATCTCCCTGCCAGACCTGTCTGTCATCACTCGTTCTGCCTCCGCAGGTTGAATGGAAATAGGCCAGTATGGGTTTATACTTATACATGAGTACATCGCCAGTTGTTTTTTTTACCGCAATAGTTGTGCTTTCTTTTTCTGAGATAACACCCCTGTAAACCTGAAAATTTGTCGAACAATCAAGGTCGAAAATATTTTTTTGGTTTTTATTCAGCAAATGATAATAGGTGTATGTTCTTGATGCAATCGCCTGTGCCATGAGGGCTTCCTCAGGCCATGATGCCGGAATTTCAGATGGTACTACACTGCAGAGATATTCGTCAATCTTAAGAGTATTGATGACATTGAGCTTTCCCATTATATTGTGAACCTGTATCAATGATCGATAGGGCCTGTTGTTTACATGAATAAATGAATTCCATGATTCAATAATGAGCGGGTCAACAACCATATCCGGAGTTATTCTGAATTGTTTGTTTACTCCATCAAAGACAACATCCCCGGTTCTCTGATTTCTGATTCTCATCCTGGTTTTAGATGAAACAACTACCCTGTAATCTGTCCTGAGAATCAATATCCTGACTTTTTCTGTTTCAGAGAATCCTGTCAGGTTTTTTTTCATAAGATATTTTTTTGAAGGAGTACATGACACCAGAAACAGACAGAGTACAGCTGTCAAAAAAGCAAATTTCTTTATAATCTTTACATGCATAAAAAATTATTCTCCAATCATCCTTTAGGATGATACTTTTTGTGAAATTCCTGTAATTTATTTTTTGCCAGGTGTGTATAAACCTGGGTTGTGGAGATATCGACATGTCCAAGAAGTTCCTGAACAGATCTCAGGTCAGCTCCGTTCTCAATAAGATGTGTTGCAAATGAGTGTCTGAGAGTGTGCGGTGTAATATTCTTATCGAGTTTAGTTCTTTCTACATAATTTTTAAGCAGTCTCCACACTGATTTACGGTTCAGCTTTGAGCCTTTTTTGCTTATGAAAATGTATTCGCTTTCTCTTTCTCCGAGAATGCCTGATCTTGACTCAGAGAGATATTTGCGTATAAGTCTCATCGCTTCTTCTCCAACAGGCACTATACGCTGCTTGTCTCCCTTGCCTGTTATCATTAGCATGGAATTTTCAAAATCAATATCATGATTTTGGATTTCTATTGCTTCTGTAATTCTCAGACCACAGGAATACAGAAGTTCAAAAATTGTCTTATCTCTGAGTTCATAAATATCATTCTCTGATATTGAGTTGAAAAGATCATCAACCTCATGAACAGAAAGAAAATCCGGAAGAGTCTTTTCGATCTGGGGAGATTCAATTTTTGCAGTTGGATTATCGATATTTTCAAAATTGTCAGAAACGAAATTGTAAAACTGTCTTATTGCTGCCAGCGATCTTGCCAGCGTTCTTGTTGAATTCTTTTTGTTATTCTTTTCAAATTTAAGAAACTGCTGAATATCCTCCTGCGTAGCTCTCATTATGTCCTTGTCTTTAGAATTCAGATATTCATTGAATTTTTTCAAATCATATGTATATGAATAAACTGAATTCGGAGAAAGACCTTTTTCCACCTGCAAAAATCTCTTGAATCTATTAATAGCCTGAATTTCTTTCACTGGATTTCTCCTGCGGTATTTTCTACCACTCCTTATGTATGAGACAGAAAGAAGAATACTGTTTCTTCTGAAGTCCTGCCCTGTATGGGCAAATTTACCAGTGAAAATGATTGATTGATTGAACTGATATAATAATATTATCGGATGTGCCGGATTATGTCTTAATAGAAAGTGGAAAAATATTGAATGGTCAATAAATATTTTTTATACATCTTTGTGTAATTCAGTGGAGAATTGGAGAATCTTCAATAATTTCACCATCTTTAAAAACAACCTTCCTGTTTGTAAACGCAGCAACATCTGATTCATGAGTAACCATTATTATGGTGATCCCGGTTTCATGATTAAGTCTTGTGAAAAGATTCATTATCTCTTCAGTATTTTTTGAATCAAGATTCCCGGTTGGTTCATCCGCCAGAATTATTGCTGGATTATTTATCAGGGATCTGGCTATTGCAACACGCTGCTGTTCTCCTCCGGAAAGTTTGTTTGGATGATGGTGTCCTCGTTCTCCAAGCCCAACAAGTTTCAGAAGTTCCACTGCTTTTTTCTGCGCATCCACGGTGCTTATCCCCCCCTTGTACAAAAGGGGTAATTCCACGTTCTCGATTGCAGAGGTTCTTGCCAGGAGATTAAATCCCTGAAAGACAAATCCGATTTTTCTATTCCTGATTTCTGCTTTCTGGTTGTTGTCAAGAGAACTTCCGTCAATACCGTCAAGGATATACTTCCCTGAGGTCGGGGAATCCAGGAAGCCCAGGATGTTCATAAAAGTGGATTTGCCCGATCCTGACGCACCCATAATTGATAGATACTCACCTCGGTGTATATCCAAAGAAATTCCTTTTATTGCTTTTACCTGAACTTCATCGCTCAGTTTATATGTTTTCTGAAGATCCTGAATTTCGATTATCTTCTGTTTTTTTTTCATTTTAATCCTTGATCTCGATAATTTTCACAAGAACTTCTTTTCCGGGTTTAAGATTTGTTCTGATCTCGGTAAACATATCACCAGTAAGGCCGGTATCAACTTTAATTTTTTTATAAGGTTTGTTTCTTATCTTGGATGATTTCAGCCAGATGTATTTATTTCTGTCATCAGCATCGACTTCTTCCGGAGATATTAATAATGCCTGATTTGGCACACGAAGTACATCTTTCTTTTTTGCTACTTCAATGGTGGCTGTTGCAGTCATGCCCGGCTTAAGAATGAGGCCGTCATTATTGCATATTACGAGAGCCTGGTACGTAACAAGCCCCCTGCTCTGTACCGGATTGATTCGCACCTGTTTGATGCTTCCGGTGAATTTTTTATTTGGAAATGCACTGACAAAAAAGAAAACATTTTGACCTGTTTTGATATTGCCAATGTCTGATTCGTCAATGCTGATTATGAGCTGCATTGTTTTTAAGCTGGGTACAATTATGAAGAGAAGAGAATTTACTCCGACCGGAACTTTCTGATCTATGTGCTTGGATATTACTATGCCATTGATTGGCGATTTTATTCTGGTGTAATTCTTTTGTTTTGCCAGCTGGTTGTAGTCTATGAGTGTTCTTTTGTGATTATAAAATACAGACTTGTATTTTATCTGTGCCTGGTCCATTGATTGCTTGGAAATCAGATTGTCTTTGAACATTTTCTGCTTGCCTTCCAGTTCTTTTTTGGCAGCCTCCAGTTCGAGTCTGGCTGAATCAAGCTGTGTCTGGGTTTTATAGAGTCTCTGATCAATGTTGTCTGTGTCCATGACAGCAAGAAGCTGTCCTTTTCTGACGAGACTGTTGTAGTCAACATGCACTTGGCTTATCATTCCGCTTAGTTTACTCAAAACCCGCTCCTGGTTCATTACCTCCAGAACACCTGTAACAGAAATAGTTTTGTTTACATCCCCTTTGGATATCTTTTGAAATTTGTATTCAAAGGCATTTCCGGATGAACATTTTTTTATCCCAATTACTATCAGTCCCAAAAGTATAACTGAAATAACAAGGTATACGATTTTCTTTTTATTTATTTGCATAATAATCCCTCATCCACTCCCAGCAATCTTGAAAGATCGGCAAGTGCCAGAAAATAATTGTGTTTAGCTGTAAGCCTGCCCTGTTCAGCTTTAATGACGCTCATTTCAGCATCCTGTAGCTCAAGCAGGGAGCCGGCACCATTTTCGTAACTCCTTTGTGCGAGGAGCAGATGTTTTTTTGAATTCTCTATTATCAACCCTGTCATATTGTATTGCCTGGATAATTCTCCAATGCTTCTGTAGTCATTAAGAACAAGATTTTTAATTTTCATTACTGTTTCTTTTTCTTTATAAACCATCTTGTTGTATTCGGATATGGCAGTATCGACCTTTGCGGATATTGCCCCTCCTGAATAAACCGGAAGTGACGCTCTGACTGTTCCTGTGAAAGTAGGATTCCAGTTACTGCCTGAAAAATTTTCATCAAATCTGTTAAGGTCAGAATTAAAGCCATATATATATTCATTTTTAAAACCAAAGAATAACAGGAAATCAACTTTGGGATAGTGAGCATCGCGTTGTACTTCTATCTGTATTCTCTTAATTTTTTTATTTATTCGGCTCGCATTTATTGCAGGATTATGCATTTCCGCGAGTCTGTAAAGTTCTCCCAGGGTATACTTTACCTCAGGAAGACGTTCAAACTGCTGAGGAATAATATTGATATCCTCAGTTTTTTTTATTCCTATTGCAGAGAAGAGATTAACCTTCATGAGTCTTTCCTGGTTTCTGGCCTTTTCAAGTTCCAGTCTGGCTTCAGCGAGACCAACCTGAGCTTTGGTAACATCAAGAACCGGTTTCATGCCATTGTTAAACAGCATCTGAGCAAGTTTCAGTTTTGTTTGAAACTTATCCAGTAATCTTTTTTGAAGTTCAACATTGCTGTTTGCCAGAAAATAGCCAAGATAACTCTTTTTTACATTATACAGAATGTTGTTTTTTACTTCTGTTGTGTTGACCTTCGAAAGGTCAATGTTTAGTCTGGCTGATTCTTTTTTTTCGTGTTTGCTCTTGTCGTAAATATTGTATTGAGCAGATAATCCGGCAAGCAGTCCTATGTCAGAATCCTTGCCCGGAATTTTAAACTGGGCATCTGTTGTTGCAGAATCAGTTGTTTTGGGTATCTCTACAGTCTTTATTTCACCATTGATAATAATTGAATTTGCAGAATTTGCAATCTTATAATTTGATGCTGCAATTTTTCTGTCTTCAATGGATACAAAAAGATCGGAATGATTTTGAAGTGCAATATTGATACACTCTTTCAATGTTACATTCCTTGTTTCTTCCGCACCTGAAAGTGTAACTGCTGAAAGTATAATAACCAATACCGTAAAATATTTATACATATGAAACCTGCTTGATTTATGGTCTGACGGAAATAATATCCGAATTCGTATAATGTTTAAATAAATCCGGATGTTGAATTTGGAGGAATATATCCGCAGATAATTTAATTATCATTAGATGCTTGCTCCATAAAATTTATCAGGAGAAATTCTTTTATATAATGTTACAGATACTGTCAATAAAATTTCATCGATAGAAAAAGAACAAGCTATAAATAACAATCAGTTGAGATTATGTAGGCTTTATATGCCGGGATTGTATGATTTGTTTGTAATTGATTTTTTTTTGAAAATTAGTCAAAAAAGATTGACAGGCACTGCCATATATTTTTTATGTTACTCAATGTTGCTGGCGTAGCTCAATCGGTAGAGCAGCTGATTTGTAATCAGCGGGTTGGGGGTTCAATTCCTCTCGCCAGCTCAATCAGGTGAGGTTCCCGAGTTGGCCAAAGGGAACAGACTGTAAATCTGTCGGCGTCGCCTTCGGAGGTTCGAATCCTCCCCTCACCAAAAAAACCTGATGACTTCATCAGGTTTTTTTTTGAAATAAAAAAAATAAAATACCGCATTTTATAAAAATACCACTCCTTTAACTTCTTGAAACGTTAAGTTTTTACCCTAAAAAAGTAATTGAAATATTATCTGCCTAAGTAATAAATCATTTAAAACAAACCGGGAACTATAATGATCACAAGCTCTGAACATGAAAGATACAGCAGACAAATCGCAATAAAGGATTTTGGAGAAGCGACTCAGAAGAAACTGAAACGATCAAGAGTACTTGTTGCAGGGGCCGGAGGACTTGGCAGTCCTGTGATATATTATCTTGCAGCAGCTGGTATTGGCGAAATAACGGTATGTGATTTTGACACAGTTTCAATTTCAAACCTGAACCGTCAGATACTTCATTCACAAAAAAAAATCGGGATGCTGAAAGTTGAATCAGCTTCAGAAAGAATAAAAGAATTTAATCCGGATATAAAAATTTCTTCTCTAAATGTTCAGATTCTTGACAGCTCCAGTATTATGGAGGACGGATTTGACTGTGTCGTGGACTGTCTTGACAATAATCAGTCGAGACTGGCGCTGAATGAATACTGCTTCAAAAGAAAAATTCCGCTGGTTCATGGTGCAATATCCGGTTTCAGCGGTCGTGTAACGTTCATTGACTATAAAGAAACCCCTTGTTTGAATTGCTTTCTTGAATCCGGCATTCAGAATAGCCCTGTGAATGCCATAGGCAGCGTTGCAGGCATTATTGGATCAATTCAATCACTGGAGGTCATAAAATGCCTCACTGGGCTTGGAGAAACGCTCTCAGGAAGACTGATGTATTTCGATGGACTGACAATGCAGTTTGAAAAAATCAAAATAAATAAAAAATCCACATGCAGTGTATGCGGTAAAAATTAACCGGAGGATTTATGTCAAAAAAACTGAAAATCACAGGAGTAATACTTTTAGTACTAATTGCTCTTTTCCTGTTTTTTTATTTTAAATATTTTTTCACATATGAGCAGAGAAATGTTTTTCAAAGAAAAGTCGAAACAATTACCGGGCAGAATCTTACTGTAACAATTTTTGGTTTTGACGGAAGGATAATCAAGAGATGGGTTAATGTAAAAAAAATATCCGCTGCAAAGGATACAAGAAACTATACGTTTTTTTACACCCAGGATGGCAGGTATGTTCAGATTCCGGATTCCGTCTGGTATATTGCAGAGGAAGAATAGCCTTGCAGAAAATTCCATTAACCTCTCTCAGGGGAATAGGGCCTTCAAGGGCTGAGATTCTCAAAACAGAAGCAGGTATTGAAACCGTTGAGGACCTGCTCTATTATACACCAAGAAGATATGTGGACAGATCCTGTCTTAAAAAAATATGCAATTGTATTCCGGATGAAGAGATAACTGTCTCCGGGACAGTGACAGATATTGCAATTGCCGGTCGTTCAAAAAAATTTCTTAAAGTTATTCTGGATGACGGAACCGGCAGCATAGACGGGATATTTTTCGGAGGTATAAAATATTTTCAGAAAATTTTTAATCCAGGTGAATCAGTACTGTTCTCTGGAAAAATTGGCAAATACAGAAATCTGCAGATAGTGCACCCTGAGTTTGATGTAATTGATGATCCTTCATCTGCAATCAATACCGGTAGAATCGTTCCACTTTACAGGTCAACAGAGAAACTGAGGTCGAACTATTTCGATTCAAGGGGATTCAGAAAAATTATGAAACAGGCTACTGATGAATATCTTCATCTTGCAGCCGAAACATTTGAATCTGATCTCCTGAGAAGATACAATCTTCCTGAACTCTCAGACGCTCTCAGGCTTATCCATTTCCCGGAAACATTTGACCAGGCGGAACAGGCCCGAAAAAGGCTTGCATTCAATGAATTTTTTTTCCTGCTGTTTTATATCAATCTTTCCAGGAGATATATACGCGAAAATACAGTAAAAAAGAAATTTGAACTTTGTATGGATGATGTAACTGAATTCAAAGATGCCCTTCCCTTCAGCCTCACTGATGATCAGCAGAGATGTGTTGAAGAAATTCTTTCGGATATCCAAAGCCCTTATCCCATGAATCGGCTCCTTCAGGGAGATGTTGGTTCGGGTAAAACAGTGGTGGCCATTATATCCATCATTGCAATTGCAAAAGCTGGTTATCAGGTTGCTCTTATGGCCCCAACCGAAGTTCTTGCTGTTCAGCATTACAATACATTCCTGAAGTTAGCTGATAATCGTTTGACCTTCAGGCTCCTGACAGGAAATACTTCTGCTTCGGAGAAAGCCAGGGTTGCAGATGAACTTCTTAACGGAGATATTTCATGCGTAATCGGAACCCATTCTCTTCTCGAAGATGATGTAAAGTTTGACAATCTGAGGCTTATAATAATTGACGAGCAGCATCGGTTTGGTGTCGAACAACGTGCTAAACTCAGAAGAAAAGGTGAAGATACAGATCTTCTTGTAATGACAGCAACTCCAATCCCCAGATCGCTCACAATGACTCTGTATGGCGATCTTGATGTTTCCCTTATCAGAACAAAGCCATCAGACCGGAAGTCAATAAAAACACTTGCCTTTCCTGTTGAAAGACTGAGCGGTGTGTATAACTCAATAAGAAAATACGTAAATGAAGGCAGACAGATATACTATGTTTTACCGCTTATCGAAGAATCTGAAAAAATAGATCTTAAATCAGCAACTGAAGTGTTTAATAATCTCAGTCAGAATATTTTTCCTGATCTCAGAGTAAACATGCTTCACGGAAAACTCAAACAGAGGGAGAAGGATTCTGTGATGAATGATTTTTTTCAGCATAGAATCGATATTCTGGTTTCAACAACCGTTATTGAAGTGGGAATCGATGTGCCCAATGCAAGCGTAATGGTGATTGAACATCCTGAAAGGTTTGGCCTGTCACAGCTTCACCAGTTGCGGGGAAGAGTCGGCAGAGGAAGTCATCAGTCTTTCTGTGTTCTGGTTTATCAGGACAATCTTAAAGACGGAAGCATTAACAGGATAAAAACAATGACAGAGACTGATGACGGATTCATCATTGCTGAGGAAGACCTTAAGCAGAGAGGAAGCGGAAATATTATCGGGATCAAACAGCATGGTCATGCCGGCGATTTTGAATTTGCTGATCTGGCCATTGACTCGGATCTGATAGCAAATGCCCGCACTGAGGCTAAACTATTTGTAGAAAAGATTAACGATATGAGCCTGGCATTTGAAAATTTTAAAAGCAGAAACTATCTTCCACTTCTTCAGGGGATTAGAAAAAAAAGGATACTATCCCTGCTTTCATAATCATGTTCTGAATATTTTTTTACCGATAAATCTCTGGAAAACTGTCATCACTGCGCTTCCATACCAGGCATCGCCTTTTATTTTAAGCAGAGCTTCCGGAGTAATTTTTTTCTGAGGACCTGTTTTGGAATTTATAATCTGAAGGCGTGTCTTGAATTTCTTTTCTTCTGCGAGATATTTTTTTATCACATTGCTTTTTATTTTTTCGAGTTCAGCAACACTGTCGAACGGAAGTGAAATTATATCTATATTCTGATTGAACCATTTGATAACACAGCTGTTTATATATTCCACCGGGAGGAAACGGACAGTATTGCCGGAACCATCCTGAAAAAAACAGAATCCTGTTGAATCTTTTTTAAATGAATTAAGAAGAATTGCAGCAATATTTTCCACCCCTGTGTGATAGAGAAGCAGCATGCCATCTTTATCCTTAAGATTAAAATATTCTGTGATTTTTCTGTTTGTGGTAATAAGACTTTTAAAAATAAATTCTTCATATGCGGATAAAACAGAGCCGGTTCTTTTTCTTATAAAAAGCAGAAGAGTTCGTTTAATCTCTTCTTTGAGTTCGGCGTCCGAAACCGGATGGTCTGTAAAATAATAACTGTTGTGGAGTTTGTCGATATCCCGGGAAACTCTTTCTTCGGATATTTTCAGGATGTATGGTGAGATTGTATTCCAGGATTTTTTCCCCGGGCATGTATGTGTTTGTTGAACTGTTCGAGAAGTATTGATAGTTGTATTTTCCGGTTCCGGTTTTTCAGCTTCTTCATCCTCAATATCTTTTTTATTGTTTTCTTCTTCATCTTCGTGGACTGAAATATCTGTTGATTCTGCAGTTGACTGATACCCTGTATCCGGGTGCTGGTCATTTTCAGCGGTTGGAATCAGATCTTCTGTGTCGACAAAAGGATCATCTGACAATTTTGTAATTTCATCAGTTTCTGATGATATGTCTTCGTTTTCTATGTCAGATAATATTTTATCCAGATCCATATAAACCTGCGTTTTGTTGATGTTAGGATTTTTTAAAAAACAATTATATCTACAGCCTGATTAAATTTGTTAATCAGGCTGTAGCGTTTTAATCTGATGTTTCATCTTTTGAAGTTACTGTTTTGGTGCCATTATTCTGAGGAGGTAAAGTTTCTCCATCCATGATTTTCATTATTTCTTCAGCATCCAGTGTTTCCCTTTCGATCAGATACTTTGCCATGGTCTCGAATTTATCCCTGTTCTCAAGGAGTTTCTTTTTAGCTTCGTCCCTGCAATAGTGAATGATCTGATTAACTTCTTCATCTATAAGCTGTGCAGTTTTTTCACTGTAATCTCTGTGTTGTGAAATTTCTCTTCCAAGAAAAATCTGTTCATTCTGCTTTCCAAAAGTCAGAGGTCCAAGTTTTTCACTCATTCCCCATTCACAGACCATTCTCCTCGCAATTCCGGAAGCTCTCTCAAGGTCATTGCTCGAGCCTGTTGTAACCTGGTTGAATACCATATTTTCTGCAAGATGACCACCGAAAAGATGCTGTATCTGGTTGATCCAGTATTGTCGTGAATGAATATGTTTTTCTTCTGAGGGAAGCATCATTGTAATTCCCAGCGCTCTTCCCCTCGGAATAATTGTTACTTTGTGCACAGGATCTGTTCCGGTTAGAAGCCCAATTATTGCATGTCCGGATTCATGATAGGCAATAATTTCTTTCTCTGAATCGGAAATCAAAAGTGATCGTCTTTCAGGCCCCATTAATACCTTGTCTTTTGCATCTTCGAGTTCGGTCATTGTAATCCGTTTTTTATTTTTCCGTGCAGCAAGCAGTGCTGATTCATTTATAAGGTTTGCAAGATCAGCTCCGGTAAAGCCCGGTGTTCCCCTTGCTATAACCTTTAGATCAACTTCCCTTGAAAGAGGAATCTTTTTCGAATGAACTGCAAGAATCTGTTCACGCCCTCTTATGTCCGGAATATCAACAACAACCTGTCTGTCGAATCTGCCTGGCCTGAGGAGTGCAGGATCGAGTACGTCCGGTCTGTTTGTTGCAGCGATTATTATTACACCCTCATTTGTTTCAAATCCATCCATTTCAACCAGAAGCTGGTTAAGGGTTTGTTCTCTTTCATCATGTCCGCCTCCAAGACCTGCTCCTCTTAAGCGGCCAACTGCATCAATTTCATCAATGAAAATGATGCAGGGAGCACTTTTTTTACCCTGCTCGAAAAGATCTCTTACCCTTGATGCGCCTACGCCAACAAACATTTCAACAAAGTCTGAGCCGCTGATTGAAAAAAATGGAACATCTGCTTCACCAGCAATGGCTCTGGCAAGAAGTGTTTTTCCTGTTCCTGGAGGGCCCATTAGAAGAACACCTGTTGGGATCCTTGCGCCGATATTGATGAATTTTTTTGGATCTTTCAAAAACTCGACTATTTCATTTAGCTCTTCTTTTGCTTCATTTACTCCTGCTACATCCAGAAATGTTATCTTGTTTTTCATTTCCGGGTTGAGTTTTGCCCGGCTTTTTCCAAAGGAGAGTGCTTTATTGCCCTGACCCTGAATCTGTCTTATCATTATAAACCAGATAAAACCAAAGAAAAGAAGCCATGGGAGAAAGCTTAAAAGCCCTTTTAGCCAGACATTATCCTCTTTCTCTATTCCATCTACCCTTATATCACTTTTAAGAAGAAGCTTTATAAGGTTTTCATCATGATATGGGATAGCGGTCCAAAAGTCGAAAGTTTCACCAGAGCCAAATGCGGGCACGTCAGGCTTTTTTACTTTTACAGGTCTTGTTTTATAATAACCAATAATCCGTTTATTGTTCTCTATAGTAACTCTGCTGATTTCTCTGTTTTTAACTTTAAGAATGAACTCACTGTAGCTCAATTCATTTGATTGTTCAACTCCCTGATTCAGCTGAAATATTGCTAAAATGATAAGTCCTATCAGCAGAAACAACGCGAATTGTTTGACATTTTTGTTCATCTTCATCTCCTGAATATAATAAGTGAACACTGGTGAAATGATATCCAGTTGTTCGCTTGTGGCTATGATATACAATAAACCAGAGGAATTCATTTAAAAATTTAAAGAAACACCTGATCTTTGAGGTAGCCATAAAAATGTGGCAGAAGTGTTTGCTTCCTGACCACATCTGTTTTTTCACTGCAAACCGGCAACTCAATAATTGATTTTAATACAGTGCTTATTCGCTGCGGGGCCGTCTGAATCATTATGCCCTTTAGTATAATATAATTATACACTTTCATTTCCTGTCAAGAAAAAGAACATGATCCGGACATTATGGCTGGACATTTCATCATTATGACAAAAGAGCAGAATCAAATTTTTCAGGATTGAAAACCGCATAAATTCGATCGGAATTTTCTTTTACAGTGAATTCCGAACTCACTCTCCCGCTCATATCTAAAATAATACCCGGCATAAAGGCAGCAATTTTTGAATCTATTATCAGTAGAGGAACCCAATTCTTGGACTCATTGTCAAGCTTCTTTTCAATTAATAAATTCTTAATTTTCCTGCTGCCTGAGTCGAGGATGATCCGGTCTCCCTGTCTTCTGTTACGTACTGAAAGAGAAAACTTTTCATTGGGAATTGTTACAAAAAAGATTGCATCATTTTTTTTATATTTCTGAAATTCATTATGGACTACTCTTTTTACCACTATACTCGTTTTTATTTCTTCGATAAAAACAGGTTTATCATTTGAACTCAATTCGTATTCCCACATGGGTAATTCTTGTACTGCAACCTTCTTTCTGATTCTTATAAATGAATTATTCTCATGAAAGATTCTGTCTATTTCGATACTTTCATTTCTATAAAGACGCTGGTTTGCTTTTTTCGCCTGACTGTTTTTTGTGATTTCGTTCAACATTCCCGAAGTCACATTCATCCTGAAGTGATTTCTGAGTGATTGTGAAATAAGGTGATTCTGAATTTTTTGTTTGTTTATGATTTCATTGATATTGATCAGAAGAGCACTGTCTTTTTTTGAAAATAATGAAGGATATCTCTCATAAATGAGCTCATCGATCAGCTGTGTACATTCTTCTGCCAGGATTGAGAGATCATTCAAGGATTTTTCGAAAACAGGATATCTTTCATTTATAAGCGGAAATATCCTGTTTCTTGTGAAATTTCTTAGATATTCGTTTTCTTGATTTGAAAGATCTTCTCTCCATTTTAGATCTTCCATCCTCAGGTATTCATAGATTTCATTTTTTGTCAGACACATTACCGGTCTTATTATATTGTCCCGCGATGAAGAAATTCCTTTTAAACCGAATACGCCGGTTCCATTCATTATTCTCATGAAAACTGTTTCTGCATTGTCACTCATTGTGTGAGCAGTAGCAATTTTATCATAAGAGAACTCACTGCAAATATTATTGAGGAGCGAGTATCTTATTTCCCTGGCATATTCTTCAAATGATATTCCCTTCAGGGGGTTATTTATGAAATCAAAGGAATGTGAATAAATGGGGATATTATAGCTGTCTGCAATTTCGCTGATAAATTCAGCATCCCTGTCTGAATCTTTTCCTCTCAGAAGGTGATTCAAATGAAAAATGCCAATTTTAAAGTTTTTTTCATCTGAATATTTCCTGAGGATGTTCAGCATTGCTATTGAATCCTTCCCGGCAGAGAGAGACAGGAGAATATTATCCCCTTCTTTTATTAGATCTTTTTCTTCGATGAATTGTGTTGTTTTGATTTCAATACTGTTCATGGTTTCTTTTAACCTGATTTATTTCTTTAGGATACAGCTTTTGTTTTTTACACCTGCCGGACGGTTTTAGCTTGACATGAATATTCAGATTTTTATATTTGAATCATTAGCAACAATGACATGTTGAAACTGAAAAGTGATTATATTTAAACCGTCTACAATCGGTTTTACACAATTCAGCAACTCTTTGTCAAAATAATTCCAAGTTCCTTTTCATGGGCGGCTTTAGCCGCCCTTTTTTTATGTATAATTTTTGAATTGACAATTATACTTTTAATGAATTTTACTGAATCATATTTTTATTCAAGTAAATAACCAGATTCGACTTTTTAAAAGATATAGATAATACCTTCGAGACCAACGCTTTTTTATATTTCATTTGCAGCGTTGGGAATAACACGATATTTGACTTTAAGCCGGGTAAATGATAAATAAAAAAAAATACTGATCCCCTTGTTCAAAGGATAAGTTGAGAAAACTCTACAAGCGATTATAGTTTAAGTCGAGTCAATAAAAATCACACAGGTAAAAAATGGAAAACAAAATTCAGGACAAAATAAAAGAATGGACCAGCGAACTTTTCGATGAAAAAACAAGACAAGAGATACAACAGCTTGTTGATGATAAGTTACATGATGAACTAAAAGACAGATTTTACAAAGATCTGGAGTTCGGTACAGGCGGTTTGAGGGGAATCATTGGTGCAGGATCAAACCGAATCAATATATATACCGTGGGAATGGCAACTCAGGGACTCGCAGGTTATATTCTCGAAAATTCTAATGAAACACCTTCAGCTGTAATTGCACGTGATTCAAGAAACATGTCTGATATATTTGCAAGGGAGACTGCATCCATATTGGCTGCAAATGGAATCGATGTCCTTATGTTCGAGGATATAATGCCCACTCCTCTTGCATCCTTTGCCATAAGGCATTTTAATGCAAAGGCCGGTGTTGTAATAACCGCCAGTCATAATCCAAAAGAATACAATGGCTACAAGGTATACTGGGATGACGGCGGTCAGATAGTACCTCCTCATGACAGTAATATTATTGGCCGGGTAAAGGCCGTTATTTCTCCTGCTGAAATAAAGAATGGTGTTTTTGATGAATTTCTTCAGTCAGGCAGAATAAAATACATTGATAATGAAGCAGTCTCAGCCTACACGGAAAAGCTTTATCAGGCTTTTGGTCCATCACCTGAAAAGAAAAAAACCAGGATTGTATATACTCCTATTCATGGAACCGGTTATAGAATTGTACCTGAGATCCTAAAAAAGGCAGGTTTCACGGATATTCACCTGGTTGAAGATCAAACCTCTCCTGATGGAAATTTTCCAACCGTTAAATCCCCAAACCCTGAAGAACGTTCTGCAATGGAAGCTGCTCTAAAAAAGGCAAAAGAAGTGAATGCGGATATAGTTCTGGCAACAGATCCTGACTCTGACAGAATGGGTGTTGGTTTCAGGGATAAATCAGGTGAATACAATCTTATAAACGGGAACCAGATAGGTTCCATGCTTGAATACTATATTTTACAGAAAGCTCAGGATGAGAAAACAATGCCTGAAAACCCGGTTGTGCTTAAAACAATTGTAACAACTGATCTTCAAAAAGAGATTGCAGCAGGATTCGGATGTGATGTTGCCGAAGTACTCACAGGATTCAAATGGATCGCATCGAGTATGCTTAAATATGACCATACAGGGGATAAAACCTTTGTATTTGGAGGAGAAGAAAGCTATGGCTACCTCCCTGTTGATTTCGTTCGTGACAAGGATGCAGTAAGTTCAATATACTATTTCTGTCAAATGGCAGAAAATATCAAAAAATCCGGGAAAAATCTCAGCGAATTCCTGAATGAGATATATTCAAGATTCAGCCTTCACAGGGATGAGCTTTATTCTCTTACTCTCAGGGGAAAGGAGGGACAGGAAAGGATTGCGAGAATTATGACCTGGTTCAGGGAGAATCCCCCTGCTTCTTTCAACAATATAGATACTGCAAGTATCAGGGATATTAAAACAGGCAGAATTACTGACTTCAAAACCGGGGAAATAACATCAGTTACAGAACTCCCTTCTTCGGATGTCCTTCAGTTCTATCTTGAAGATGGTTCAAGGATTACACTCAGGCCCTCCGGCACAGAACCAAAGATAAAATTTTATTTTAATATCCGGGATAATTCAAAAGACGGAGAAATTGAACAAAGAAAAATTCTGCTGGATAAAAAGATGAATGATCTTATAAAAGATTTTCTTGAAATGGCTGAAAGAGTGGATTGATAAACTAAAGAAGAGATGAGAGGATTTCATCCTCTTTTTTTTCCATTTCGCGTGCCTCATCCTCTGTTTTTTCATGATCGTATCCAAGCAGGTGAAGAGTTCCGTGAACCATGAGTCTTTTTAGCTCATTTTCAAATGTAACATTGTATTCATCTGCCTGCCCGAGTGCTTTTTCAAGTGAGATGTAAATATCCCCAAGTTCCTCAATTTCAAGTTCAATTCCAGGAAATGGATTATCCCTGTATGCAAAACTTATTACATCTGTGGGCATGTCTTTTTGTCTGTAATCTCTGTTGATTTCCTGAATATATGCATCATCTGTCAGAATCAGAGACATTGAAACTTTTTCAAGACAGAGAATGTTGGCAATTCTGTCTGCTGCTTTTCTGAAAAATTCCGGATTAACTCCATGAAAAGGAAGTTTGATTTTTCCTTCTGTAAATATTTCAAGCCTGAGTTTTCTATCAATCTTTTCCATTGTTGCCTTTTCCGCTTTTCTTTTCGAGTTTTTTCAGGTCGCCTGTTTCAGGGTATTCTATTCGTGTATGAAATATTCCATTTAGGATTCTGAGGAATGATTTTCTTACTACATTGAGTTCTGCCATCGAAAGGTCTGTATTGTCGAGATCTCCCTCGTTGAGTTTGTTGTAGATGATCTTGGTTACCAGTCCATCGAGCTTGGCATGGGTCGGATCTTTAATGGAACGAGATGCTGCTTCGATAGCATCAGCAAGCATTACTATTCCTGTTTCCTTACTGTGGGGCTTTGGACCGGGATACTGGAAATCTGACCTGTTTACCTCTTCGAGATTGTCTGCCTGATCAGCAGCTTCAAGTGCCTGATGATAGAAGAATGCCATGGTTGATTTGCCATGATGTTCGCGTATAAAGTCTATGACTTTTTCAGGAAGACCGTTTCTTTTGGCAATATCCACACCTTTTTTTACGTGGGATATTATAAGCTGTGAGTATTCCTGCGGAGAAAGTCTGCCTGCTCTTGAATCAGTTATTTTATTCTCAATGTAGAGGCCTGCATCCGTTATTTTGCCAATATCATGATAGTAGGCTCCAACACGGGCCAGCATATAATTGGCATGAATATCCTTGCAGGCTGTTTCTGCCATTGTTGATACCAGAAGCGAATGGTTGTAGGTTCCCGGAGCTTCCACCAGCATTTTTTTAAATATATCGGCATTGAGATCAGAGAGTTCCAGGAGCTTGAATCTGGTTGTTATTCCAAAGACATTTTCGTATAGCGGAATAATCCCCAGAAGAAGAATTGAGTTCATTATACCGCTTGCAAGTGATAGCTGCATATTGTAACTTGCCTGTTTGAGCGGAATTTCCTGCATGAGTGCAACAGCAGCAACAATAACTGCATTTGCCACACCCATAATAAAACCGCCTCTTAAAAAGTCTGATCTTCTTTCAACATCTCCGGCAACCAGTACTCCCATGAAGGAGGAGCTGAATGCTATTATCAGGGTTGAAAGATCTCCTCCTCCTATAAGAAATGTAAAGAATATAACATTGATACCCATGAGCATTGCAAGGTACATGTTATAGAGAATAGCCACCATCATGGTCATGAATGGAATCGGCAAGAGAAGGGCAAATTCCAGATTCGAGCTTGTAAAAAAATCCGCCCTGGCTATAATGAATGCATAAACCATAAAAAAGAACATGAGGGTAAAGAGAATCATGGAGGATCTTTTGTCAAGGACCAGCAGTCTGTTATACTCCACAAGAAAATATCCAATAATAAAAAGAAAAAAGAGCTGTAGCAGAAATACTCCTGAGATATAGCTGAGGTTTGAAGATTGAGCATTTCGGTTGAGTATCTCAATCTTTTCGATAATTTCAGAGGTTATTGTGTCGCCTTCTCTAACAATATTCTGTCCCTTTTTCAGGACTTCCATAACCGGCTTTACTGTTGAAACCTTTTCGAAGATTCTCCTCCTGGTCTCTTCCTGGTTATAGTTAATGTTTGCTTTCAGATTGCTTCTCACGATAACAGTGAGGGCATTCAATGTTGACTGAGGCAGATTCGGAGCAATGGATTTACAGATACCGTAAAGCCTGTCCTTTAGTTCGTCCATTGTTCTTAAATTGTTAAGGGTGCTGGAATATTCAAGATCCACATCCGGACTGTTGATTGTTCTTATAGCTATATTGTTGTTTACGATATCAAGTTCTCTGATTGATTTATCAACAATCCCCATTTCCCTGCTGTCATATATATATATCATTATTCTGTATGTTGTCTTTTTGAGTTGAACAGGGTCCCTGTATCTAAGGAGTTCGGTAAGGATTTTGTCACTATAATGAAGATATCTCGGCAGTCTTTGAGATTTCAATGCCATTAACTGAAATGTAAGGTCTTCGGTTCCGATTGGAGGATTCTCGCGCAGAGTGTTTATTACATTATTGAACAGAATGCCGATTATCTTCAGTTTTTCCTGTAGTACGGATTTATCCTTATCGAAAACAGGCGGAACCGTATCAGCTGCCCTCTTCTCAATCATCCTGGTTTCTGGTTCGTTTCTGTAATGGATATCCTTTGGAACACTTATGTCTTCCAGTGCAATATCCCCAATACTGTAATGATATGTCTTATCACTGATATTGATGGCAAAGAAAACTGTGGATATGGTAATCGTCACCATGAGCGCAATATACAGGAATCGTACATTCGGATCATCGATCCAGGAACGGATCTTTCTGAAAAAATCTTTTATCTGTCTGAACAGGTTTAATGTAAACATAGATTACTCAGTTTGCAGGCTTTGCTCATATGCTGCAACTATTTTTTCCACTATAGGATGTCTGGAGATGTCTTCTTTGCTGAATTTTATAAAGCTGATATCTTTGACCGGTTTCAGTATCTTCATAGCATGAGTTAGTCCGGAATGCCTTGGCTTTTCGAGATCGATCTGTGTAATATCCCCTGAAATAACCATCTTCGAGTTATTCCCAAGTCTGGTAAGAAACATTTTCATCTGTGAAATTGTTGTATTCTGGGCTTCGTCCAGAATTATGAATGAATTGTTCAGGGTTCTTCCTCTCATGTATGCAAGCGGAGCAATCTCGATTACGTTTTTTTCCATGAGTTTGGCCACCTTCTCAAAACTCATGAGTTCAAAAAGTGCATCATAAAGGGGCCTCAGGTATGGATTAAGTTTCTGGATCAGGTCGCCAGGCAAAAAACCCAGGTTTTCACCAGCTTCTACTGCCGGACGGGTGAGAACAATTCTGTCAATTTTTCCGGTCTGGAGATAGTATATGCCGAGAACCACAGCAAGGTATGTCTTCCCAGTTCCTGCAGGGCCAATTGCAAATGTCATAGGGCTTTTGTGTATAGATGAAATATATGACGCCTGGTTAAGGGTTCGGGGGATAACTGTCTTGCCTGATTCCCTGACGGTTATCTTGAGTTTTATAATATCTTCAGCCCTGATCTGCCTGTCGTTTATGATTGAGTCTGCAATATATCTCAGATCGAAATCTTCAAACTCATAGGCTGGTTCCCTTATTTTGAGATAATCAGTCATGAGATGCAGCATCTGCTGTACCTGGTCGTTTTTTCTTTTTTCTGCAGAGATTTTAAGGATGTTTCCCCGCGGAATTATCTGAACTTCGAGGAGTTCTTCAATCTTTTTAATATTGTTATCATTAAATCCGCATATTTTGCGGTGGATTGAAGAATCCTCAATTTCAAAGGTTGTTTCGATCATTTAGGTTCAACTACCCTGAGGGAAAGTTCATGGAGCTGATCAAATGAAACATCAGATGGTGCTCCACTCATAAGGCACTGCCCTTTCTGGGTTTTAGGAAAGGGGATGACATCTCGAATAGAATTCTTTTTCAGGAGAAGCATCATTACCCTGTCAAGTCCAAGTGCAATTCCTCCGTGTGGAGGTGCTCCGTATTTCAGTGCCTCGAGAAGAAATGAAAATTTGACCTGAGCCTCTTCTTCGGATATCCCCAGAGCAGAGAACATCTTGCTCTGAATCTCAGAACTGCATATTCTTATTGATCCTCCGCCTATTTCGACACCGTTTAATACGACATCATAGGCCTGTGCCTTCAGATCCTTAACATTTTCTTTTGTGAGATTATCGAGCATGGCTTCCTGTCCTGCCTTTGGTGAAGTAAAGGGATGGTGCATTGCCTGAAAACGTTTTTCGTTGTCATCATATTCAAGCAGCGGGAAATCTGTTACCCACAGGAAGTTAAGCTTGTTTTCATCTATCATATCAAGGTCGGATGCAATTTTCTTTCTCATATTGCCAAGTGTATCAAATACAATGGATTCTCTGTCGCATGCAAAGAATACAACTGCGGTTTTTTCAAGATTGAATCTTGCTTTAAGCTGTTCCTTCTCTTCGTCACTGATAAATTTTGAAATGCCTCCCTCGAAATTCCCGTCTCTGAACCTTACCATAGGGAATCCGCCTGCTCCATAGATCTTTACATGGTTGCTGTAGTCATCAGTCATCTTTCTTGAAAGCTTCCCTTCATCTTCTACAGCGATTCCCTTTATTATTCCGCCATTTGCGAGAGCTCCTGAGAATACCTTGAATTCGGAATTTTTGAATATATCAGAACACTCAACAAGTTCCAGTCCGAACCTCGTATCCGGAGCATCTTTCCCGTAACGGTTCATTGCTTCGTCATATGTAATTCTCGGGAATGATGTATCGATATCTTTGTCGAGAGTTTCCTTAACGATGAGTTTGAGCAATCCTTCGATTATATCCATTACCATGTCTGGAGTGACAAATGAAAGTTCCATATCTATCTGTGTAAACTCAGGTTGCCTGTCGTTTCTGAGGTCTTCATCCCTGAAGCACTTTACTATTTGAAAATACCTGTCAAAACCTGAAACCATGAGTATCTGTTTGAATAGCTGCGGAGACTGGGGAAGTGCATAGAATTCTCCACGGTTTGTTCTTGATGGTACGATAAAATCACGCGCTCCCTCAGGTGTGGATTTATTGAGCATTGGTGTTTCAATTTCGATAAATCTGTTGTCGGTAAGAAATCTTCTGGTGGCCTGCATTGTGATGTGTCTTTTTATAAGAGCATCCTGCATGTCCTGACGTCTGAGATCCAGAAATCTGTATTTAAGCCTGGCCTCTTCTCCAACTGTATCTCTTACATCCACTGAAATGGGCGGTACGAGAGATGTATTGAGTATTTCTATTGATTCTGCTTCAATCTCGATCTGTCCGGTGGGAAGCTCAGGATTTATTGTGTCTTCAGAACGTTTTCTGATAGCACCTTTTACCATTACAACATATTCACTTCTGGTTGAATCTGCAATTTTTGCATTTTCTTCTGATTTTGATGAATCAAATACTGCCTGAATAACTCCTGAAACATCTCTGATCTCAAGAAATATAATACCACCCAGATCCCTTTTACGGTCAACCCATCCTGTGACCATGACCTCTTTTTCTGAGTCAGACAGCTTTAATTCGCCGCAATACGACCTGTTTTCAAACATATTTTCCTCTCGTTTAACTTCTGTTTCAAATATATAGGTTTAATATCCCGTGTTTTTCTCATTTTCATCTGTTTTGAAGGTTAATTAACTGAACAACCGGAGATATAATCAAAAATTTGCCCTTTGGCTGAAATGAAAATCTCTTAAATGAAGGGTATTTGTCAAGTTTAAAATTCATACAGAATTGAGGCAATGATTAAAAAGGGTAAGTGAATTTAAAGGGTCATGTGGGTTTTAATCGATCTTCAATTTTTTTGACTTCATCAGGTGTTAATCCTGTTTTTTCTGCAATTGTTTTATTATCAAGTAATCCAATCAGGCTGGTTGCGATTTCAACAGCTTTGTTATATTCTCCCTGCTCCTTGCCTTTTTGAATTCCCTGTTCTATTCCCTGTTCTATTCCCTGTTCTATTCCCTGTTCTATTCCCTGTTCTATTCCCT